>JAYTXR010000123.1:0-5755 GCA_043742865.1 Acetobacteraceae bacterium
CCAGGGATTGGACGACAGGAACGCCATGTCTCCGGCAGCCAGTCCGAAGCGCGCGGTGCACAGAGCATAGACGCGCGGATCGGGTTTGAAGATGCCAACAGATTCCACGCTCAGCACGTCGTCCAGAAGCGCGGAAATACCGGCCGAGCCGACCGCGTCCGCCAGCATGCCGGGCTCGCCGTTGGTCAGAATGGCGGTGCCGAGCCCCATCGTCCGCAGCTCCGTCAGCGTTGCCGCCACATCCGAATAGGCATCCAAATGCCGGTAGGCGCCAAGGATCTCGGTCAGAAGGGCGGCATCGTTGATGCCGTGTTTCGCCGCCACCCAGGCCAGGGCGTGTTGCGTCAAAAGCCAGAAATCGAGGTGCTTGCCAGGGCCGGCCAGGCTGCGGACCCAGCTATATTCGAGTTGCTTGCTGCGCCAGTCGGCGCTGATGGCCTGCCAGTTCGGCCCCAGCCGGGCGGCGTGGCGGCCCATCGCCGCGTGCACGTTCAGCAGCGTGCCATAGGCGTCGAAGATGACCGCTTGGATACGGGCCATGTTTCAGTCCTGGCGGTAATTCGGCGCTTCCCTTGTGATCGCCACATCGTGCACATGGCTCTCGCGCAGACCCGCATTGGTGATTTTCTTGAATTTCGTGTGCCGTTGCAAATGGCTGATATCGGCGCTGCCGGTATAGCCCATTCCAGCCTTCAGCCCGCCGACCAGTTGGTGCACCACCGCGGAAACCGGGCCGCGATAGGCCACTCTTCCCTCGACCCCCTCCGGCACCAGCTTCAGCTGGTCCTTGATGTCCTGCTGGAAATAGCGGTCGGCCGAGCCGCGCGCCATCGCCCCCAAGCTGCCCATGCCGCGATAGGATTTGTACGAACGGCCCTGATACAGGAACACCTCCCCCGGCGCTTCGTCGGTGCCGGCCAGCAGGCTGCCGATCATCACGCAATCGGCCCCGGCGGCGATCGCCTTGACGATGTCGCCGCTGGTCCGCACGCCGCCATCGGCGATCGCCGGCACGCCGCGTTCGCGGCAGGCGGCGGCGGTTTCCATCACCGCGGTGAATTGTGGCACGCCGACGCCTGCGACCACGCGGGTGGTGCAGATGCTGCCGGGCCCGATACCGATCTTGACCGCATCCGCCCCGGCTTCGATCAGCGCGATCGCGCCCTCGGGCGTTGCCACATTGCCGGCGACGACCTGCACCGCGTTGGAATATTGCTTGATCAGACGCACCGCCTCCATCACCCCCGCCGAATGGCCGTGCGCGGTGTCGACCACGATCACGTCCACCCCGGCCTCGATCAGCAGCCGCGACCTGGCATGGCCTTCCGGCCCGACCCCGGTGGCCGCGGCCACGCGCAGGCGGCCCAGCTCATCCTTGTTGGCCAGCGGGTGCGCCTGGGCCTTGTCCATGTCCTTGACCGTGATCAGCCCGACGCAGCGATAGGCATCATCCACCACCAGCAGCTTCTCGATCCGGTGGCGCTGCAGCAGCCGCCGCGCCTCCTCCGGCGCGACATTGCCGGTGACCGTGACCAGGTTCTCCCGTGTCATCAGCTCATAGACGCGCGAGCCCGGGTCGGTGGCGAAGCGCACATCGCGGTTGGTCAGGATGCCGACCAGGCGCCCGGTGTCGCGTTCGACGACCGGAAAGCCGGAGATCCGATGGGTGCTCATCAGCATCCGCGCATCCGCCAGCGTCTGGTCGGGGTGGATGGTCAGTGGGTTCACCACCATGCCGGATTCGTATTTCTTCACCTGGCGCACCTGGGCTGCCTGTTCCTCCGGCTCCAGGTTCTTGTGAATGACACCGATGCCGCCTTGCTGGGCCATCGCGATTGCCATCGGCGCTTCGGTCACCGTGTCCATGGCCGAGGACAGCAGCGGGATATTCAGCTTGATGGTCCGGGTCAGCCAGGTCCGGGTGTCGGTCGCGGAGGGCAGAACCTGGGAATAGGCGGGGACCACCAGCACGTCATCGAAGGCCAGGGCTTCCTCGATCCGGGCGGCGCGATTGATCGGGTCGGTCGGAGCCCGACTTGAATCCATCCGGTCGGCATCGGTGGGGTTGGTATCGGTGAGGTCGGGCGCGCTATCGAGAGCCATGGGCGGATCCTTTCCGCGGCGGAAATCGCCCTGCGCAAGGCTGCGCTGGCTTCCCGACCTTGGCACGCCCAAATAGGCGTCCCGGCGCATCGGCGCAAGCGCCGGCCAATATAATCGCCTAGCTTAACCGGTCAGCTTAACCGGGGCGGCGAAACCCTGAGGCGACCACGTACAGCTCGCTGGATTCCTTGCGGCTGGCGGGCGGTTTGGCATGCCGCACAACGGAAAAATGCCGTTTCATCGCCGTCAGCATGCCCTTTTCGGAACCACCTTGGAACACCTTGGCGACAAAGCTGCCGCCATCGGCCAATATGTCCACGGCGAAATCCAGCGCCAACTCCGCCAGCACCATGATGCGAATATGATCGGTCGCGGCATGGCCGGTGGTGTTCGGCGCCATGTCCGACAGCACAAGATCGGCCTTGCCGCCCAGCATTGCGGTCAGCCGCGCCGGCATGTCCGGATCGGTGAAGTCACCCTGGATGATTTCCGCGCCGGGGACCGGGTCCACTTCCAGCAAGTCCACACCGACCACCCGGGCTGCGCCGCGCTTGACCGCGACCTGTGCCCAGCCGCCAGGTGCGGCGCCCAGATCGATCACGCGGGCGGCCTTGGTGATCAGCTTGAAGCGGTCATCGAGCTCAATTAATTTGAATGCCGCCCGCGAACGCCAGCCCTGAAGCTGCGCCGCCTGGACATAGGGGTCGTTGAGCTGGCGCTTGAGCCAAAGTTGCGAAGCCGGACTGCGCCCACGAGAGGTGCGCAGCATGACCGCGAGCCCCCGCTGCGGCGGGGGAGCTTTTTTACCCGATCCTGTGGTCATGCCGGAAGCCGTTCTCCACACTTGCCGTCCCACGCATTGCGCGGAGGGATGCGGGCGCGGTCGGCGCGGATCATGCGCATAAGCATCCCCTCGCGCAAGCCGCGATCGGCGACCACCACCGTCGCTGCCGGCCATTGACGGATGATGGCGGCGAACACGGCGCAGCCGGGCAGTACGAATTCCACCCGGTCGGGTCCGACGCAAGGGTGCCGCGCCAAACCCTCGCGTCCCATCGCGCGCAGGCTGTCCAGGGCCGCCAGCGCGTCCGCGCCGCTCAGGACATGGCCGTCCACCAGCATCCGCCGATAGCGCGCCAGCCCGAGCGCGATGCCCGCCAGAGTGGTCACGGTGCCGCTGGTGCCAAGCAAGCGCGCGCCGCCGGAGCGGATTTCCTGGGCGATGCAGTGCACCGCCTCGAACGCGGCGAGCCGGCCGGCGACCTCGGCTACCATCGCCTCGAACCCGGCATTGGTGAAGCCGGCGGCGCCGAACTGGTCCGCCAGCGTGACCACGCCCAGCGGCAGCGAGGCGTAGCCCACCAGCAATGGCCCACTGGACGGGTCGATACGGACCCAGCCAAGTTCGGTAGAGCCGCCGCCGATATCGAACAGCAGCGCCCGGCTGGAGTCGCCCGTCAGCAGCGACCCGCAACTGTCCAGCGCCAATTCGGCTTCCTCGCGCGGCGAGATGATGTCGAAGGCGATGCCGGTCTCGGCCTTCACGCGAGCCAGGAACGGCGCCCCGTTGGCGGCGCGCCGACAGGCCTCGGTGGCGATCGCGCGCACGTCGCGCATGGGACGGCGACCGAGCCGGGCGGCGCAGGCATGCAGCGCCAGCATGGCCCGTTCCATCGCCGCCTCCGATAGCCTGCCGGTATCGTGCAGGCCCTCGCCCAGGCGCACAATGCGACTAAAACTGTCGATCACGCGAAACCCTTGGAAATTCGGCGTGCCCACCAACAGCCGACAATTATTGGTCCCGAGATCGAGCGCCGCATAAGCCAACCCGCTTTGGGCGCCGGCAGATCGCGTGCGCGAAGCGTCGGAAAACGCGACCCCGGCCGATTGTGTGTCCTTGAGCATCCTTTCATTGTCCATGCATCCGGGGCAGCGGGGCAAGCGGGATTATCGCCGCGCGGTTGCAGCCCAACGGGCGGCATGCTATCCGAGCCTTCTATCCGGAGATGGGGGATAGTTTAGCGGTAAAACTCTCGGCTCTGACCCGGGCATCCTTGGTTCGAATCCAGGTCCCCCAGCCAAATCTCGTTTTTCGCCGATTTGGCGTGCTCGCCCGCCTCTAAGCGAGCGGCGGCAGCCGCTGTTTCTGCAAGCATGGCAAAGGGTTGGCGGAAGGTGGCGACCACCTCGCCATCCTCCCAAGTGCAGTTCGATAGTACGAAGTTCAGCAGGCGGCGTTTTTCGCGCGGCTCCTGCGTCGCGAACAGCCTTTGGGCGTTGCGGGCGAGGTCCAGAAGCGCAACACCCTCGTCTTTGTAGGATTTGTCGGCGTTCTGGTGCCGGTTGATCTCGCGTTGGCAGCGGTTCTGTTCTTCGCGCCACTGGTTCGACATTTTTTCATAGAAGGCGGTGTCCACCAGCCCGTCTAGCTTATCGACGTACATGGCGTTGGTCCGGTCCTGAAGGCGCTTGTGTTCGGCCCGATGCCGTTTGATCGCTTCCTCGTGCTCGCGGCGTTCGTCGGCGTGGCTGGCGTGCAGCGCATCGCGCACCCATTCCAGCACCTCGTCGTCGAAGCGAAGCCGCCCGAGCATTTCGGTGAACTGCGCTTCGAGCGCTTCCTCTCGCACATGCTTGCGGCGGCAGGTCGCCGGGTTGCCCTGGCACTTATCGGCGTAGCCGGTGCAGTGATAATAAATGTAGCGCTGCTTCTTGATCTCGCCGACCACGGCGCAGCCGCAGGCATGGCAGCCAATCAGGCCCGAAAAGGCGAAGTCGTGCTTGCCGCGCTTGGCTTTCTTGGCGAAGCGGCCATCGAGCACGCCCTGCACCCGTTCCCACAGTTCGACCGGCACCAGCGCTTCATGCTTGCCTTCAATGAGTTTGCCGTTCCATTCGAACCAGCCCGTATAGAGCCGGTTGCGCAGGATCGTGTGAACCGTGCTTACCGGCACCTTCGCGCCGCTCTTGGGGTAGAGCAGGCCCGCCGCATGCGCCTTGCGCGCCGCTTCCTTCAGCGAAATGTCGCCGCGCGCATACCAGTCGAATATCTGCGACACGATCGGCGACAAAGCCGGATCGACGGCGATGATCTTTTTGCCGTCCGGGCCGCTGACATTCTTGTAGCCGAGTGGTGTCTTGGTCGGCCAGATGCCCTGCTCGGCCTTTTCCTGCATGCCCTTGCGGGCTTCTTCGGACAGGTTATCGATGTAGTTCTTCGCCATCAGCACCTTGATGCCGTGCATGAACTTTTCCGACGAACGCGACTCGCGCGACAACACCACGCCTTCCTTCGGGAAGTGCATTTCCACGTCGAGTTCATCGACCGTCACCCAATCCTTCAGGTTGCGGTAGAGCCGGTCGGTTTTCTCGACCAGCATCGCCCGCACGGCGCGGTTCGCCTTGAGGAACGCCACCATCTCGCCGAAGGCAGTGCGGCCCGATTGCTTGGCGGTTTCAACGTCGATGTAGTCCTGCGCCACCGCGAAGCCGTTGGCGGCGGCATATTCCTTGAGCAGCTTCAATTGCGCCGGGATCGAGAAGCCTTCCTTCTCCTGCTCCTTGGACGAGACGCGGGCATAGATCACCGCCTGCTTGCGGGCGGGATCGGCGGCGGATGAAGGCTTCGATGCTTTGCTCATAATGTTTAGTG
>JAYTXR010000124.1:0-5925 GCA_043742865.1 Acetobacteraceae bacterium
TCGATCTGATGCGTGCCCGGCAATGCCGGCGCCGGCAGGTCCAGCACGCCCCGGGCGTCATGGTAGCGCAAACCGGCGCCCTGAAGCTCGATATGCCAATCGCGGTCACGCAGCGCCACCGGCGCGCGCATTTGCGAGGCGCTGGCCAGCAGAACATCCAGCGCCTCGCGCGGCTGACGGCCGATGGCCACCGGCACGTCCGGTTTCAGGATCCCCGCCTTCTCCGCCGCAATCAGCGCGATCGTGTCGCCGAGCATCTCCCGATGATCCAGCGAAATGGATGTGATGGCACAGGCGGCCGGGCGGGCGATCACATTGGTGGCATCGCCGCGACCGCCCAGGCCGACCTCCAGCACGCAAAGCTCGGCCGGGTTTTCCGCGAACAGGTATAACGCAACCGCGGTAATGACCTCGAACACGGTAATCGGCGCGCCGTCGTTGACGCGTTCGATATGCTCGAGCGCGGCCGACAGGCCGTCGTCGGAAACCAGCTCGCCGGCGATGCGGATCCGCTCGTTGAAGCGCACCAGATGGGGGGAGGTGTAGACATGCACCCGCATTCCCGCCGCCTCGCCGATCGCGCGCAGGAAGGCGCAGCAGCTGCCCTTGCCGTTGGTGCCGGCGACATGGAGGACCGGCGGCAGACGCAATTCCGGATGGCCAAGTTTCGCCAGCAACGACACCAGCCGGTCCAGGCTGAGGTCGATCAGCCGTGGATGCAGTCCATGCAGCCGGGCGACGATGGCGTCCACCCGGCGGCCCTGGGAAATATCCGCTGATACGCTCACGCGGCGATGTCCGCCGATACGCTCACGCCGCCTTCGGAACGGCGGCAATCTGCTTTACCCGCAGCAGGCCGATCAGCCGCGCCAGGGTCGCGCGCATATCGCCGCGCTTGGTAACCATATCGACGATGCCGTGCTGATGCAGGTATTCGGCCCGCTGGAAACCATCCGGCAGCGTTTCGCGTACGGTCTGTTCGATCACCCTGGCCCCGGCGAAGCCGATCAGCGCCTCCGGCTCGGCGATCTGCACATCGCCCAGCATGGCGAAGCTGGCGGTGACCCCACCGGTGGTCGGATCGGTCAGCACGACGATGAACGGCAGCCCGGCATCCTTGACCAGCCGTGTCGCGATCACGCTGCGCGGCATCTGCATCAGGCTGATCGCCCCTTCCTGCATGCGCGCGCCGCCGGAGGCGGTGAACACGATCAACGGCGCGTCCTGCAACACCGCAAGCCGGGAAGCGGCCACCAGCGCCTCGCCCACGGCCGCACCCATCGAGCCTCCCATGAACTCGAACGCCATCGCCGCGACCACCGCCTTGTGGCCTTCGATGGCGCCGGAGGCGACCAGGATGGCGTCGTCCAGCTGGGTATTTTCGCGCGATTCCCGCAGCCGGTCGGAATAGCGCTTGGTATCGCGGAACCGCAGCGGATCGGCCGGCACCTTGGGCAGTTCGATGCGGGTGAAACCTTCATCCAGTGTCCAGCGCAGCCGCTCGGTGGCGCTGGCGCGCATATGATGGCCGCACTGGCTGCAGACTTTCAGCGTGGTTTCCAAATCCTGCCGGAAGATCATCTGCTGGCAGTTCGGACATTGATGCCAGAGATTGTCCGGCACCTCGCGCGAGGCGAACAGCGTGCGGATTTTCGGCCGCAATACTTCGGTCAGCCAGCTCATCGATCAGACCTTCTGCAAACGGGCGCTGCGCACGCCCTCGGCCAGGCCGCGAACCTGGTCCAGCACCCGGCGCACGGTATCGGGCCGGGCGCGGCCCTGCGCGTCCAGACTGGCAAACAGCGTATCGATCAACGCCGAGGCGACCACGGCGGCGTCCCCGGCACGCACCGCCTCGGCGGCCTGCTCGGGCGTGCGCACGCCGAACCCGATCGCGATCGGCAAACCGGTCACCCGTCGGATGCGGGGGATCGCCGCGGCCAGTTCCGCGGCGCTGGCGGTGCGCGTGCCGGTGATACCGGTGATCGAAACGTAATAGACGAAACCGGAACTGCCGTTCAGCACCAGCGGCATGCGCGCATCGTCGGTGGTGGGCGCCACCAGGCGGATGATATCCAGCCCGTTGGCCGTGGCGTGCGGCACCAGCAGATCGGCTTCCTCGGTCGGCAGATCGACCACGATCAGGCCATCGACGCCGGACGAAGCGGCATCGACGCAGAACCGCTTGGGACCATAGGACAGGATCGGATTGACGTAGCCCATCAGCACGATCGGGGTCGCGCTATCCTCGGTACGGAAGTCGCGCACCATCGCCAGCGTGCGATCGACGGTGGCGCCGGCGGCCAACGCGCGTTTGCCGGCGGCCTGGATGATCGGGCCGTCCGCCATCGGATCGGTGAACGGCATGCCGATCTCGATCAGATCGGCCCCGGCGCCCGGCATGCCGCGCAGGATGGCCATGGAGGTGGCGGGATCGGGGTCCCAGGCCTCCAGGAACGGAATCAGCGCGCCGCGATGTTCGGCCCGCAACTGGGCGAAGCGGGCGGCGATGCGGCTCACAGCTGGAACCCCAGATGGTCGGCCACGGTAAAGATGTCCTTGTCGCCCCGGCCGCAGAGATTGAGCAGAATGATCTGATCCCTGCCCATCGTCGGCGCCAGCTTCGTCACATGCGCGATCGCATGCGCCGGCTCCAGCGCCGGGATGATGCCCTCGGTGCTGGTGCAGAGCTGAAACGCCGCCAACGCCTCGTCATCGGTGGCGGACACATATTCGACGCGGCCGATATCGTGCAGCCAGGAATGCTCCGGGCCGATGCCGGGATAGTCGAGGCCGGCGGAAATCGAATGCGCCTCCTCGATCTGACCGTCCTCGTCCTGCAACAGATATGTGCGGTTGCCATGCAGCACGCCCGGCCGCCCCCGCGACAGGCTGGCGGCGTGCTGATGCGTGTCCAGACCATGCCCGGCCGCCTCCACCCCGATCAGCCGGACCGAGGGGTCGTCCAGGAACGGGTGAAACAGCCCCATGGCGTTGGAGCCGCCGCCGATGCAGGCGACCGCGGCATCCGGCAGGCGGCCCTCGGCATCCATCAGCTGCTGCCTGGCCTCGTCGCCGATCACCGACTGGAAATCGCGCACCATCATCGGATACGGGTGCGGGCCGGCGACGGTGCCGATCAGATAATAGGTGTTTTCGACGTTCGCCACCCAGTCGCGCATCGCGTCGTTCATCGCATCCTTCAGCGTGCCGGCGCCGGAAGTGACCGGAACGATCTCCGCCCCGAGCAGCTTCATGCGGAAAACATTGGGTTTCTGCCGTTCGACGTCGGTCGCACCCATATAGATGGTGCAGGGCAGGCCGAACAACGCGCACATGGTGGCGGTGGCGACGCCGTGCTGGCCGGCACCGGTTTCGGCGATGATGCGGGTCTTGCCCATGCGTTTGGCCAGCAGGATCTGGCCCATGCAGTTATTGGCCTTGTGGCTGCCGGTGTGGTTCAGCTCGTCGCGCTTGAAGTAGATCCTGGCCCCGCCCAGCCGGTCGGTCATGCGCTGCGCCAGCCATAATGGCGTCGGGCGGCCGACGTAATGGGTCATATAGGTGGCGAGTTCCTGCTGGAACGCGGGGTCGGCCTTGGCCTTGATGTAGGCCTTTTCCACTTCCAGGATCGCGGGCATCAGGGTTTCGGCGACGAAACGGCCGCCGAATTCGCCGAACCGGCCGCGTGCGTCGGGGCCGTTGCGTAGGGAGTTGGGGGTGGGCATGTTGACTCCAGGAAGGCCGGGCGCTGCCGGGACCCGCCAGGGGCCAAGCCCCTGGACCTTATCTTAAGGATTGGGTTTCCAAAGGGCGAGCCCTTTGGGGGGTCCAGGGCAGAGTCCTGGCCTGGCTACGCTGGCGCGTCGCAGGCCTTGGTACCCATATCCGCGGGGATGGAAATCTCCAAAATTTCGAGATTATCCGCGGCGCGGGTTTCGTTGTGCTTGGTGTTGCCTGGAATATATAGGCTGTCGCCTTCGTTCACCACGATGGTGCGGCCGCCCTCGAACTGCAGCTCGACCCAGCCCTTGAGCATGTAGATGAACTGGCCCTCGCAGACATGGTAGTGCCAGCCGGTCTCCCGGGTCAGACCCTGGGTGCCGATCGTCACCTGGGCGCGAACCGCGCCGCCGCTGGCCGTGGTGACGCCGAGGTCGCGGTATTTGAAGAAATCGCGCCTTCCCTGCACGTAGACCGGATCGCTGGCGAGCCCGAGGGCGATCTTGCCCTTCTCGAAAACCTGCTCTGCGCCTTTGGTGAGCGTGGCCGATGACATGGCGTTCTCCTGTGTTTGGCTCCCACGGTCCCGCGCGACCGATCGCCAAGGTTAGCCCCGCCGCCGCATCCCGGCAACGGGTCTGGAGACGGATAGCTTCAGGTAGAGGAAGCTATCCGTCTCCAGCCCTTTGTTGGATCGCATGATTGACGTGTTCTGACGGCTCGCCTCAAACGATCCTGCTCTAGACAAACGCTTCGAAATCGAACTCTCCACTCGGCGCCGGCTCGTACGCCAGGCCCAGCGCCTCGGCCACCGCCGGGTGGGTGATCTTGCCGGCCAGCACATTCAGCCCGTCGGCCAGATGCAGATCGTCATGCAAGGCCTGTTGCCAGCCCTTATGCGCCAACGCCTGCACGAATGGCAGCGTCGCGTTGGTCAGCGCGAAGGTGGAGGTTCGCGCCACGGCACCCGGCATGTTGGTCACGCAATAATGCACGACGCCTTCCTCGACATAGGTGGGGGCGGAATGGGTGGTCGGCCGGCTGGTCTCAAAACAGCCGCCCTGATCGATGGCGATGTCCACCAGCACCGAGCCGGGCCGCATGCGGGCAACCATGGCGCGGGTCACCAGCTTGGGCGCCGCCGCACCCGGCACCAGCACCGCCCCGATCACCAGATCGGCGTGCAGCACCTCGCGCTCGATCGCCTCGGTGGTGGCGAACAGCGTGGTGGCGCGGGGGCCGAATTGCAGGTCCAGCTCCTTCAGCCGCGGCAAGGACCGGTCGATGATCACCACGCTGGCCTCCAGCCCGACCGCCATGCGCGCCGCATTGGTGCCCGACACGCCGCCGCCCAGCACCACCACGCGGCCGGGGGCGACGCCTGGCACGCCACCCAGAAGCACGCCGGAGCCGCCTTGTTCCTTCTCCAGGCAATGCGCGCCGACCTGCACCGACATCCGCCCCGCCACCTCGCTCATTGGCGCCAGCAGCGGCAGGCCGCCGCGAGCGTCGGTGACGGTTTCATAGGCGACGCAGATGGCGCCGGACGCCATCAGCGCCGCGGCCTGCGCCTTATCGGCGGCCAGATGCAGGTAGGTGAACAGGATCTGGCCCTCGCGCAGCAGCGCGATCTCCTGGGGTTGGGGTTCCTTGACCTTCACGATCATATCCGCCCGCGCGAACACTTCGGCCGCGCCATCGACGATCGCCGCACCGGCATCGCGGTAGGCATCGTCCGCCAGCCCGGCGCCCACCCCGGCATTGGCCTGCATTGTGACGGCATGGCCGTGCCGGGTCAGCTCGCGCACGCCAGCGGGGGTCAGGCCGACCCGGTATTCATGGGTTTTTATTTCCTTGGGGATCCCGATATGCATGCGCGCCTTCCAGCCTTTTATTTCGACGAGCAATTTTATCGCCCGGTTGAAGTGACCAGGCGATATTGCTCTAGCCGGCCTCGATCCGAATCATCGTCGGAGCCTGCATGACCGCGCCGAGTTTGGCGATCCGGTCCAGGGCTGCGCGCATGGAACTCTCGTTGGTTTCATGCGTCACCAGCACCACCGGCACCGCCTCGCCGGGGCTGCGGCCGCGCTGGAGCATCGATTCCAGCGACACCCCCTGATCGCGCAGTTCGGCGGTCACATCGGCGATCACGCCGGGACGGTCGACCACCATCAGGCGCAGGTAATAGGCGCCGACATG
>JAYTXR010000125.1:0-8027 GCA_043742865.1 Acetobacteraceae bacterium
CTTAGCACCAACCGATTTGAGTAGTGGCGCTGATTCCGCACAACATCAAGTGAGGCCTCGGTCGCGGCGCGCCAGATCAGGCGGCGTGGCCTCCGCGGCCAGGCGGGCAACCGCTTCCTCCAGGCCGATCACCTCCTGGGCATCCCCGCCCAGTCGGCGCAAGGCAACGGTACGGTTCTCCGCCTCCTTGCGCCCGACAACGGCCAGCACAGGAACATGCGCCAGGCTGTGTTCGCGCACCTTGGCGTTGATCTTCTGGTTGGTCAGATCGGTCCGCACCTGCATTCCCGCCGCGCGCAGCGCCGCGGCCACTTCCTGCGCATACGCATCGGCGTCGGACACAATGGTCGCCACCACCACCTGCACCGGCGCCAGCCAGAGCGGGAAGCGGCCGGCATATTGTTCGATCAGGATACCGAGGAAGCGTTCGAAGCTGCCCAGGATCGCCCGATGCAGCATGACCGGGCGATGGCGCGCGCCGTCCTCGCCGACATATTCGGCATCCAGCCGCTCGGGCAGCACGAAATCCACCTGCAGCGTGCCGCATTGCCAGTCCCGCCCGATCGCGTCGCGCAGCACGAATTCCAGTTTCGGTCCATAGAACGCCCCCTCGCCGGGGTTCAGTTCGTACTCCACCCCCGCCGTGGCGCAGGCTTCGCGCAAAGCGGCTTCGGCGCGGTCCCAGACTTCATCCTCGCCGGCCCGCACCGCGGGACGGTCGGAAAATTTGATGCGGAACTCGGAGAATCCAAAGTCGCGATAAATCGACGACAGCAGATCGACGAATTTAGCGGTCTCCGGGGCGATCTGCGCCTCGGTGCAGAAGATATGCGCGTCATCCTGGGTGAAGGCGCGAACCCGCATGATGCCGTGCAGCGCGCCGGACGGCTCGTAGCGGTGGCAGGCGCCGAACTCGGCCATGCGCAGCGGCAGCTCGCGGTAGGATCGCAGGCCCTGGCGGAAGATCAGCACATGGCAGGGACAGTTCATCGGCTTCAGCGCCAGCTGCTTGTCCTCATCCTCCACCGAAGCGACGAACATGTGCTCGCGGAACTTCTCCCAATGGCCGGATTGCTCCCACAGCGAACGGTCGAGCAACTGGGGGCTGCGGACCTCCTGGTAGCCGGCCGCATCGAGGCGGCGGCGCATATAATCCTCGGTGACGCGGTACAGCCTCCAGCCCTTGGGGTGCCAGAACACACTGCCGGCCGCTTCCTCCTGCAAATGGAACAGCCCCATATCGCGGCCGATGCGCCGATGGTCGCGCCGCTCGGCCTCCTCCAGCCGGTGTAGATAGGCGTCGAGCTCCTTCTGGTCGCGCCAGGCGGTGCCGTAGATGCGCGACAGCATCGCGTTGCGGTGATCGCCGCGCCAATAGGCGCCGGCCGCCTTCATCAGCTTGAACGCCGTGCCGATATCGCCGGTATTACGCATATGCGGCCCGCGGCAGAGGTCGATCCAGTCGCCCTGTTTGTACAGAGTGATGGTTTCGCTGGTCGGCAGATCCTGGATCAGCTGCGCCTTGTATTTTTCCCCCTTGGCCTGGAAAAACGCGATGGCGTCCTCGCGGTCCTTCACCTGGCGCTCGAACGGCGCCGCACGGGCGACGATTTTCCGCATTTCCGCCTCGATGGCGGCGAAATCCTCGGGGGTGAACGGCTCGTTGCGGGCGAAATCGTAGTAGAAGCCATTTTCGATCGACGGGCCGATGGTGACCTGGGTGCCCGGATACAGCGCCTGCACGGCCTCCGCGAGCACATGGGCGCAGTCGTGGCGGATCATCTCCAGCGCATCGGGGTCGCGCCGGGTGATAAACATCACCGCGGCGTCCGAGCCGATCTCGGTGCCCAGATCGACGATCCTGCCATCCAGCTTCATCGCCAGCGCCGCGCGAGCGAGGCCGGGGCCGATGGCGGCAGCGAGGTCAGTGCCCGTCACCGGCCCGTCGAAACGGCGGATGGAACCGTCGGGCAGGGTGATGGCGGGCATAGTTGCGTCTCCGGCAGAGAAAATGGGGACCCGTCTATGGCCTCGCGGCGATTTCGGTGCAAGCGCGGTTACGTCTGGCCTGCCAGCAATTCCTCGTACACATCCAGCGTCGCCTCCTGCATCGCCTGCTTGGTGTAGCTGCGCAGCACCGAGGCACGGGCGGCGGCTTCGATCGTCCGGCGGTCCGCGTCCGCCAGGGTCAACGCATGATCGATGGCCGCCGCGAGCGCGTCCACATCTCCGGCCGGGACGCGCCAGCCGGTCACGCCGTGCTCCACCGTCTCGACCGGGCCGCCGAGATCGGCCGCGATCACCAGCCGCGCCATGGCCTGCGCCTCGATCACCACGCGCCCGAACGCCTCCGGCGCCGTGGAGGCGTGGATCACCACGTCCGCCAGCATCAGCGCCGCCGGCATGTCGTCGCCGTTGCCGACCAGGCGCACCCGGTCGGCGATGCCGAGCCGCTCGGCCTGGCGGATCAGCCGCGCGGTGATCCGCCTGGCGCCGCCGCCGACCAGCACACAGCAGACATCCGTGCGGGCCATCCGCACGATCGCCTCCAGCAGCACCGACTGGCCTTTCCATTGTCGCAGCCGACCCGCCAGCAGCACGGTCGGCATGCCGTCCGCCAGTCGCCAGGATTTCGCCAGCCGCGCCAGCCGGTCCGCCGACACGGCTTCGGGATCGAAAATGGTGGTATCAACGCCGCGGGGGATGACCCGGATGCGCGCGGGATCGGTGCCATGGCGAAGCTGGATCAATCCGGCGATGAACCGGCTGGCGGCGATCACCCGCTCGCCGGCCGCCATCACCGAATTATAGCGCCGCTTGAACGGCAGGTTCTCGGCATAGGTGCCGTGATGGGTGGTCATGAAATGCGTGCCGGTGCGCCGGCAGGCAATCTTGGCAGACCAGGCCGGCCCGCGCGAACGGGCATGCACGATCGCCACATGCTCGGTGCGGATCAGCGCCGCCAGTCTCGCGGCATTGCGCCAGATGCGCCAGGGGTTCCTGGTGTCGAGCGGCAGGATGATGTGGCGCCCGCCGGCACGCCGGATCGCGGGTTCCTGGGGTCCGCCGGCGCTGGCCACCAGGGCGATGCCGCCGGCGCCGGCGATCGCCTCGGTCATCTCCACGGTGCCGCGCTCGACCCCTCCGGTGCCCAGCGCCGGCAGGACCTGCAGGACCACGGGCGGGGGCGATTCTGGTTCATTCGTCATCGTCGCGGCTATATCACGTGGGCGCGCAATCAAGTGGGGCGCAAAAGTCAGGAGAGGGTGGGATGGACAGCAATTTCCGGCTGGATCGCGGGGATGGCGTGGAACTGGCCGGGACCATGCTGCCCGGAAAGGGACCGACCCTCGTCTTCCTGCCGGGGTTCAACAGCGACATGAACGGGTCCAAAGCGCTGGACCTGGCGGAATTCTGCGCCGAACAGGGCCAGGCGTTGCTGCGCTTCGACTATTCCGGCCACGGCCAGAGCGGCGGGCGGTTCGAGGACGGCACGATCGGGCGCTGGACCGCGGATGCGCTGGCGGTGATCGACCGGCTGACGACCGGCAAAATCCTGCTGGTGGGCTCCTCGATGGGCGGCTGGATCGCGCTGCTGGCGGCGCTGGCGCGGCCGGCGCGCATGGCCGGCCTGGTCGGCATCGCCGCGGCGCCGGATTTCACCGAACGGCTGATGTGGGAGGCGATGAGCCCGGCGGAACGCGCCACGCTGCAACGCAGCGGCGTGCTGTTGGTGCCGAGCCAGTACGGCGAGCCCTATCCGGTGACGCTGCGGCTGATCGAGGAGGGGCGCGAGCATTTGCTGCTGCAGGCACCGATCCTGCTCGATTGCCCGGTCCGGCTGCTGCACGGCCAGCAGGACCCGGATGTGCCCTGGGAGCTGTCGCTGCGCCTGGCCGCCGCGATCAGCGGCGCCGATGTGCAGGTGACGCTGGTAAAAGATGGAGACCACCGGCTGTCGCAGCCGGAGGATCTGGCGCTGCTACGCCGGACCCTGGCCCCGCTCCTCGGCCAGGATGGCCGGTAGCCCTTCGCGGTAGCTGGGATACAGCCACTCGATCCCGAGCATCGCGCGGGTCTTGGCGCTGGCGACCCGACGATTTTCAGACCAGAAGCTGCGCGCCATCGGGCTCATGCGCTCCCATGCCTGGGCAAACAATATCGCCTCCGGCGGATCGACGCCCAGCAGCCGGGCCGCCGCCTCGATCACCGCCGCGCTTTCGGCCGGTTCGTCATCGACCAGGTTCAGGATGCGTATCCCCGGCGCCTTGTCCTGCATCATCGCGGCGAGCACAGCGCGGGCGATGTCGGTGCGGTGAATGCGGCCGAAGGCGTGGCCCGGCTTGATCGTCCGACGCGCGATGCCGGCGCGGACATCGTCCAGCACCGAGCGGCCGGGGCCGTAGATGCCGCCGACGCGAAAAATATCCACCGCCCGGCCGGATGAAAAACCGGCCCACAGCGCCTCGGCGTCGATCCGCCGCTGCGTGCGTGCCGAGGCCGGGGCCGGCGGGCTGTCCTCATCCACCCAGCCGCCGCCGCGGTCGCCATAAACTCCGGTGGTGGACAGATAGCCGATCCAGCGCAGGCCGGAGCCCGCGCCGATCGCCTCGCGATGGCGGGCCAGCACAGGATCGCCGGTCGTCTCGGGGCCCGCGGTCACCAGCAGATGGCTGGCGGCGGCGATTGCCGGTCCAGCATCGTCGAAACCGATGATCGCCACGCCGTCCGGCCCCCGCCGGCCGGCCGGGGCGCGGGCGGTGCCGACTACCGCGAACCCCGCCGCCCGGGCGGCAGCGGCGATGGCGGTCCCGGTGTAGCCGAGGCCGCAGACGACCAGATGCGGTGTGGCGTTCTTCATGCCCTCTGTTTGCCCGACGCCGGCGCAAAAGAGTAGGGTGCGATCTTATGAACAAGCTTATCGCGGTCATCGGCGGGGCGGCATTCCTGTTCGCCGTCCTGTGGGGGGCCTGGTGGTTTCTGACCGCGGGGCCGGACCGCCGCAACGACGCCATCGCGGTCGATGAGACGGCGCTGCCACCGCTGCCGCTGCCCCCGGTGCCGCCCCGGGTGGCCGCCGGCCCGGATTACGAGCACTGTCTGGAAATGATCGACGCCGACCCGGCGGGGGCGAATAATTTCGCCGATGCCTGGGAAGCCACCGGCGGCGGCGAGGGCGCGCTGCATTGCCAGGCGCTGGCGCAGATCGCGCTCGGTGATCCCGAGACCGGCGCGGGGATGCTGGACGACCTCGCCAGACGATCGAAGGCCCCGCCGCTGGCGCGCGCGTCGGTTTATGGCCAGGCGGTGCAGGCCTGGCTGATGACCGACCAGCCGGACCGTGCCTATGACGCCGCGACCGCGGCCCTGGCGCTCAGCCCAAACGATCCTGACCTGCTGATCGACCGTTCGGTCGCCGCGGCGACCATGGAGCGCTATCTGGATGCCATCGACGATCTGGACCGCGCCCTGCAGCTCGATCCCCGGCGCTTCGACGCGCTGGTGCTGCGCGCCGCCGCATGGCGTCAGGAAGGCCGGCTGGACCGCGCCAAGGACGATGTTGACCGCGCCTTGTCGGTTAATCCCAACTACTCCGAGGCGCTGTTGGAGCGGGGCATCCTGCGCCAGCGCATCGGCGACGGCGACGGCGCGCGGGCGGATTGGGAGCACGCGATCGAACTCGACCCCGACAGCACCACCGCGGATTTGGCGCAGCAAAATCTGGCGTTGCTGGAGGCCGGCCCGGAACGGAAATAAGGCGCCACCGGCTGTTAACCCAAGCGTTTCCTGAATTCGTGATTGGAGGTAGTCTCCGCCGGTAATTTTCGGTGGAGCGACGATCATGAGCCACACGCACGGTGCCGACGAGCCTCCCCATTCCCACGCGCCGCCGTCGGGCACAGTGGACTGGCGCATCCATGGGGTGCGGGTGATCAAGGCCAACCAGCTGGACAGCAACACCGCGCAGACGCCGGGCATGAGCCGCGCCGCGGCGGTCAACCTGGCCCGCGTCGGGGCACAGAAAATCTGGGCCGGCACGGTGAACATCCACGCCAACGCCAAGACCGGCGTGCACCACCATGGCGCGCTGGAAAGCGTGATCTATGTGGTGCGCGGCAAGGCCCGGATGCGCTGGGGCGAGAGGCTGGAATTCGTCGCCGAAGCGGAGCCCGGCGATTTCATCTTCGTGCCGCCTTACGTGCCGCACCAGGAGATCAACGCCAGCACCGAAGAGATTCTGGAATGCGTTCTGGTGCGCAGTGACAACGAGGCCGTGGTGGTGAACCTGCCGAACATCGAGCCGGTGGAGAAGCCGGAAGCGGTGGCCTGGGTCGATCCGATCCATAAAGCTCCTTGAACATCGCCTCAGGCGGCGTCGTGAAAAATGATCCCGAGCGTCTGGCGGATGCCGGAGCGCACGCGGCTGACGCCGTGGCGCAGGGTCACCCGATAGACGCCGCGCGTGCCGCGCACCGGGCGGTGGCGGACCGGGAAGATCACCGCCTCGCCCTGCGCCAGCGCGATCGCCTCGCCGCGCGACTGCCTGCGCGGGGGCTGCTCGACCAGTAAAAACTCGCCGCCGGTGAAATCGCGGCCGGGGTCGCTGAGCAGGATCGTCAGTTGCAGCGGGAACACCCACTCGCCGTACAAATCCTGGTGCAGGCAGTTATAGTCGCCCTCGCCATAGCGCAGCAGCAGCGGCGTCGGTTTAGTCTGGCCGGCCGCGTGGCACTGGCGCAGATAGGCGTCGTGGCTGTCGGGAAAGCGTCCGGTTTCGCCCAGCTGTATCGCCCAATCATTGGCGATCGCGGCCAGCGGGGAATACAGCGCGGCGCGCAGCCGAGCGACGATGGCAGGCAGCGGATAGGACAGGTATTTGTATTCGCCGCTGCCGAACCCGTGTCGTTGCATCACGACGCGGGAGCGGAACAGGTCCGCCTTGTCGTACAGCGCCGCCAGTTCGTGGCAGGTGGCCGGGTTCAGCAGGGGAAGCCTGGCATGGCCGTGTGCCGCCAGGGATGCGGCCAAAGCGGGGAAATCGATGTCGTGCATGGCGCGAGCCTAGCAGACCGGACACGCGACTCCTGCTCCGATGTTTGCGCTGGCTATAAAGCCTCGCGGACCGGACCGACCGGTTTGCAGACCGCGGATCGGCGGTGGAACCGGCAGCGTGCCAGCAGCCGGTCATCCGCCCCGATCACCTGGCCGGTCCAGCCATCGCCCGCCCGATCGAGCACCAGGAAGCCGTAATACTGCAGCGCATAACCACGCCGCAGCTTCATGCCGTCTACCTCCATTCCGGGGCGGGGCGGATGGGTGGTCGCATCATTGGTGTCGCCACCGCCACCCACCACCAGCTGGACCGGCCGCGCCGGGCCATATTCATAAGCCCCGAAATCATGGATATGCCCGGCGACCACCATATCCAGCCGGTCCACGTTCAGACCGCGTATCGCTGCCTGCTCGGTTATGTTGGTGACCGTTCCAGCTGGCACGCTGCCCTGGACGACCGCCCAGACCGGCCGATGCGTCAGCAGCCAGGCGCCGGGCCGGGCCTGGCCCAGCAGCGTTTGCAGCTGGGCGCGATACCCCGGCAGCTTGGCCGGGTCGATTTTGTCGTCATCGGCGTCCGCCCCGTCGAACACCAGCAGGTTCAGCCGATCGAGGTTCAGCGCATACGGCTCGGTCACGGTGCCGCAGGCGGCCGGCGGATGCGGATCGAGCAGGCGGACCCAGCCCAGCCCGCCCCGCCAGCACAGCTCGTGGTTACCGCGCACCATGACCCAGGGCGCCTGCGCCAGCAGCGGCGCGGCGGGGTCGAAGAAATCCGCCTTCCAGACCGGCCAGTTATCGCCGAACGGGCTGCCGGCGCAGCCGGCCTGCCCGGTTGGACAGGCGGATTCGCGGTAGTGATAATCGCCCACATGGATCACCAGGTCGGGATGGCGCGAAGCGGCCAGCCGGGCGATCGTGGCAAACGGCCAGGCGGCGGGATCGTTGCAGGCCTGCACGGCGTTGCCCTTCAG
>JAYTXR010000126.1:0-31552 GCA_043742865.1 Acetobacteraceae bacterium
CGTGCAAACGCCCGGCATGTTGCTGATGCTCGGCGGCGCCGGGTTTCTCGCCGGCACCATGAACGCCATGGCCGGCGGGGGCTCCTTCGTCAGCTTCCCGGCGCTGATCCTGGCCGGGGTGCCCTCGGTCGCCGCCAACGCCTCCAGCACGGTCGCGCTGTTTCCCGGCGCCGTCACCAGCACCTGGGTCTATCGCCGCGAAATCGGCGGCATCGGCGGCATTCCGTTGAAACTGCTGCTGGCGCTCAGCCTGGCGGGCGGCCTGACCGGCGCGATCCTGCTGCTCTCCACCCCCGTCGCCACTTTCGACTTCCTGGTGCCCTGGCTGCTGCTGGTCGCCACCCTGGCCTTCATCTTCGGCCGCCGGCTTGGCGACAAACTGCGCCGCCATTTGCGGATCGGCCGGACGGCGACGCTGCTGGTGCAATTCGGCCTGGGCGTCTATGGCGGCTATTTCGGCGGCGCGGTCGGCATCATGATGCTGGCGGTTTGGAGCCTGATCGGCACCGATACGTTGAAGATGATGAACCCGGCCCGCATCTTCCTGGTCGGCGCGATGAATGCCATCGCCGTGCTGTGCTTCATCGCCGCCGGACAGGTCTGGTGGCCGCAGACCGTGGCAATGCTGCTCGGCGCGGCCGGCGGCGGCTATGCCGGGGCCTGGATCGGCCAGCGACTGCCAGCCAGCGCCACCCGCGCTCTGATCATCGCGGTGACGGTGACGATGACCGCGATCTTCTTCTGGCGCGCCTATGGCAGCTGACCCGCCAGTTGTTTGCCCCAGCCTATGTCGCAATCGCCCGCCCGCCCGGCCATCCTGGCCCGCAGGCAAACGCCGAAACCGGCGCTGTACAGCACCGCACCGGGGGGATTGAGATGGGCGAAAGCGTCGCCGAAGAACCGGTCCGGCCAGTCCGGCATGGCCGGTCCGACGACCGAGAAATTGTCGAAACGCGCCTCAAAGCCAGCCAGATACGCGGCGTAGTCCCGCTCCACCGCCGCCGGCACCCGCGCCCGGGTCGAGCGGTTCAGCGGCATGGCGATGAAATCGACCGGGATGGCGCGCGACGCCAGCAGCGCCAGCATCCGATTGAAATAATGGTCCTGTACCGGCAACGGCACGAAGCTGTCCAAAGCCCCCTCCGCGGCGATCGCGCTCGATCCCGGGTCGGTGCCAAAATAATACTGTCCGCGCGAAGCCAGCCCCGCTTCCAGGCCGGCCTGGTTGCGCCATAGCCGCAGGAACACCCCGCCCTTCAGCATCCCGCTGAAATACAGCGACGGAAACCGCATGGCGTACAGAACCCCCCGCAACCGCGGCGGCAGGCCGTCGTCATGGCGCGGCGCCAGCACCGAGGCATCGCCCAGCGCCTGCGCGGTCCGCAGCACGTCCGCCAGTTCCGCCCGGTTCAGGAACCCGAAGCGCACGCTGCGCTCCCAGAACAAATCCGGTTTGGCGAAGTGTCCGGCGTTCAACGACACCACCACGCGACGCGGCGGCACCGGACAGGCGAGCGCCCGGTTCACCGCCACGAACGCCTCGATCGCCTGGCCGCCGCCGACCGCCAGATTGGTCGTCCGCACGCCCAGCAGCGCCGGCACGATATTCACCGCGGCACGCGAATCGCCGACCACCAGCATTTCGCCGAGGTCGCATCGCTCCAGCATTTGCCGCTTGGCCAGCCAGGAGGGGTATTCCGGATCGAGATAGGCCAGCGGCATCGCCGCCACCCAGATCCACACGGCGGCAAAGAACGCACAGGCGCTCGCCGCGACCCAGGTCAGATAGCGCGATGCGGGGATCGGGGGCATCTCAGAACTGAAAATACAAAAACTCGCCGGTGCCGCCGATCGACAGCAACCCGACCGCGGCGGCCACGCCGAACCCAACCGCCCAAGGCAGCGCCGGCCGCCAGCGCAATACAGACATCCTGCTTTGCGCCTCCCCCATGATTTCTTGCGTGTTCGGCGCGCCCCAGACGATGCCAAAAAGCAAAGCGAGCCAGAGTATGTCCAGCCCCAGCCTGCCCTGCGCCCTCGGGTCCGCCGGGATGGCGAACCCGGATCCATGCAGGCCGATCATGCCGCCCAGCAGGTCCAGCGCGGCGGTAACGCCGGGGGCGCGGAAGAACACCGCGCCCACCAGCACCGCCAGATAGGTCAGCCCGATGCTGGACACGGTCCCAAGCCATCCGGCAGGCCAGCGCGCCCCCATGCCGAAAATCCGCCAGGCGTGATTGACCGACAAATAGACCGCGTGCAGCAAGCCGAAAATCAGAAAACTCCAGCCCGCGCCGTGCCAGATGCCGGCAAGCCCCATGGTCACTCCCAACGGCAGCGCCCGCATGACCCAAAACCCCGAAACACTGCGCTGTGCCGCACGCCCGATCGGCAATCCCCGCGCGACGCGGCGGCGCAGCAGCGCCAGGGTCATCGGGGTGAACAGATACCGGGTCAGATATTGGGTCAGCGTGATGTGCCAGCGCTGCCAGTAATCGATCACCGAGCGGGCCTTGTACGGCGAATTGAAATTGACCGGAAACCGCAGATTGAACATCCGCGCCAGCCCCACCGCCATGTCCGAATAGCCGGAAAAGTCGAAATACAGTTGCAGCGAATACGACAGCGCCACCTGCCAGGAAGCGGCCAGCGCCAGCCCGTCCGCCTGCGCGAAGCCCGGCGCCACCACAATCCCGGTGGGATCCGCCAGCAGGCATTTTTTCAACAGCCCGAGCGTGAAGAAGCCTAGCCCGACCGCCAGATTGCCGGTTAGATTGCCGGCCAGATTTCCGGTCAGATTGCCGGTCGGGAGGCGGAAAGTCTCCGGCAATGCGAATTGCGGCAGGATTTCGCGGTGATGCAGGATCGGCCCGGCGATCAGATGCGGGAAGAACGTCACGAACAGCGCGTAATCCAGCCAGCCGGAATCTCGCCCGCCGGAAACTCGCGAGTCCGCGTCGGCCTCGCCGCGGCAATCCAGCAGATAGCCGATCTGGGTGAAGGTGAAGAAGCTGATCCCCAGCGGCAGGACCGGGTCGGCAAAGGCCGCGCCGGTGACCCCTGGCCAACCCAGCACACCCAGAAACGCCACCAGATATTTGTAATAACCGAGCGCCGCCAGATTGAGCCCGACCGCCCCGCCCAACAGCCAGAACTGCAACCGCGCCCGGCTGGCAGTTGCCAGCAGCGCCCGCGAGATCGCGAAATTCCCCAGCACCGAAACGCCCAGCAGCGGCAGGAAAGCCGGGTTCCACCATCCGTAGAACACCAGGGACGCAGCAATCAGCCAGAGCGTCGCCACCGTCCGGCCCAATTTCGTCAGGACGTAAAACCCCGCCAGCGTGGCCGGCAGGAAGGCGAAGACGAACACATAGGAGTTGAACAACATGGCCGCTCAGAAACCGGCCGCCATCAGATCCCGGAAAGCCCGCATTTCGCATACCATCATAGGTTGAGTAAAAGTCTTAATATCGTAAATCGGTGTCGTCCATATATTTTTACCCTTATAGGTTGTGGATCGGGCGTTTCTCTGGCGGGGCTCCCCCTCTTGCCATCGTGGCCCTTTGCGCCGATGTAGCGTCCAGCAGAGTGGACCTGTGCGGTCCGCTTTCCATGGAACCCCCTCCACAGGAAAGACCTGGACAAATGTTCATCGAGACCGAAGGCACGCCGAACCCCGCAACGTTGAAATTCCTGCCCGGACGCGACGTGATGGGGGCCGGCACCGCCGATTTCGCCAGCCCGGATTTGGCCGCGCGCAGCCCGCTGGCCGGCGCGCTGTTCGCCCTTCCCGGCATCTCGCGGGTGTTCCTCGGCAGCGACTTCATCACCGTCACCAAGTCCGAAGACACCGATTGGCAGGCGCTGAAGCCGCAGGTCCTCGGCGTCATCATGGAGCATTTCGTCGCCGGGCGTGCGGTGATGGACGCATCGATGACCGAGGCGGACGACGAGGCCGATGAAGACGTCGCCCCCGAGGACATGGAAATCGTCGCCCAGATCAAGGAATTGCTCGATACCCGCGTGCGCCCCGCGGTGGCCAGCGACGGCGGCGACATCGTCTTCCGCGGCTTCCGCGAGGGCGTGGTGAAGCTGCATATGCAGGGCGCCTGCTCGGGCTGCCCATCCTCGTCCGCCACGCTGAAGCACGGGATCGAGAACATGCTGCGCCACTACGTGCCGGAGGTGGTCTCGGTTGAACAGGTGGATTTCTGATTTCTGCGTTGGCGGCTATAACGGCGCCTAGAGCAATATCGCTTGAGGTTGCTTTAACCGAGCGATAAAATTTCTAGTCAAAACAAAGAGCTAGAGCACGATAGCTTCGTCTATCTGAAGCTATCATGCTCTAGCCGGCCATAGGACGATCAGAATGACCATCGACCCCGGCGCGCTCGACGTGCTGCTGCTGAACGCGCGCTCGCATAATAAATGGACCGACCGCCCGGTCACCGACGAGCAGATCGACCAGATCTACGACATCCTGAAATTCGGCCCGACCTCGGCCAATTCCTCGCCGGCACGATTTATGTTCCTGCGCACTAAGGAGGCCAAGGATCGGCTCGCCCCTGCCCTGTCCAGCGGCAATCTGGAAAAGACCATGTCCGCACCGGTCGTGGCCATCGTTGCCTACGACCCGCGGTTTTACGAAAAACTGCCCCAGCTGTTTCCGCATAACCCGGATGCAAAATCCTGGTTCACCAGCAACGAGGGCCTCGCCGCCACCACCGCGTTTCGCAACGGCACGCTGCAGGGCGCCTATCTGCTGATGGCCGCCCGTGCGATCGGCCTGGATACCGGCGCGATGTCGGGTTTCGACAATGCCAAGGTGGACGAGATCTTCCTGCAGGATCGCGGCTGGCGGTCGAATTTCCTGATCAATCTCGGCTACGGCGACCCGGCAGGACTGTTCGCCCGCTCCCCGCGCCTGAGTTTCGACGAGGCCTGCGTCAAGCTTTAGATATTATACCAACCGTCATGGGTCCTGACGGATAGCATAGGGAAGTCCAGGACTGTGCCCTGGATCCGCCCATGGCCGACGGCTATCCTGGCGACCGCCAGCCTGGCTTCGAGAGGAGCGAAAAATCTCCCATCCGAGGCATGACGGCCGGGTAGCTTCCTGCGAGATGGGGCATCAAAGATGATTCCGCCGATCCGAACCGACGAAACCACGGGCTTGAAGATATTCCGCACCCGTGCCGCCAAGGCGACCGAGAAAATCGCCGGCAAGGGCTATTCGACCCTTCAGGATGAAGCGCTGAAGACGCTGCCCCCGCCGCCGCCCGGGGCCAGTTTCAATGCCGAGGAACAGGCCAGATATCGCGCCTTCAAGGAGGCAAGACGGGGGGCGGCCGATTACATCGCCATGGAAGGCGAGTTCGCCAAATACCTCGAGGATGTCTATTCGGCGCCCCCGGTCGAACGGGAGACCTTGCACGACGAGTGCGAAATTCTCGTGGTCGGCGCTGGCTTCGCCGGCTTACTGCTCTGGTACAAGCTTCGCGAGGCCGGCTGGCACGATGTCCGGTTATGCGAGAAGGGCGGCGACGTCGGCGGCACATGGTACTGGAACCGCTATCCCGGCATCGCCTGCGACGTCGAGTCGTACAGCTATCTCCCGCTGCTGGAGGAGATGGGGTATTTCCCGACAATGAAGTTCGCCTCGGGCTTCGAGATCCTTGAATACTGCCAGACCCTGGCAGAGAAATCCGGCATTTACGACCATTGCTTGTTTCACACGACCGTCGAGAACACGGTGTGGGACGAGGTCGCCGGCCGTTGGACGGTCTCCACGGACCGGGGCGACAAAATGCGCGCGCGCTACGTCGTGCTGGCGAATGGTATCCTGACAACGCCGAAGCTGGCCCGGATCGACGGCATGGAGAGCTTCGGCGGTAAAGCCTTCCATACCTCCCGGTGGGACTACACTGTGGACCTGGAGGGCAAGCGGGTTGGCATTATCGGGACCGGCGCGACCGCCGTTCAGGTGATCCCCGAACTTGCCAAAGTCGCCGGGCTTCTCTGCGTCTTTCAGCGAACCCCTTCCACGATCGATGTGCGCGACCAACGCGCGACGACCCAGGAGGAGATCGATACCTGGTCGAAGGAGCCCGGTTGGGCGCGGGCCAGGCGGGAGCGGCTCGCGACAATTTCATCCGGGCGAACCGCGCTCAAAGGCAACGACGATTTTCTCTCGGGCAAGATCACCGACTTCAAGCCGCGCAAGCAGCACGAGAGGGAGCTGCCTCCGGACGAACTGATCCAAAAACAGCTCAACAGTAACTTCCGGATCATGGAACAGATCCGCGCCCGGATCGATGCCATCGTCGAGGATCCGAAAACCGCCGCGGCGCTCAAACCGTACTACCCCTATGGCTGCAAGCGGCCGACGTTCCACGACGAGTTCCTGCCGACATTCAACCTGCCGCACGTGAAACTGGTCGATACCGCGCCGCTCGGCGTCGGCAGGATCAACGCGAACGGGGTGGTTCACGATGGCGTGGAATATCCGCTCGACGTTCTGATCTATGCAACCGGATTTCAATGGATGGCGATTGCGACCTTCAACCGGATCACCGGCCGGGGTGGACAGACGCTGCGGGAAAAATGGCAGGCGGAAGGCGTCAAGACCTTCCTCGGCCTGCATAGTCACGGTTTCCCCAACCTGTTCATCCTGTCCGGGCCCCAGGGCGGTGGCGGACAGTTCAATTTCACCCGTGGGATCGAAGGCCACACCGACTACGTGATCTGGATGTTGCAGACACTGCGCCAGCGGGGCGCGAACATCGTCGATATCCGGAAAGAGCCGGAGAGCGCGTATGCCGAGCACTGCCGCGAGGCCGACATAGCAACCCGACCGTTGCGCGACTGCTTATCCTATTACAACGGGGACGGTGCCGCGGAGCCCGGCAGCCTGGCCTATTACGGGGGGCCGCAAAAATGGCACGAGCTGCGCCGCGCCGCACAGGCGTCGCTGGAACCCTATGTTTTTGGGGCAGCGCCGGCCTGATCGCGGGTCCTGGCGGAACCCTTCCGATGATCGGCCGGGCCGTTCGCGCCATCAGCACCTCCTGGGTGCAGGCGGGGGCGCCACGCGGGCGGCTGCTTGCCTCCGGCGGCGACGCAGTGCTTGATGGGTCGGCCTATTCGGACCGCGATGGGCAGAGATTTAGGGCTGGGGCTGAGGGAACGATCCGATGCGTGTCAGTGTCATTCAGATGAACCCCGGTTCCGACAAGCAGGAGAACATCCGCCAGGCCAGCCGGCTGATCGGCGAGGCGGTCGCCGCCGACCGTCCCGACATCGTCAGTCTGCCGGAAGTCTGGAGCTGCCTGGGCGGCAGCCGGGACGGCAAATTCGCACAGGCGGAGGATTTGCCGCCTGTGGGGTCGAATGCGCCGGGTGGTCCGGCCTATGAATTCCTGCGCGGCGTGGCGCGCAGCCAGCACATCCATGTGCATGGCGGGTCCATAGGCGAACGGGGGGGGGGCGAACGGAGCGGCGAGCGGCTGTTCAACACCACCTTAGTATTCGGCCCCGAAGGCCAGGAACTGGCGCGCTACCGCAAGATCCATCTGTTCGACATCACCGCCCCCGATGGCACCGGGTTCCTGGAAAGTGCGACCTATGCCGGCGGCGATGCGATCGTCGCCTACGTGGCCGGCGGGATGAAAATCGGCTGCGCCATCTGCTACGATCTGCGCTTCCCCGAGATGTTCCTGGCGTTGCGACGGGCGGGGGCGGAGCTGATCTTCCTGCCCTCCAACTTCGCCATGCAGACCGGCAAGGACCATTGGGAGGTGCTGATCCGGGCCCGCGCGATCGACAGCCAGTGCTGGATCGCCGCCCCCGCGACCGCCGGCAAATATGTCGACGATGCCGGCGGCATCCGCTGGGCCTATGGCCATTCGCTGGTCTGCGACCCCTGGGGGCAGGTGGTCGCCAAAGTGTCCGATGGCGTCGGCTGGGCGACCGCGCGGATCGACCCGGCGGTGACCGGCAGGGTGCGCCGGGATATGCCGCTGCTGGAACACAGGCGTTTGGCTTGAGTCAGGCCCCCGCCATCGAGGCGGCGGTTGCGGGGGTTCGCAACCGGGAGGCCGTGCCGGGCCAAATCGCGTTTCTGGCCAGTCCCACCGGGTTGGCGCGCGCCACGCGCGAGCGGCTGGTCGGCCGCTACGGCGATTGCGAGCCCGCCCAGGCCACGGTCGTCGTCGCCCTCGGCGGCGACGGGTTCATGCTGGAGACGCTGCATTCAATGCTCGGGCGCGATGTGCCGGTGTATGGCATGAACTGCGGCTCGGTCGGGTTCCTGATGAATACCATGGGCGAGGACGGTCTGCCGGCGCGGCTGTCGCATGCGCAGGAGGCGGTGCTGCATCCGTTGCGGATGCACGCGGTGACCATGACCGGCGCGGTCGAGGAAGCGCTGGCGCTGAACGAAGTGTCGTTGCTGCGCCAACTGCGCCAGGCCGCCAAGATCCGCATCACCGTCGATGGGCGGGTGCGGCTGGAGGAGCTGATCTGCGACGGCGTGCTGATTTCAACGCCGGCGGGTTCCACCGCCTATAATTTGTCGGCGCATGGCCCGATCGTGCCGCTTTCGGCCAATCTGCTGCCACTGACGCCGATCAGCGCGTTCCGGCCACGCCGCTGGCGCGGCGCGTTGCTGCCGAGTGCGGCGGACGTGCTGTTTCAGGTGCTGGAGCCGGAAAAGCGCCCGGTTGCGGCGGTGGCGGATTTCACCGAAGTGCGCGACGTCGTGTCGGTGGCGGTCAGCGAAGACCGCTCGGTGACCGTGCGGGTGCTGTTCGATCCCGAACAGGGCCTGTCCGAACGCATCATCGCCGAACAATTCACGGTATAAACGGAGGTACTCAATGGCAAATCCACTCGCGCTGATTGTCGGCGCCAATCGCGGGCTCGGGCTTGGACTGGTCCGCGAGTTGCTGACACGCGGCTATGATTTGATCGCCACCGCGCGCGATCCGGCCAAGGCCGGAGATCTGGCGTCGCTGGCCGCCGCCAATCGCGGAAGGGTGACCATGGAGGCGCTGGATATGAACGATCTGGTGGCGCTGGACGGCTTTGCCGCCCGGGTCAGCGGCAAAACGCTGGATTTGCTGTTCGTCAACGCTGGCGTTTCCGGCCCCGCGCATAAGGACGCCATGCAGGCGACCATCGAGGAGATCGGTGCCCTGATGTTCACCAACGCGGTGGCACCGGTGCGCCTCGCGCGGCATTTGCTCGGCAACATGCGCGAGGATAGCGGGGTGATCGCGTTCATGAGCTCGGTGATGGGCAGCGTGGCCGGCAATTTGGCGGGGACCAGCGGTCTGTACCGCGCCAGCAAGGCGGCACTGAATTCGCTGACCAGGGGGTTTTACCATTCCGGCCTGGAGGGTCGGAAGATCACCGTGCTATCGCTGCATCCGGGCTGGGTGCGCACCGATATGGGTGGCCCGAGTGCGGCCGTGGGGATTGAGGAAAGCGTCAAAGGCCTGGCCGACGTGCTGGCTGCCCAAAAATTCAGCCATACACATCGGTTCCTGGATTACCGAGGCGAAGTGATCGCCTGGTAAAAGTGGTCCAGGGATCGGCCCTGGCGGGTGCGGGCCTTGCTTCCTACTCGACGATCTCCTGCTCCTTGTCCGCCCCGCCCTCGTCCTCGTCTTCCGTCTTCGCCACCGCGGACAAGGCGGCTTCGGTGAATACGAAATCCAGTTTACTGTCTTTCATGCTCACCTTCACCGAGCCGCCCTTGACCAGTTTGCCGAACAGCAATTCCTCGGCCAGCGG
Organism: Acetobacteraceae bacterium; assembly: GCA_043742865.1. GTDB lineage: Bacteria > Pseudomonadota > Alphaproteobacteria > Acetobacterales > Acetobacteraceae > PALSA-911. Next base: position 9,796 of record JAYTXR010000126.1, read on the forward strand.
CTTCTTGATGTATTCCTGAATGACCCGCGCCAGCGGCCGGGCGCCATACAGCCGATCGTAGCCGCGTTCGGCCAGCCATTCCTTGGCCGCCGAGGATAGCTCGATCGTCACGTTGCGGTCGGCGAGCTGGGCCTCCAGCTGCATGACGAACTTCTCCACCACCCGCCCGACGATCTCCGGGGTCAGTGCGGCAAAGCCGATGGTCGCGTCCAGGCGGTTGCGGAACTCCGGGGTGAACAGCCGCTTGATCGCCTCGCCGTCTTCGCCTTCGCGGGTTTCACGGCCGAAGCCGATGGCTTCCTTGGCCAGATCCGAGGCGCCCGCATTGGTGGTCATGATCAGGATCACGTTGCGGAAATCGACGGTCTTGCCGTTATGGTCGGTCAGTTTTCCGTGATCCATGACCTGCAGCAGGATGTTGAACAGGTCAGGATGTGCCTTCTCGATCTCATCGAGCAGCAAAACCGCGTGCGGATGCTGGTCGATCGCGTCGGTCAGCAGCCCACCCTGGTCGAACCCGACATAGCCCGGCGGCGCGCCGATCAGCCGGGAGATCGAGTGCCGCTCCATGTATTCAGACATATCGAAGCGGACGATCTCGATGCCCATCACGCTGGCCAGCTGGCGGGCGACTTCGGTCTTGCCGACGCCGGTGGGGCCGGAGAACAGATAGTTGCCGATCGGCTTTTCGGCTTCCCGCAGCCCGGCACGCGCCAGTTTGATGGCGGCCGACAGGGCTTCGATCGCCTTGTCCTGACCGAACACCATCCCCTTCAGGTCGCGTTCAAGGTTGCGCAGCGTCTCCTTGTCATCGGCGGAGACCGATTTGGCCGGGATGCGGGCGATTTTCGCCACCATCTCCTCGACATCCTTCAAGGTGACGGTTTTCCGGCGCTTGTTCTCCGGCAGCAGCATGCGTGACGCGCCGACCTCGTCGATCACGTCGATCGCCTTGTCCGGCAGCTTGCGGTCATGGATGTATTTGGCCGACAGATCGACCGCGGCGCGGATTGCCTCGTCGGTGTAGCGGACCTTGTGGTGCTTTTCGTAATTGCCCTTCAGGCCGCGCAGGATCTTGATCGCATCCTCGATGCTGGGTTCATTGACGTCGATCTTCTGGAAGCGCCGGACCAGCGCGCGATCCTTCTCGAAGTAATTGCGGAATTCCTTGTAGGTGGTGCTGCCGATGCAACGCATCGTGCCGGATGCCAAAGCCGGCTTCAGCAGGTTCGACGCATCCATGGCACCCCCGCTGGTGGCGCCGGCGCCGATCACGGTGTGGATCTCGTCGATGAACAGAATGCCGGCTGGATGAGCTTCCAACTCGGTGACAACGGCCTTCAGCCGCTCCTCAAAATCGCCGCGATAGCGGGTGCCGGCCAGCAGGGCGCCCATATCGAGGGCAAAAATCGTGGATTTTGCCAAAACTTCGGGAACGTCACCCTCGACGATGCGCTTGGCCAGGCCCTCGGCGATCGCGGTCTTGCCGACGCCGGGATCGCCGACATAGAGCGGGTTGTTCTTGGTCCGGCGGCACAGGATCTGGATCGTGCGCTCGATCTCCGACTCGCGCCCGATCAGCGGGTCGATCTTGCCGGCCATCGCCTTCTTGTTCAGGTTGACGCAATAATTCGACAGCGCGTCCTGGCCGCGCTTGCCGGGTTTTTCCTCGCGCTCCGGCTCCTGACTGTTGGACTCGGGAGGACGCTCCGACCCCTGCACCGGACGCTGGGCTGATCTGCCGGGGGCCTTGGCGATGCCGTGGCTGATGAAGTTGACCGCATCCAGCCGGGTCATGTCCTGCAACTGCAGAAAATACACCGCGTGGCTTTCCCGCTCGCTGAACAGCGCCACCAGCACATTGGCGCCGGTAACCTCGTCGCGGCCGGAGGATTGCACATGGATCGCGGCGCGCTGCACGACGCGCTGGAAGCCCGCGGTCGGCTTCGGGTCGCCCTGCCGGTCGGTCGCCAGGCCGGCGAGGTCCTTGTCGAGGAACTCCGACAAATCGGTGCGTAGCTTGTCCACATCGACGCCGCAGGCCTTCAGCACCGCGGCGGCGTCCTGGTCATCGAGCAGGCCGAGCAGCAGGTGCTCGAGCGTGGCGTATTCGTGTTTGCGCTCGCTGGCAAAAGACAGGGCGCGGTGCAGCGTCTGTTCGAGGTTCCGTGAAAGCATGATCTGCGACGCTCCTACACGCTAGGTCCGGTTTAACGATCGCGGCCGGACGGTTCGCCGCTGTCGAATAGCTTCTAGGACATGGTGCTTTGCAAGCGGTGTTCCAACAACCCGTCGGCGGGTCGCGCCACCCGATTTTTCAAAAATTATTCTTTCTCGATCGTACATTGAAGAGGATGCTGATTCTGGCGCGCCAGGTCCATCACCTGGGTGACTTTTGTTTCCGCCACCTCATAGGTGAACAACCCGCACACCCCGACGCCCCGGCGATGCACGTGCATCATGATGCGCGTGGCCTCGTCGCGGGATTTCTGGAAAAACCGCTCCAGCACATGGACGACGAATTCCATCGGGGTGTAGTCGTCGTTCAACATCAGGACCTTATACATCGCCGGCTTGCGGGTCTTTGGCCGGGCCTTGACCACGACCCCGGTGTTGGGTCCCTCCCCGTTGCCGCGCTTGTCGCCATCGCTTAGCCGGATCGCGCGAGGCGACCGGTGAAAGGCGTTCGGGCTAACGTTGCTCATGCTCGGGCCGCTCATATCCGCTTGTCGCTCCTGGTCTCACCCTCGCATCCTGACGCTGGCGAGCCAACCATATCGGAAGCGGGGGCTGCGATTAAAGGGTTGGGACGCCAATTCTGCGTCGAGGGACGGCCAACGTGCAACGGACCCGAGTCTGGAGGCATTTGCACGGGTGTATGGGGCGGCCGAACGACGAAAGGCCCGGGCGTTAAGCCCGGGCCTTTCTCCAGCGAAGCCGCCCACCAGGGGGAGGGTAAGCGGCGGCTCCGCCGATCTGGGTCGCGAACCGCCGATCAGGCGGCCTTGCCGAACTTCTCGACGGCGAAGTTCACGCGCGCGGTGATCGGAGCCAGCGCCTGCTCGGTCAGCTTCAGCGACGCGTCGGTCAGCTTGCCGCTCTCGGCCATCGCCTTTTCCAGCGACGTGCGGGCCAGCGTGGACTGCAGATCGATGGCTTCCTTCAGCGACTTCACGGTGCCGAAGGATTTGAACAGGTTCAGGGTCTCTTCGATCGAAGCCTGCGCCGTGACAGCAACGTGCTTGGACAGGTCCTGAACGCCGGTCGCCCAGATCTGGCTGGACTTGGTCAGCGCCTCGATGTTGCCCTGGCCGAACGTCACCAGCTCTTCCGCGGTCTTCATCGCCTTCTCCATGCCTTCCTTCAGTTTCGCCTGGGTCTGCTCGATCCCGGCGGAAGCCTGCGCGGCGCTGTCCTTCAGGCCGGCGACGGTCTGCTCGTAGCCCTTGGTGGCGGCTTCGACCGTGGAGGCCTTGATGGTGTCGACGGTCGTGGTGATCTTGTTCTTGTCGCTCATGTCATCATTCCTGTTTCAGAGTTGTTTCGGGCCGTCTGTCTGCATCCCAGTCTGTGGCAATGTTCCGGCAGACGCCCTGTAGGCGGGTATTCGTCGGGCCGTTTTCTGTGCTGCACTGCAACACGAGAGGGTTTAGGCGGGTTGTTTGCCGGACGCAAGAGAAATTTGTGCAGCGCACAATAATTTTTTTCACAACCTTCTCGGCGGTCGGTCGCGCGCCAGGCTCGCTCTGTTGGCGCACTCCGTCGGCGCGCTCGATTGGACCGTCTTCACGCGGGCCCAATCCGTAGCGATACCGGTTAACCCCTTCTGTTTTTTCTAAGTTCTAGAATTTGGTCTGGACAGGGTCACGCCCGGCACCGTAGAAGTTCGATCGCTTTCAGGGGTGACTTGGGATGGCTTTTGATCGGCGACTTGCTGTTGGGTTTAACCGAGCGGTGGCTGCCAGGCTATATCTCGCGGCCCGGTCTTTGGTCGCGTTGGGTTTTGTCGTGTTGGGCCTTGTCGGGTCGGGCCATGCGGCACTCGCCCAGATCGGGTCGGCCCGCTACAGCTCCATCATCATCGACGCGCAGACCGGCGCCGTTATCTCGGCGGTCAATGCCGACGAACCGCGCCACCCCGCGAGCCTGACCAAGATGATGACGCTTTACATGCTGTTCGAGGCGTTGCGCGATCGGCGGATCGGTCTCGGCCAGCTGATGCCGGTATCGGCCAATGCGGCGTCGATGCCGCCGACCAAGCTCGGCCTGACGCCGGGGACACGGATCACCGTCGAGGAGGCGGTGCTGGGACTGGTGACGAAATCGGCCAACGATGCCGCCTGCGCGCTGGGCGAGATGCTGGGCGGCAGCGAGGAGCGCTTCGCCCAGATGATGACGCTGCGGGCCCGAGCGCTGGGCATGACCCATACGGTGTTTCAGAACGCCTCCGGCCTTCCCGACCCCGATCAATGGAGCACGTCGCGCGATCTGGCGATCCTGGGACGCCGGCTGATCGCCGATTTCCCGTCCTATTACGGCTATTTCAGCACCCCGAGTTTCACCTTCCACCGGCGCATCATGTACAACCACGACCGGTTGTTGCAGACCTATCCCGGCGCCGATGGCATGAAGACCGGATATACCGAGGCATCCGGCTATAACCTGGTCACCTCGGCCATGCGCGGCGGCGTGCGGCTGATCGGGGTTGTGATGGGGGCGCGGTCCGGCGGGGAGCGCGACATCCATATGGCAGGTCTGCTCGACCAGGGGTTCGAGCAGATGGACGTGCCGGCCATCCGCCGCGATGCGCGCCCGGAACGCCGGCTGCCGAGCGTGTTTTCGGTCGCCCGGGCAGCGGCTCCGCCGCCAATCGTGGCGCCGGTTCTCGTCGTGCCGGCGCGGGCGGTGACCGCGCGCGCAAGTCGGGCAACAGCGCCGCGCTATGCGGTCCAGGTCGGCTCGTTCGCCAGCGAACGGGCCGCACGCGATGCCGCCAATGCCGCGCGCCGCACCGCCGGGGACGGCGACCCGCGGGTGGAATTGCTGCGCGGCGGCGGCCACGCCAAGCCGCAATGGCGGGCGCAGCTAGCCGAGCTGACCGCATCCGAGGCACCGGCGATCTGCGTCACCCTGGCCAGGCACAAGATACCCTGCATGGTGATCCGCCCGGACATCGCGCAGCTGGCCAGCCGCTGACGGCCCGGAACGGTCGCCGCTTTCTCCGGTTATCGAGGCCAGTCAAGCCGAGGTTCGGCACGCGGGGAACGCTCGGGATCGCGTCGCCGGGCCTGCCCCCGCGCCCGGCGCGGATCTTCGTCATCCAGATCATAGGCGGCCGGCGGAATAGGCGGGCGGGCAACCACCTCCCCCATTTCCTTACGGGGCGGCGGGGTGCTTCCGGGCGGCGCGTAGATGTCGTCATAGGAGGAGTGCCGCCTTGGCTCCGGCAAAAGATGGGCCAGGCCGCGGATCTCGCTGTGCAGTTCCTCCAATTGCGCCTCCATCGCCTCCAACCGCCCCTTCAGGCCGATCACGCTGAACGGCATGAACAGGAAGGCCAGCGCCCACATCAGCGCCGGCACCAACAGCAGGATCGGCGCCCACCAGGGCAGCCAGTCCGGGACGGCGAATGGAAGGTTCATAGCCGATCCTAGCATCCGCCGGCCCCGGCAGCCATCCGCCGCACGCGATCGCGGCGTGAAATGACCCGACCCCGGCTGGATTTAACCCTCGAGCCGTGCCAAAGCCTGATTTGTTCTCCGATCGGGTCCGTTCATGCACATTCCATCTCAATTGCTCCTCACCCCAGGCCCCGTCAGCACCCATGCCGACGTCCGCGCGGCGCTCGGGCATGATTTCGCCCCCTGGGACAATGATTTCCGCCCGCTCTATTCCGGGGTGCGCGAGCGGGTGCTCGCCATCGCCGGCGGCATCGCCGGCCGGCACGCGGCCCTGGCGCTGCAGGGCTGCGGGCATTTCGTCACCGAAGCCGCCATCCGCACCTTTGTGCCGCCGGGCGGGCGCATCCTGATCCCGTCGACCGGCTCCTACGCCGATCGCATGATCCGCCTGGCAACCGAAGCCGGGCGGGTGGTGGTGAAGCTGACCATCGACCCCGACCGCCCGGCCGATCCGCAAGCCGTCGCCGCCGCGCTGCAAGCCGATCCGACGATCTCCCATGTCGGCATCGTCTACAGCGAGACCGGCAGCGGCGTGATCCACGACCAGGCCGCCATCGGCGCCGCGGCGGGCGCGCTGGGGCGGCGGACCATCGTCGATGCCGTCTCCGCCTTCGGCGCCCTGCCATTCGACATCGCCGCCCAGCCAGAAATCGATGCGATGGTCTTTACCTCCAACAAATGCCTGGAAGCCCTGCCCGGCCTCGGTTTCGCGGTATGCCCGATCGACCGGTTGACGGCCTGCGCGGGCAATGCGGGGTCGTGGTCGTTCGATCTGTCGGACAACTACGCGCATGGTTTGCGCATGCCCGGCTGGTTCCGCTTCACCCCGCCGGCCCAGATCCTGAACGCCTTCAGCGTCGCGCTGGACCGGTTCGCTGCGGAAGGCGGCCAGCCCGCCCGTCTGGCGCGCTACACCGCCAACAGCCGCATTCTGTACGACGGTCTATGCGCGTTCGGCCTGACGCCCTGGCTGACGCCGGAGCACCAGGGTCCGATCATCGTCAATTTTCATGCCCCCGCCGACCCCGCCTGGGATTTGCAGAATTTCGTCGACGCCCTGAAGGCAAGCGGCTTCCTGATCAGCAATTTCTACAACACCGACACCCCGAGCTTCCGGGTCGGATGCATCGGTGCCATTGGCCCCGAAGACATGACCCGAGCGGTGCGCGCCATCGGAGAGGCGCTCATCGCTCTCGGCATTCACGCGCGCCAAGCAGCCTGAGGTGGCGACCGACCTGCAGATTGCCCGTGCCGCCAGGCTGGCCCCGATCGAGCAGATCGCGCGCCAGGCCGGCATTCCGATCGATGCGTTGGAACCCTATGGCCGCTTCAAGGCGAAGATCGGCTTTCCGTTCATCCACTCGCTCGCCGGCCGGCGGCGGGGGAAACTGGTGCTGGTGACCGGCATCAGCCCGACCGCCGCCGGCGAAGGCAAGACCACCACCACGATCGGCCTCGGCGACGCGATGAACGCGCTTGGCATGAAAACCATGATCTGCCTGCGCGAGCCCAGCCTGGGCCCCAGCTTCGGCCAGAAGGGCGGCGCCACCGGCGGCGGCTATGCCCAGGTGGTGCCGATGGAGGAAATCAACCTCCATTTCACCGGCGATTTCCACGCCATCGCCGCGGCCAACAACCTGCTGTCGGCGATGGTCGACAACCATCTGTTCTGGGGCAACGCGCTCGGCATCGATCCGCGCCGGGTGGTGTTCCGCCGCGCCCTGGATATCAATGACCGCGCTTTGCGTGGCATCGTCAATGGCCTCGGCGGCATCGCCAACGGCGCGCCGCGCGAGGACGGGTTCGACATCACCGCCGCCTCCGAGGTGATGGCGATATTCTGCCTCGCCCGCGATCTGCACGATCTGCAGGACCGGCTCGGTCGCATCATCGTCGCCAGCCGGCGCGACGGCTCGCCGGTGACCGCGCGGGACCTGAAAGCCGATGGCGCCATGGCGGTGCTGCTGGCCGACGCGCTGATGCCCAATCTGGTGCAGACCATCGCCGGGTCCCCGGCTCTGGTGCATGGCGGCCCGTTCGCCAATATCGCGCATGGCTGCAACTCGGTGATCGCCACCGATCTAGGGCTGCTTCTGGCCGATGTCGTGGTCACGGAAGCTGGTTTCGGCGCCGATCTGGGGGCGGAGAAATTCCTCGACATCAAATGCCGCAGCGCCGGGCTGGCGCCCGACTGCGCCGTGATCGTGGCCACCCTGCGGGCGCTGAAGATGCATGGCGGCGTGGCCAAGGCCGATCTCGGCGCGAGCGACCCTGAAGCGGTCGCGCGCGGCGTCGCCAATCTGTCCCGCCACGTCGAGAACCTGGAAAAATTCGGCCTGCCGGTGGTGGTGGCGCTGAACCGCTTCGCCACCGATACCGACGCCGAGTTCGCCGTGGTGCGCGATGCCATGGCCCGGCAAAGCGTGGAGGCCTTCCTGTGCACGCACTGGGCCGACGGCGCGGCTGGCGCGGCCGATCTGGCCGGCGCGGTTCGCAGCCGGCTGGAAGCGGGTACCGCGAAATACGCGCCGCTCTATCCGGACGCGCTGCCGCTGGCCGAAAAAATCCGCACCATCGCGCGTGAGATCTACCGCGCGGCGGACATCACCCTGACCCCGGCGACCGGGCGCAAGCTGGCCGGCTACGAGGCCGCCGGCTTCGGCCACTTGCCGGTCTGCATCGCCAAGACCCAGTACAGCTTCAGCGCCGACCCCACCCGGCTCGGCGCGCCGGAAGGCCATGTGCTGGCGGTACGCGACGTGCGCCTGTCCGCCGGCGCCGGCTTCGTCGTGGCGCTCTGCGGCGATATAACGACCATGCCTGGCCTGCCCCGCGTGCCGGCGGCGGAGGCGATCTACCTCGATCCACAGGGCAGGATCGAAGGTTTGTTCTAGAGCAATATCGCTTGAGGTTACTTCAACCGAGCGATAAAATTGCTCGTCGAAACAAAGAGCTGGAGCATGATCGCTTCGCCTACCTGAAGCTATCATGCTCTAGATCCGGATCGGATCAGGGGATCGGAATGCCGGCGCCGTGGCTGACGAAGCGGGCCAGCGCATCGGCCAGGCAGGCATGCAGCGCGTCGATCGCCGCCTCCCGATCGGCCTTGCCGATATCCTCCAGATCGCGGCGCCCGGCCGCCGCCCAGCTGCGCGTCAGGTCGTAGCGGCGGAACAGCACAACCCCCGACGTGTCGGCCGCTTCGCGCAATACCTGGAGATAGGGAAGCTCGTTCACCTTTGCCGCCATGGTCCGGCTGTACTGCGCCCCGATCAGCACCAGATCGGCCCCGCCGTTGCGGATCCGCACGATGCCGGCATCCAGGATCTGGCGTAAATCCTCGGGCGGGATGGCGCGCACCGCCTCCACCGTGCCGGTCTGCCAAAGCACGAGGGCAAAATGCTCCTCCGCCATTGCCGTCAGGATCATCTGCAGCATGTCCGCCGCGGTGGCGCCGCGCGAGCCGCGCACGGTCAGATGGATCTGCCGGCCCGGCAGTTCGGCACGCAAAGCTTCGACCATGCGATGGGGGAAGGCGTTGCCGCCGCCGCCATCCTGGCCGACCGTAGTGCCCGATCCGACCGCCAGAATATCGATCGTGCCGTGCCCGCGCACCGCGGCCGCCAGATGTTTCAGCTTCTTCTCCGGCACCAGGAAATCCGGCCCGGCCACACAAATCTCGGGCGTCTCGGCAAGCGCCGGCGCAACCCCCACCAACAACCCGGGCAGCAGCAACCCGGGCAGCAGAAAAACGACGCGGAGAACCGGGGAACGACTCATTCTCGCAACCAATATCAGGCACGGCGGAAGCCGGCAAGTGACCGCAACCTATTTCAGCCGAGCAAGGCAGACGCCGCCGCCTCCACGTCCTGCGCGGCGGGACAGCCGGGGTGGCGGGTCAGCAGCAGCGTTTGGCGGCGGATCGCGTCGCGCACCCGCTCGTCGTGGCGGATCACCCCGAGCAATGCTGGCGTGCGGCCCAGAAAATTGGCGCAGGCGCGCGACAGCGTGCCATAGGTCCGCTCCCCCTCGGCGCGGGTTGACGCCTGATTGACCACCACGCGGCTGACCCCGCCCGACCCATCCGGCCGGTCCGCGGCGTGCAGCTTCAGCACCGCATAGGCATCGGTCAGGCTGGTCGGTTCGTCGGTTGCCATCACCAGCAGGGTGTCGCACCAGGCGGCCATCCGGCGCACGCCGCGGTCCAGCCCGGCGCCAAGGTCGAGCAGGATCACGTCGCGCCCGCGCGCCGCATCGGCCAACCCCTCCAGCACGCGTTCCAGCACCGCCGGCGCCATCGCCGACAGCGCCCCGGAACCGGAGCGGCCAACCAGAATATCAAACCCGCCGGCGCCATGGCGGACCGCCGCGTCCTCCAGGCTGGCTCGCCCGGCGATCACCGCGCTCAGATCGTGTTTCGGCATCAGGCCGAGCTGGATGTCCACATTCGCCAGACCCAGATCGCCGTCGAACAGCAGCACCCGCTTGCCCTGCCGGGCCAAAGCATGCGCCAGGGTGATCGCAAACCAGGTCTTGCCGACCCCGCCCTTGCCGGACGCCACCGCAACGATGCGGCCTATCCGCTCGGCGGCGGGCCGGGCCGGTCCCTGTCGCTCCACCAACAGGGGCGGAACGGAAGGAAGCGATACGGCCTCGGTCATTGCAGGCGCTCCGGTGCTGGCGGCGTGGTTTGCATCAATCGGGCCGCGAGCAGCGCCGGCGTAAGCGCCACCATGCCGTCGGCGGCACCCGGCCCGATCCCGGCCTCCGCCAGCGCCAGCTTGCCGAGGCTCCCGGCGGCCAGCACGCCGCCCAGCCGGCGGGTGATATCGAGCCGCGTGACGAGCAGCAGGCTGGCGCCGGCTTGCGCGAAGGCGCAGGCGAGGTCGGCGGCTTCCGCCGGGTCCATCCCGGCCGGCAGCACCAGCGCCACTTCGGCCCGCACGGTCGCTGCCAGGGCAGCGATCTCCTCGCGCTGCGTCGGATCGAACGGATCGGTTCCCGGCGCATCGATCAGTACCGGCGCGCCCGGCGGACGGCGCATCAGCGCCCGGCCCAGCGTCACCGGATGGCTGGCAACGATCAGGTTCACGCCGAGCAGGCGGGTGAAGGCGGCCAGCTGTTCGGTGGCCCCGGCGCGGCGCCCGTCGGCGGTGATCACCATCGGCGTTTCGCCGGCCATCACCAGCCGGGTCGCGAGCCGCGCGACGCTCAACGTCTTGCCCGCGCCGGGTGGGCCGACCAGCAGCAGTGGGCGCGCATCCGGGGCCAGATCGAGGCGGCCGAAACCAATTTCCCGCGCCACCGCATCGACCAGCTCGCCCCGCAGCAAGCCCTCCAGCAGCGCTTCCGGCACGCCATGAAACCGCAGCGCCGCCACCCGGGCCGACAGGGAGCCGTTCGCCGGTTCCGCCGTTGATGGCAGAGGCGCCAGCGGCGGATCGTCTTCGGGCTCCAGCGCCGCGGTCACCTCGACGCCGGTGCCGACCCGCCTGGTGGCGAGGATCAGGGCATCCACCCCGAGATCCGCGCGCACCTGCGCCATCGCCTCGGAAAGCCCGCCGGCTCGATACAGTTTCAAACGCATCAGAAGCTGCCCACGGTGCGGATGCGGGCGCGGTGGAAGATCTCCGCCTGGGCCAGCACCGGGGTTCCGGGCCGGATGCGCTCGACGATGGCGTGGACATGCGCCCGGATCGCGCCGCTGGTCAGCAGCACCGGCGCCTCATTGCCGGCCGCCGCCCGGTCGAACGCGGCTCGCAACAGCTGTATGAATTCCTGCAACCGGGTCGGCGCCATCGCCAGCTGGCGGTCCTCGGCCGGCCCGATCAGCGCCTCCGCGAAAGCCGCCTCCCACTCGCCCGACAGCGCGATCAGCGGAAGATAGCCGCCCGGCCCGGTGTGGCTGGCGCTGATCTGGCGCGCCAGCCGGGCGCGCACATGCGCGACGATCGCCGGGATGGCCCGCGCCCCCCCGGCACAGGCTTCCTGGATCCCCTCCAGGATCGTCGGCAGGTCGCGGATCGACACCCGCTCGGCCAGCAATCCCTGCAGCACGCGCTGCACCCCGCCCACCGCGATCTGGCCGGGGATCAGATCCGCGATCAGCTTCTGGTGCTCGCGCGGCAACTCGTCCATCAGCTTCTGGGTCTCCGCGTAGGACAGCAGCTCGGCCATCGTCTCGCGCACAATCTCGGTCAGATGGGTGGTCAGCACACTCGGCGGATCGACGACGGTGCAGCCACGAAACAGCGCCTCCTCGCGCGCCGAGGGATCGATCCATAGCGCCGGCAGGCCGAAGGCCGGCTCGGTGGTCCGCTCCCCGGCCAGATCGCTGCCATTATCGGCGCCGCCGGGGTGCATCGCCAGCAGCTTGCCGGGCCGCAACTCACCCCGTGCCGCCTCGATTTCCTTGACCCGGATCGAATAGCCATCGGGCGGCAGCTCCATATTGTCCTGGATGCGCACCGGGGGCAGCACGAAGCCCATCTCCGCGGCGATCGACCGGCGCAGTCCCTTCACCTGTTCGGTCAGCCGCGGCGCATCGCCGCCCGCCAGCGCCAGCAGCCCATAGCCAAGCTCCAGGCGGATCGCATCCACGCGCAGGCTGTCGCCGATCGGCGGCTCGCCCGGCAAAGCCGGGGGCGCCGGTACCGCATCGGCGGACCCTGCCACCGGGTTGCGGTGCCGCCACCAGGCCGCCCCCCCGGCCAGCCCCGACAAGGCAAGGAACGGCAGGGTCGGCAAGCCCGGCATCAACGCCAGCACACCGGCCGCCCCGGCCGCCATCGCCAGCGGTTTCGGGCTGCCGCCGAGCTGGCGGACCAAAGCGGCATCCGCGGTGCCCTCCATGCCGCCCTTGGTCACCACGATGCCGGCGGCGGTGGAGACCAGCAGCGCCGGCAGCTGCGACACCAGCCCATCGCCGACCGTCAGGGTGGTGAAGGTCGCCGCGGCCTCGGCGAACGGCATGCCATGGCGCAGCAGCCCGATCGCCAGGCCGCCGAAGATGTTGATGATGGTGATGATCAGCCCGGCGATCGCATCGCCGCGGACGAACTTGGCCGCCCCGTCCATCGCGCCATAGAAGCCGCTTTCCTCCTCCAGCTCCCGCCGGCGCCGGCGCGCGGTAACCTCGTCGATCAGACCGGCCGACATGTCGGCATCGATCGCCATCTGCTTGCCGGGCATCGCATCCAGGCTGAACCGCGCCGCCACTTCGGCGATCCGCCCGGAACCCTTGGTGATGACCATGAAGTTCACCACCAGCAGGATGGCGAACAGGATCACCCCGATCACCACATCCCCGCCCATCAGGAACCCGCCAAACGCGGCCACCACGTGACCCGCCGCCGCCGGCCCCTCGTTGCCATGCGACAGGATCAGCCGGGTCGTGGCCACATTCAACGACAGCCGCAACAGCGTCGTCAGCAGCAACAGCGTCGGGAAACTGGTGAAATCGAGCGGGCGTTGCAGAAACAAAGCCACCATCAGCACCAGCACCGACGACGTCAGCGACAGCGCCAGCCCGAGATCGAGCAGCAGGGTCGGCAATGGCAGCACCAGCACCGACAGCAGCGCGATCACCCCGAGCGCCAGCCCGACATCGGTCCCCGGCGCGATCGAGCGCAGCCGCGCCAGCAGCCCAGGGATCGGGCCGGGAAGAATGATCGCGGGGACGCTTTCCGCCATCAGGCCGCCACGCCGGCGGTCGCGGGCGGGCCGACCCTGGCGGCACCGATGCCGCCGGCGGGCGGCGGCACCGCCACCCCCTGGGTGACGTAGTCGCGCAGCTTGTTGCGCAGCGCGCGGATGGAGATGCCGAGCAGCACCGCCGCGTGGGTGCGGTTGCCGAGGGTATGGCCCAGGGTCTGCAGGATCAGGTCCTGCTCCACCTCGTCCATCCGCCGTCCGGCGAGCGGCCCGGCGCCGCTGCGGACCGCATCGGCCGCGCCACGCGGCTTGCCGCCCTCGGCGCTCAGCTCGATCGCGTCGGCCTCGATCTCCTCGCCGCTGGCCAGCAGCACGGCGCGATGCAGGATGTTCTCCAGTTCCCGCACATTGCCGCGCCAGCCATGCGACAGCAGCCGCGCCGAGGCGGCGCGCGACAGCTTGCGATAGGGCAGGCCATTCACCTCGGCGTAGCGGCGCGCGAAATGCTCGGCCAGCGCCGCGATATCCCCCGGCCGCTCGCGCAGCGGCGGCACCACCAGCGACACGACATTGAGGCGGAAGAACAGATCCTCGCGGAAATTCCCGCGCGTCACCTCCGCCAGCAGGTCGCGGTTCGTCGTTGCCAGTATGCGCACATTCACCCGCACCGGGGCCGAGCCCCCGAGACGGTCGATCTCGCGTTCCTGCAGCGCGCGAAGCAGTTTTGCCTGCAACCTTATGTCCATCTCGCTGATTTCATCGAGCAGCAGCGTGCCACCCTCGGCTGCCTCGAATTTTCCCACCCGCCGCGCGACCGCCCCGCTGAACGCGCCCTTTTCATGGCCGAACAACTCGGACTCCAGCAGATTGTCGGGAATGGCGGCGCAGTTCAGCGCTACGAACACGCCGCCGGAGCGGCGGGACCGGCGATGGATATGCCGCGCCATCACTTCCTTGCCGGTGCCCGATTCGCCCTGGATCAGCACCGACGCTTCCGACCCCGCCACCTGCTCGGCGCGGCGCATGGTCGCCGCCATGGCCGGATCGCGCACCACCAGGGCATGGCTTTCGCCGGAGGCGGCTTCCAGGATCGCCGCGATCAGATCGGGATCAGGCGGCAGCGGCAGGAATTCGCGCGCCCCGTCGCGGATCGCGCGCACCGCCGCCTCCGGATCGTCGCCGGTGCCGCACGCCACCACCGGCACCGCCATCCGCTCGGCGGCCAGGGCGCGCACCAGCGCCCCCACATCATGCGCGAGGTCGCACAGCACCACATCGATCCGCGCGTCCCCGCGCAGCCGCGCCAGGGCGGCGGCGATATCGTCGGCCTGATCCAGCCGCGCCCCGCGCGCCATCGCGATCCGCCCGGCCTGGCCCAACTCACCGGCCAGGGAGCCGATTATCAGCACCCGCATCGCGATCCTCCTGCCCTTGCCGGGATCAATATCAAATCGAACGATCCGCCTTAACGATCTCCGTCATCGTCACGCCCAGCCGGCTGTCATCCACCATCACCACCTCGCCGCGGGCGACCAGGCGGTTATTTACATAGATGTCGATCGCCTCGCCCAGCTTGCGGTCGAGCTCCACCACCGCGCCACGGCCCAGCTTCAGCAGCTGGCTGACCTGCATCGTCGCCTTGCCCAGCACCACACTGACGGTCACCGGAATGTCGTAGACCGCCTCAAGGTCGCCCGCCCCGCGCGGCGCGCCCGGTTCCGCCGCGGCGATGCCGTCGGCCAGTTCGACCATTTCCATGTCAGTCGCCATAGCGGGTGTCCTTTGCGTTGAATTCGTTCTGGTTGAGATCGTCGCGGTTGAGATCGTCGGGCGCCGACGCGGTCGCCAGCAATCCTTGCGGCAGCAGGATCGCCGCCACCTCGCGCCACAGCGCCGCGCCGTCGCGCACCGCCAGCCCGTCCTGCCAGGCGATGCGCAGATCGCCTGGCGCCATGGCATCGGTCGGCGTCAGCCGCACCCGGGCGGCCAGGTCGGGATCGATCCGGGCGATGGCGGCCAGCAGCCCCGGCGCGGTTCGCGGGTGCGCGCGGATGACGATTTCCGGCTCCCCGCTCAGCGCCGGCAGCACGATCCGCGCGACCGCATTCGCCTCCGCGTCGCCATACGACGCACACAAGGCCGGCATCACCACACCGAGTGCCGCCAGCAGCAGCCGCGCCACGGCTTCGGCCGCCTGCTCGCCGATCGAGCGCGCCGCCTGCCCCGCCGCGTCCAGCTCGCCCGATAGCGTCTCGACCGCCTGGCGCAGCCTGGCTGTGTCTTCCGCCAGCAACGCCGCCCGCCCCGCCGCCCAGCCTTCGTCAAACGATGCCGCCTTCGCCGCCGCCATCTGCGCCGGATCGAAAACCGGCGCGATCACCTCCGGCTCCCCCGCCTCCGGCTCGCACCCGTCCGCTCGGTGCCCGTCCGGCTCGCGCTCGGGCAGATCGAAATCCTCGGCGAACAGCACGCCGTTGCCGCTCAGCCCGGCGAAATGGTTCATTTCAATGATGTTCCGTTCAATAGACCAACTCATCATCCTTGCCCTCGCCGATCTCGATCTGGCCTTGCGCGGCCAGATCCTTGACCACCAGCACGATGCCCGATTGCGCCTCGTCCACGTCGCGCAGCTTCACCGGGCCCAGCGCCTCGATGTCGTCGCGCAGCATCTTCGATGCCCGTTCCGACAGGTTCTTGAAGAACAGGTCGCGAACCACCTCGGAGGCGCCCTTCAGCGCGATCGGCAGCTTTTCCTTCTCGATCGAGCGCATCAGCGTCTGCACTGCCGCACCGGTCAGGCGTGACAGATCGTCGAAGGTGAACATCAGCGCCTTGATCCGCTCCGCCGCGTCGCGGTTGCGTTCCTCCAATGCCGCGATGAAGCGGGTCTCCGCGGCGCGGTCCAGATTGTTGAAGATGTCCGCCATCATCTCATGCGCGTCGCGCCGGGCGCCGCGGGCGAGGTTGGACATGAACTCCGATCGCAACGTCTTTTCGACGCCGTCCAGCACGTCCTTCTGGACGCTCTCCATGCGCAGCATCCGCATCACCACTTCCATGGCGAAACTATCGGGCAGCAGCGACAGCACCCGGGCGGCATGTTCCGCCTTCACCTTCGACAGCACCACAGCCACGGTCTGCGGGTATTCGTTCTTCAGGTAGTTCGCCAGCACCACCTCGGACACGTTGCCCAGCTTGTCCCACATGGTCCGCCCCGCCGGGCCGCGGATCTCTTCCATGATCAGGGCGGCGCGATCCCGCGGCAGGCTTTTTTGCAGCAATCTTTCGGTGCTCTCGTAGCTGCCGATCAGATTGCCGGCGCTGCCCATGCTTTCCGCAAAATCGCTGCACAGCCGCTCCACCACTTCGGCCCGGATGGACCCCAGCTGCGCCATCGCTGACGAGATCTCCTTGATTTCATCTTCATGCATCAGCGTGAACAGCCGCGCGCAGGGCTCGTCTCCCAGCGTCATCAGCAGGATCGCGGCCTTCTGCGCCCCGGTCAGCGTGCGATATTCTTCTACCTTCACCATCCGCCCCGACCTGCCCCCTGACCGGTCATCCGGCGCTTCCCTGGGCGATCCACCCGCGCATGATCGCCAGGGTTTCTTCCGGATGCTTATCCGCGAGGTCGGAGATCCGCCGCAGCGAGGAGGCGCGCATCTGTCCTTCGATCTGGGCGATATCCACCATGCTTTCGTCTTCCAGCAGCTTCACCGACCCAGCCCCCGGCAATGCCGGATTCTGACCCGCCAACGGGGCCAGCGCGCCGGGCGAGCCGACGCCGCCCGCCAGCATCGGGACGCCGAAATCTGCGCCGTTCCTGCCGCCGGCCACGCCGAGCGACTGCGGCAGCATGGTCAGGCGCAGCACCATCGGGCGCAGCACCATCAGCACCGCCAGCAGCGCGATCACCGCGAACACCGCCGTCTCGGCCAGCCGCAGCAGATCGGCCTTCTCGATCGGCAGGCCGAAAATTCCAGGCTTCTCGCCGAGGCTCGCCGGCTCCTCGGTGATGAAGCGCATGCTGACGATCTCGACATGATCGCCGCGGCGTTCATCAAAGCCGATCGCGCTTTTCACCAAACCGGTGATGCCGGTCAGATCCGCCTCGGGGCGCGGCTGCCACGCCGGCTTGCCGTCGGCGCCGGGGGCCAGCACGCCATCCACCATCACCGCGAGACTGATCCGCTCGATCTGCGGCTGTTCGCGGATCAAGGTGCGGACGGTGCGGCCGATCTCGTAATTGGTGGTCTCCTCCTGGCGCGATTGCTGGCTGCCGGCGGTGCCGGTTCCGGCATCGGCGTTCGGCAGATTGTTCTGCACCGACGTGGTGCTGCTGGCCTCCGTGGTCTTGTTGGTGTCGGTGACGTTCTGCTGGCTGCGGGTCACCTGCCCGTCCGGATCGTAGCGCTCCTGGGTTTCGTTGACCCGGTCGAAGCTCATGCGCACCGAGGCCTCCGCCCGCACCCGCCCGGGGCCCAGGCTGCGCTCCAGCATCTCCTCCACCGCGTGCGCCAGGCGCAGTTCGGTGGCGCGGCGCAACTCCTCGGCGGAGGCGGCCGACGCTATGCCGGACGCCGGCTCGCCGGCGCGGGCCAGCACGTCGCCGCGGGAATCGACCACCGAGATATTATGCGCCCGCAGCCCCGGCACCGCCGCGGCCACCAGATTGACGATGGCCTGAACGCCGCCGCGGTCCAGCCGCTGGCCACCGGACATGGTCAGCATGACGCTGGCCTGGGCATCCTGGCGCTCGCGCGCGAACGGCTCGCGCTTCGGCAGCACCAGATGCACCCGGGCCGCGCGCACCCCGTTGATCACCCGGATGCTGCGCACCAGTTCGCCTTCCAGCGCGCGGGTCTCGTTGATCTTCTGCTGAAACTCGGTGGCGGCCAGGCCCTCGCCGCGATCGAAAATTTCGTATCCTATAGAACCACCCGAGGGCAGCCCGTCCTTGGCCAGCATCAGCCTCGCCTGCGCCACCTGTTCGGCCGGCACCAGGATCTCGCTGCCCTGGCCGACCACGCGATAGGCGATCTTCTGCCGCGCCAACCGCTCCACCACCTGGCCCGACTCGCGCAGATCGAGGTCGGCATACAGCAGCGCCATTCGTTCGCCGCCGCTGCGCATCGTCAGCACGGACAGCAGCCCGAGCAGCGCCACCGCCACCGCCCCCATCGCCAGCAGCCGCGTCGGCCCGAGTGCCTTCAGCCCGTCCAAAAGGGGCTTCATCGCCAATCGCCCGATGCGGGGTTTGGTGGGGGGTTTGGTTGGATGTGTTCGCTAACCCGCATGCGCGGCCCGATCCCTGGCTGCCTGGCGTTCTGCCATGGCGCCGAGCTTGCCGCGTTCCGCTTACCTGACGATTAACGGCCTAATCGACCGGGGCCTAATGGCCTGGCAGGCCGGACCAAGCGCTATCCGCCGTTGGCAGCGGTGGCGCCCGCGGGCGCCCCGACCGACTGCACCGCCGAGAACGGCACCGTGACCCCGCCCAGCTGCAACTGCACCGCATTGTTCTGGACCTGCACCCCGGTCGCGGTGCCGACCACGCCAAACGGCACCACCGCCCCGGCCGTTCCCGCGCCGACCACCGACACCGTGTAGGCACCATCCGCCAGCGAGTTGCCTGCGTTGTCGACGCCATCCCATTTCCAGGTATTGGTGCCCTGCGAAGCGGTTACCTGCGCGGTTTTCAGCACCGTGCCGGCGGCGTTGCCGATGGCGATGGCGATTTTCTGCCCGGGGGTGCCGGTGAACTCCACCGTCGCGGCGCCGTTCTGCAGCGGTAGGGCACTCGATTGCACGACGACCGTTTTGCCCAGCAGCGCCGAGGACTGGATCACCGTATCGCCCTGCGTCAGCTGGATAAGCTGGCTTAAATTGGCATTCGTGCTGATCTGCTGTTCGACGCTGGTGAACTGCACCAGCTCGGTGGTGAACTGATTGGTATCCAACGGGCTGGTCGGATCCTGGTTCTTCAGCTGCGTCAGCAGCAGGTGCAGGAAGTTCTGAAAATTGCCCGACAGCGTGGCGAGCGCATTGCCCGAACCCGCAGCGCCAGTCGCGGCTGTGGGGGTGGCAGTGGAAGTGGGAGTGGGAGTGGGAGTGGGAGCAGCGATGGCGCCCGCGTGCTGGAGCGCTGCGGTGGCGAGGCTCATGGAAAGATTCCTTCCGGGTTCAGGCGGTGATGTCGATTCCGACGCGCATCCAGCGCAAGCCGGCCGGGACGATGCTGTCGTCGGCCAGCACCCCGCCGTCGCCATCCCACCCAGGGGGTGAGCGATTGCGGCCAAACCCACCGGGACCAAATCCACCTGTATCCCCGCCCGCGCCGAACGCTGCGCCGAACGAGGATTGGCCGGTTGGCGACGCGCCGGTTCCCTCCGCGGGCGGCACGGCGCTGTGGAATGTCAGCTGCCGCCCCTCGGCCGCGATGCCCGCCAGGTCCAACGCCCGATGCAGCTGATGCTGGTCGCGCTGCAGCAGCGCCAGCGTCTCGGGACGTTCGGCGGTGATACGCACCTCGGGCGGGGCGTCCTTCGCCCGGTCGATGCGGATCTGTACATGGCCGAGGGAGGCGGGATCCAGTCGCAAGGTCAGCCGCTGGGTTCCCGGCGGCCCACCCGAGAGGGAGACCAGCGCCGGGGCAATCTGCGAATGGATCGCCGGTGCGGCCGGCTCGGCATTGGCGGAGCCAGGGTCGGTGGCGTGACCGCTGACCGGGGACAAGCTGACCGGGGACAAGCTGACTGGGGGCGCGCTGAAGGATAGCCCGCTGGGGGTAATGTCGGGGGCCGGCAGCGCCAGGCCGGCCGGCGGAATGGCCGGGAAATCGGTCGCCGGCGGCAATACCGGCGCCGACAGGGCCCGGAGATCGCGCTCCGCCGAAGTTCGTTCCGCGGATGCCGCCTCCGGCCCGGCGATCCGCGGCGGCGGGCGGCCCGCTTCCCGTCCCGGCCCGGCGATCGCGGCATTGGCCGGCGGAACATTCGGATCGGCCGGCGCGGCCGGCAAGGCCCGCGCGCCGGCGGAAAACGAGATATCCACCGGCGTCGGCGCGATAACGGACAACGCCGCGCCAGCCGATGCGACGCCCGGCGCCGCCCGCCCGCCCTGTCCGCGCGGCTTGCCCCCTGCCCCGCCATCCGGCGGCAACGGCCCCGGCTGCGCCATCTGCCCACCAGCGGCAACCGGAGCGGGAACCGGCCCGGGAACGGGGTCGGCCAGAGAGGAGACCGGCGTCGTGGGTGCGACCGCCGGGTCGGCTGGGTTGCCGGCTGCCCCGGGCCCGGAAGCCGGCACCATGGTCGCCGCCAGGACCCCGACGAAGGACACGCCGGCGCCGGCGACGCCGCCATCTCGGCCGGCAACCTGGCGCGGCGAACCCCGGACCGGCTGCCCCGATGCGGGACCGACACCGGCCGGGACCCCGCGGGCCTGTGTTGATACGGCCTGGGTCGATACGGCCTGTGTTGATACGGCCTGTGTTGATACGGCCTGGGACGATACGTCGGACATCGCGGACTCTCCTGACCACCGGACGCAATAGCTGGCAGCGCCACTGGACAGAGCAATTCCGGGGCCAACACCGAAACCCCACGGTTTCTGGCCATCGGAGCGGCATTCGATCCGCGGGCGGCAGAAATTGCCCGGCCAGCCATGCCGCCCGGCGGACCGCGCCTTGGCGGATTCGCGAGCCAGGCAGGGTCAATTCTCAGGGTATGCGCGGAAAAAGGCCGGCAAACGGTCTGGCATGCTTCCTGCTGCTATAGCCGCACCCATCCCCGCCCCGCCGTTCAGGGGCTCGCAGGAGAAAGCCAGATGTCCCTGTTCGGCGCCTTGAGCACCGCGATCAGCGGCCTGACCGCCCAATCGAGCGCGTTCAGCAATATCAGCGACAACGTCGCCAACAGCCAGACCGTCGGCTACAAAGAGGTCAATACAAGTTTCATTGATTACCTTACCAACAGCACCGCGGCGGTCAACGATTCCGGTTCGGTCGCCACCCGGCCGGCCTATGCGAACAACGTGCAGGGCACCATCACCCAATCCAGCGACACCACCGCGCTGGCGATCGCGGGCCAGGGGTTCTTCGCCATCAGCGAGCAGAACGGCACCGCCAACGGCACCGTCAACGGTCAGCCCATTTTCAGCGCACAGCAATTCTATACCCGCACCGGCGACTTCCAGCTGGACAAGAACGGCTTTCTGGTCAACAGCGCGGCGGGGTTTCTGAACGGCTGGACGGTCAATCCCGCCACCGGCATCGCCAACCAGAACACCGTCGCCCCGATCCAGGTGACCCAGACGACGTTCAGCCCGATCGCCACCTCGCAGGTCGCGCTGGCCGCCAACCTGCCGGCGACCCCCGCCGCCGCCACGCCGATCTCCTCGCAGATCAACGTCTATGACGCCCT
>JAYTXR010000127.1:0-8203 GCA_043742865.1 Acetobacteraceae bacterium
AGGCGTTCTCAGTCCGCTCCGTCCTCGGAATTAGCCCCGTCGAGCGACGCCACATGCGCGGTAAGTTTGACCAGCACCTTGTTCAGCACCGCCCATTCCTGCTTGTTCAGCCCTTCCGACAGCGTGCCCTCCAATTCCTGCGCCAACGGCACCACATTTCCATACAACAAGACCCCCTTGCGGGTCAGGCTGAGCAGCCGGCCGCGCCCGTCATTCGGGTCCTGCGCCTGCTTCACCAGGCCGCGGGTGACCAGGCTGGCGGCCGCACGACTGACCTTCACCTTGTCCATCGCCGTCTGTTCGCCGACGGCGCTGGGCGAGATCGTGCCGAACCGGCCGACCACCGTCAGCACCCGCCATTCCGGAATGGTCAGCCCAAAGGCCTGCGAATAGCGCTGCGCGAACATCCGCGAGACGCGGTTGGCAGCCACCGACAGGCGATAGGGCAGGAACTCCTCCAGCCGGAAATCCGGCAGGACCGGGAGGGTGGCATCTTCGGCTTTTGATTTACGTTTCATTAGCAATTAATCCTTGCAAGACGTTGAGGACCAAGCGATAAAGCGGCACGCATCCGATTCGCGGGCCCAGACACCGGTTGGAAAATACTGACGCAATGTCACCGTATCATGCCCAAGCGCTCTACGATAGCATGAAACGGATATGGTTGCAGTAGTTCTGAAGGATTTCGTGGATGCCGCCGCCCCCAATGCGCCCCGCTTCGCCTCTGGCTCACCCAGATTTGGCTCACCCGGATATCGACGGTTTCGACCTGCGTGACCCGCCGGCCGAATTTTATGCCGATCCCTACCCGATCTATCGAAAACTGCGGGCCGAAACCCCGGTCCGGGCGATGCCCGATGGCTCCTATTTTCTGACCGCGCATGCCGATCTGGTCGCGGTCTATCGCGACGCCACTCGGTTCAGTTCCGACAAGAAACGCGAATTCGCACCCAAATACGGCAATTCGCCACTGTTTCGGCACCATACCACCAGTTTAGTTTTCAACGATCCGCCGCTGCACACGCGCGTGCGCAAGCTGATCATCGGCGCACTGACCCAGCGCGCCATCGCCGGCATGGAACCGTCGTTGATCCAACTGGTGGACCGGTTGCTGGACGCGGCCGAACAGCGCGGCGATTTCGACCTGATCGGAGATTTCGCCGCCGCCATTCCGGTCGAGGTGATCGGCAACCTGCTCGAAATGCCATTGGCCGACCGGGCGCCCCTGCGCGGATGGTCGCTCGCCATTCTCAGCGCGCTGGAACCGGCGTTGACATCCGAACAGATGGCACACGCCAACCGCGCGGTCAGCGAGTTCCTGGATTACCTGCAAGGCCTGGTCGCCGAGCGTCGCCGCAAACCCGGCGATCCCGCCCACGACGTGCTGACCCGGTTGATCCAGGGCGAAGACAGCGCCGCCCCGCTCGATCAGGCCGAGTTGCTGCATAACTGCATCTTCATCCTGAACGCCGGACATGAAACCACCACCAACCTGATCGGCAACGCGCTGGCCAGCCTGCTCGACTGGCCCGACCAACGGGCGGCGTTGCTGGCGGAACCGGAGCTGATCCGCACCGGCGTCGAGGAATTCCTCCGGTTCGAAAGCTCCAACCAGCTCGGCAACCGCATCACCACCACCCAAGCCGAGATCGGCGGCGTGCGGATGGCGCCGGACACGCCGGTCACTTTGTGCATCGGTGCGGCCAACCGCGACCCGGATGTCTTCACCGATCCGGACCGGCTGGATCTGGCGCGCGATCCGAACCGCCATCTCGCGTTTGGTTTCGGCCCGCACCAATGCGCCGGCCTGTCTCTGGCTCGGCTAGAGGGCCGGGTGGCGATCGGGCGTTTCCTCGCCCGGTTTCCGCGCTATCATGCGGCAGGCAGCCCGGTGCGCGGAGGGCGTGCCCGGTTTCGCGGGTTCCTGTCATTTCCAGTGAGGTCAGCATGAACGTCCAGATGGTCACCGACACAACCAGCTATCTTTCCGGTTTCGGCAACGAGTTCGCCACCGAAGCGCTACCCGGCGCGCTGCCGGTGGGGCAGAATTCGCCCCAGCGCGTGCCTTACGGCCTGTATGCCGAGGGCATCACCGGAACCGCCTTCACGGTGCCGCGGGACCGCAACCAGCGGGCCTGGCTGTACCGCATCCGCCCATCCGCCCGCCATCCGGCCTACCGCCAGATCGGCAACGGCCAGCTCTGCACCAAGCTTGCCCCGCCCAGCCCGAACCGCTTCCGCTGGGACCCGCTGGCGATGCCCGACACTGCCACCGATTTCGTCGCCGGACTGTTTACCCTCGTCGCCAACCAGGCCGCCCCCGATGACGGCGTGTCGGTGCACATCTACCGCGCCAATCGCGACATGGAGCGGGTGTTCTGGAACGCCGACGGGGAGCTGCTGATCGTGCCCCAGCAGGGCGGCCTCGACATCACCACCGAATTCGGCCGGCTGCGCGTGGCACCGGGCGAAATCGTGGTGATCCCGCGCGGCATCCGCTTTCGCGTGCGCCTGCCGGACGGCACGGCCCGCGGCTATATCTGCGAAAATCACGGGGCGATCCTGCGGCTGCCCGATCTCGGCCCGATCGGCTCGAATGGCCTGGCCAACGCGCGCGACTTCCTGACCCCGGTCGCGGCCTATGAGGACCGCGACGAGCCGATCGAGATCGTACAGAAATTCCATAACAACCTCTGGGCTGCCACACTGGACCATTCGCCGTTCGACGTGGTCGCCTGGCACGGCAACTACGCGCCATACAAATACGATCTGGCGCGCTTCAACGTCATCAACACGGTTAGCTTCGACCATCCCGATCCGTCGATCTCGACCGTGCTGACCTCGCCGACCACCAGCCCAGGCGTGGCGAACATCGATTTCGCCATCTTTGCGCCCCGCTGGCTGGTCGCCGAGCATACATTCCGCCCGCCCTGGTTCCACCGCAACGTGATGAACGAATTCGTCGCCCTGGTGCAAGGCGTCTATGACGGCAAATCTGGCGGCTTTGCGCCCGGCGGCGCCAGCCTGCACTCGCAGATGAGCGCGCACGGCCCCGACGCCGCGGTCTATGAGCGCGCCCGCGCCGACACGCTGGCGCCGCTCAAGCTGGACAACACGCTGGCCTTCATGTTCGAGACCAGCCAACGGCTGTTGCCGACCGAGCTGGCGATCGGGCTGACCGAACGGCAATCCGGGTACGACCATGTGTGGGACGGCCTGAAGAAACATTTCAACGGTCGGATGGAAGATTGAATGATCGACGAGACCCACGATCCGGCGCGCACGAGCTGGGTGGCCTCGGCCAACGGCCACCCGAATTTTCCGATCCAGAACCTGCCCTTCGGCGTGTTCAGCCCCGCCCATGCCGGTGCCCACGCCAGCGCCCATGCCAGCGCCCATGCCAGCGCCCGTGGGGGGGTCGCGATCGGCAGCGCGATCCTCGACATCGGCGCGGCATTGCAGGCCGGGCTGTTTTCCGGCCTCGCCCGCGAAGCGGCGGAAGCCGCCAGCGGGCGCACGCTGAACCCGCTGCTGCAAGCCGGGGACGTGGCGCGCCGGGCGCTGCGCCGGCGCGTTTTTGCGCTGCTGGAGGCGACCAGCGCCGACAAGGATCTCGCCGTCGCCGCCGGGCTGCTGCACGACGCCGCCGCCTGCACACTGCATCTGCCGGCCCGCATCGGCGACTACACCGATTTTTTCGCCGGCATCAGCCACGCGCTGAATGGCGGCAAGCTGCACCGGCCCGACAACCCGCTGCTGCCCAACTACAAATACGTCCCCGTGGCCTATCACAGCCGCGCCTCCTCGGTGCGGCTCTCCGGCGGGGACATCCGCCGGCCGAATGGCCAGCGCAAGCCGGCCGGCCAGAACGCGCCGGATTTCGGCCCGTGCCGCAACCTCGATTACGAAGTCGAGCTCGGCATCTGGATCGGCGAGGGCAACCGCCTCGGCGAGCCGATACCGCTGCACGCGGCGCCCCGCCATATCGCCGGCTTCTGCCTGTTGAACGACTGGTCGGCGCGAGACATCCAGACCTGGGAATCGGCCCCGCTCGGCCCGTTCCTGGCAAAGAGTTTTTCCACCTCCGTCTCGCCCTGGATCGTCACCGCCGAGGCCCTGGAACCGTTCCGCAAACCGCAAAATCCGCGTCCCAACGGCGATCCGCAGCCATTGCCGCATCTATGGGACAGCGGGGATCAGGCCGAGGGCGCGCTGGACATCGATTTTTCCGCGATGCTGCTGACCCCGGCGATGCGCGCCGCCGGCGACGTGCCGACGACGCTGACGCAATCGAACGCGCGCGACCTGTATTGGACCGTGGCGCAGATGGTGGCCCATCATTCCAGCAACGGCTGCAACCTGAACCCCGGCGATCTGTTCGGCAGCGGCACGATCTCCGGCACCGAGCCGGCCAGCTTCGGCAGCCTGCTGGAAATCTCGCGCGCCGGGCAACAACCGATCACCTTGCCCAACGGCGAAACCCGATGCTACCTCGAGGACGGCGACGAGGTGATCTTTCACGCCCATGCCAACGCCCCCGGACTCGTGTCGATCGGCTTCGGCGAATGTCGCGGCCGGATCGTGCCCGCCCAATAATACCCGCCCATTAAGACTGGCCCAATAACAACGGCCCAATAACAACGGCCCAATAACAACAGCCCAATAACAACGGAAACCGTCATGACCGTCACGATCCACCGCCGAACCCTCGCCGCCGCAATGGCGGCAACCCCGCTACTGTCGCGCACCGCCCGCGCGCAGTCGGCGGGTTCGGTAAAAATCGGTGTGCTGACCGACGCGGCCGGGCCCAACGCCGATAGCGGCGGCCCGGGATCGGTGCTCGCCGCGCGCATGGCCGTCGCCGATTTCGGCGGCACGGTGTTGGGCCAGAAAATCGACATCCTGCTCGGCGAAACGCTGAACAAGCCGGACGTCGCCGGCAGCCTGGCACGGCAATGGTATGACACCGGCGGGGTCGATGCGATCACCGACCTGCCGTTCACCCCGGTCGCGGCCGCGGTGCAGCAGGTGGCCCGCGACAAATCGCGCACCGTGATGATCACCGCCGCCGCAGTCACCGAATTCACCTCCAAATTCTGCGCCCCGACCAGCACCCATTGGGCCGACGACACCCATGCGCTGAGCTACGGCACGGCGGCCGAAGTGGTGAAGCAGGGCGGCAAAACCTGGTTCTTCCTGACCGTCGATTTCACCTTCGGCCGCGCGTTGGAGGCTTCGGCCGGGGCGGTAATCGAGGCCAATGGCGGCCGCGTGCTCGGGTCCGCCTATTTCCCGATGGGCAACGCGGATTTCTCGTCCCAGCTGATCCAGGCGCAAAGCTCCGGCGCCGAGATCATCGGCGTCGCCGCAGTCGGCCCCGATCAGATCAACGCCATCAAGCAGGCCGCCGAATTTGGCCTGACCCGCAACGGCAGGCAAAGGATGGCCGGCTTTCTGGTGTACATCACCGACATCCACGCGCTCGGCCTACAAGCGACGCAGGGCCTGACCCTGTCCAGCGGGTTTTACTGGGATCAAAACGAGGCGGCGCGGAAATTCGCCCAAACCTTTGCCGCCGGGCGCAATACCATGCCGACCAAGAATCAGGCCGCGATCTACGCCGCCACCCTTCATTTCCTGAAAGCCATGGCCCAGGCCGGCACGCGCGACGCGCTCGCGGTCAACAAGGCCATGCGCGCGCTGCCGGTCGACTTCCTGGGCAAGCCCGCAAGCATTCGCGCCGACGGGCGGGTGCTGTACGACCTCACGTTGTACAAAGTAAAAACCCCGGCGCAGAGCCGGGCTCCCTGGGATTATTACGAACCGGTCGGCACCATCGCGTCGGCCGAGGCGTTCCTGCCGATGACCCCGGCCTGCGCGACCTAGATTAGACCGTTCCGGATAGTTTCTGCTTCAGGATGTCGTTGACCAGCGCCGGGTTGCCTTTGCCGGCCATGGCTTTCATGACCTGACCGACGAAGAAGCCGAACAGCTTTTCCTTGCCGGACCGATACTCTCCGACTTTGTCCATGTTGGCGGCAATGACGCCATCCACGGCGGCATCGATCGCGCCGGTGTCGGTAACCTGACGCAGGCCCTTGACCTCGACGATGGCGACGGGGTCTTCGCCGGTCTGCACCATGGCGTCGAAAACATCCTTGGCGATTTTACCGTTGATGATCTTGTCGGCGATCAGATCGAGCAGCCGGCCGAGGTTTTTTGCCGATACAGGGCTGGTTTCGATCGTCGCGCCGGTGCGGTTCAACAGGGCGAAAAGCTCGCCGGTGACCCAGTTGGCAGCCTGCTTGGGATCGTGACCCTCGGCGACCGTTTCAAAATACTCGGCGTTGGCCTGCTCGGCCACCAGCACCGCGGCATCGTACGGGGATAAGCTGTATTCGGCGACGAAGCGGGCCTGCTTGGCGTCCGGCAGTTCGGGCAACCCGGCGCGCAGTTCGTCCACATAGGCTTGGTCGAGCATCAGCGGCAGCAGATCGGGGTCGGGGAAATAGCGGTAGTCGTGCGAGCTTTCCTTCGTCCTCATGTGGTAGGTCTGCCCCGTGTCGTCATTCCAGCCGCGCGTGCTCTGGATCAGCGTCTCGCCGCGTCCGTATGCCTCCGTCTGCCGCTCGATCTCATACGCGATAGCGCGGCGCACGGCGGAGATAGAGTTCATATTCTTGATCTCGATCTTCGTGCCAAATTCCGCCTGCCCCTCGGGCCGCACCGAGATATTGCAGTCGCAACGGAGCTGCCCCTTTTCCATATCCGCATCGCTCACTCCGCCGTAGATGAGGATCTGCTGGAGCGCCGTGAGATACGCGAACGCCTCCTCCGGCGTATCAATCTCCGGCTCGCTCACGATCTCCATCAGCGGCGTCCCGGCGCGGTTAAAATCAATGCCGCTATTGCTATCGAAGTGCTGCGACTTCGCCACGTCCTCCTCCAGATGGATGCGCGTGAGACCCACCACCTTCCCCGGCGCGGCGATGCTCTTTTGCGCGTCCTTCGGGTAGGCAAACTCATGCAGCGCCACCCCGCCATCGAGACAGATCGGCTCGGCGAATTGCGTGATCTGGTAATTCTTCGGCATATCCGGGTAGAAGTAATTCTTCCGGTGGAAGATCGACCGCTCCGGAACGTCGAAGTGGAACGCCTCGCCGATCCGCAGCGCGAACTCCACCACCCGTTCGTTCAACACCGGCAGCGAGCCCGGTAAGCCGAGGCACACGGGGCAAATGTTGGTGTTGGGTTCTGAGCCGAACTCGTTCGGACACCCGCAAAACAACTTGGTGGCGGTCGCCAACTCGACGTGGACTTCGAGCCCCATGACCGCTTCGTACTCAACCATGTCAAACTCCCGATCCATGACCGACGATCTGAACCCGGCGCGTTTCGCCACACAGCGCGCCACGCTCTCTACGGGTGCAACGCTCGCCTACTTGCGCGAGGGCATTGGTGGCGTTCCGTTGCTGCTCGTGCACGGTTGGCCCGAGACCCGGCGCATCTGGTGGCGCAACATCGAACCGCTGGTGGCTGCCGGTTTCGAGGTGATCGCACCTGATCTGCGCGGCTTCGGCGACAGCGACATCGCGGCCGACGGTTTCTACGATGTGGCCGCGTTCTCCATCGACCTGTACGCGCTCGTGCACGAAGTGCTGGGCAACGATCACTGCTTCGCCGCCGCGGGTGATGCCGGCGGGCCGATCATCTACGACCTGTCGCTGCGCTACCCCGGCTTCGTACCCAAGCTCTGTTACTTCAACACGCTGAACCCCGTGTTGCGCAACGGCGAGTACGAGGCGGCAGGCATCGCCCCCGACGGCGACCGCGCAAGCCGCGCCACCGCCGACTACTTCATTCGTCAGGCCACCGATGCTGATGCGCTGGCGGCCGAACTCGATACTCCGGCCCGCCGGCGCGCGTACGTCGCGGGGATGTACGGCCACCGGCTGTGGGGCGCGTCCACCGCGTTCACCCGCGAGGCGATGGACTTCATGACCGAGCCATTCGCGGATCCGGTCAAGTTGCGCGCGAGCTTCGGTATCTACGAGAGCTCGACCGGCGCGCGGCCAATGAAGGACATGCCGCGCTTTCTGGAGACGAACCCGGTCCCCGCGCTCGTGCTCTACGGGCCCGAGGATCAGGTGGTCCCGACGAGCTTCCCGGATCGATGCGCCGTCGCGTTCGACGAATGCATCGG
>JAYTXR010000128.1:0-2689 GCA_043742865.1 Acetobacteraceae bacterium
GGGGGTTGTCGATGCCGGATGTCCGCAAAGCGCTGGCTCCGTGGCAGATGGATTGACCAAGGCTGAGCAAGGCCAGGGGCTCTGCCCCTGGACCCCGCCAAGGGCCGGGAGGCTCTTGGATCCCGCTACCAGGTATGGGGGGTCCAGGGGCCACGGGCTCCTGGCGGGGGTCCAGGGGGCAGAGCCCCCTGGCCTTGCTTGCCTTGTTGCTCACTCGTCAGCCGCCAGCCGAGCCGCCTGGTCCTCCGCGGTCAGCTTGTCGATGAACTCCTCCAGATCGCCCTGCAGGATTTTGTCGATCTTATACAGCGTCAGGTTGATCCGATGGTCCGAAACCCGCCCCTGCGGAAAATTATAAGTGCGGATGCGTTCCGAGCGGTCGCCGGTGCCGACCTGGGATTTGCGGTCGGCCGAGCGGGTGGCGTGCAGGCTGGCGCGCTGCTGCTCGTACATCCGGGCGCGCAGGATCTTCATCGCCTTGGCGCGGTTCTTGTGCTGGCTGCGCTCCTCCTGCATCGCCACCACGATGCCGGTGGGGATGTGGGTGATCCGCACCGCGCTTTCGGTCTTGTTGACGTGCTGTCCGCCGGCGCCGGAGGCGCGATACACATCGATGCGAAGATCGCCTTCGTCGATCTGTACGTCCACCTCCTCGGCCTCCGGCAGCACCGCCACGGTGACGGTGGAAGTGTGGATGCGGCCCTGGCTTTCGGTCGTGGGCACGCGCTGCACGCGGTGCACCCCGGATTCGTATTTCAGCCGGGCAAAGACGCTGCGCCCGGTGATCTCGGCGATGCCCTCCTTCAGGCTGCCCAGGCGGGTTTCGGCGAATTCGAGCACCTCGAAGCGCCAGCCCCGGATGTCGGCGTATTTCTGGTACATGGCAAACAGCTCGGCCGCGAACAGCCCGGCCTCGTCGCCGCCGGCGGCGGGACGGATTTCCAGGATGGCGGAACGCTCGTCCGCCTCGTCCTTCGGCAGCAGCGAAATACGGATTTCGTGCTCCAGCGCCGGGATTTTTTCCTTCAGCTCGAACAGCTCCGCCTCCGCCAGCTCGCGCATGGAGGGGTCGGCGAGTAAGGTTTCGGCTTCCTCGCGCGCCTGTTCGGCAAAGCGGAGGTCGCCGATGCGCGAGACCACCGGTTCGATGTCCGACAATTCGCGCGAGGCTTTCACATAGGCCTCGCCGGAGATGCCCTCGCCAAGCAAAGCCCGCAATTCCTCGGCACGGGCGGCGATGCGGTCGAGTTTCAAAGCGAGGATCATCGTACGGGTTTACCGCAGCCGAAGGAAGGCGGCGATCTCCGCCAGCGGAACAGCCTGCTGGCTGCCGGTGGCCAAATCCTTCACCTGGGCGACTCCGTGCGCCAGATCGTCCTCGCCCAGGATTACCGCGGCGCGGGCGCCGAGCCGATTGGCGCGTTCCAGCCGGCGCTTGAGGTTGCCGCGATAGGCCATCTCCGCGCGCAGGCCGGCATGGCGCAGCGATTGCAGCACCTCCAGCGCCGGGCCTTCGGTAGCCTCTCCGACCGGAATGACCGCGATGCCCGTTGGCGCGGCGGGCGGCGTGTCGAGCAGCATGCCCAACCGTTCGATGCCCGCGGCCCAGCCGACGGCGGGGGTCGGTGGCCCGCCCATTTCCGCCACCAGGCCGTCATAGCGTCCGCCGGCCATGACCGTACCCTGAGCGCCAAGTTTTTCGGTGACAAACTCGAATGCGGTGTGGCCGTAATAATCCAGACCGCGGACAATGCGTGGATTTTCGATGAATGGAACGCCGAACTGGAACAGATGCCGCTTCAGCGCGGCATAGAACGACGCGGCAGCCTCGCTCAGATGGGCATGGATCGTGGGCGCTTCGGCCACGATGCGCCGGTCGCCCTCGTCCTTGGAATCCAGAATGCGCATCGGGTTGCGCTCCAGCCGGTCCAGGCTGTCCTTCGACAGGGCCGATCGGTGCGCGGTGAAATGCTCCACCAGCGCGGCACGGTAGCTGTCCCGGCTGGGTTGGTCGCCTAGCGTGTTTACTTCCAGGACAATGTCGCCGGCTACGCCGAGTTCGGCGAGTATGTCCCAACCGCAGGCGATCACCTCGGCATCGGCCAGCGGCTCGGCCGGGCCGATCAGTTCCAGGCCAATCTGGTGAAACTGCCGGTAACGGCCCTTCTGCGGCCGCTCATAGCGAAACATCGGGCCGGCATAGAACACTTTTTGCGGCAGCGACTGGGTCAGCCCGTTGGTCACCAGCGCGCGGCACACGCCGGCAGTACCCTCCGGGCGCAACGTGACGCTGTCGCCGCCGCGGTCCTCGAAGGAATACATCTCCTTCATCACCACGTCGGAGGTTTCGCCCAGCGTGCGGGAGAACACGCGGGTGTCCTCAAACACCGGCGTAGACCATTCGTCAAAGCCATAAGACGTCGCGATCCGGCGAGCGGTCTCGATCACATGATGGTGTCGCCGCTGGTCCTCTCCAATAAGGTCACGGGTCCCGCGGACGGGTTGCAGGTCGGCCAATTTATTCGGCGGCCTCCAAAGCCGCCAGCTTCTCCGCCGCCGCTACCCCCTCCAACTCCGCTGCCTTGGCTTCGACTAACTGCACGATGTGCTCGACCATGCCGCCGCTCTCGATCGTGTGGTCGGTCTTGCCGGCGGCGTAGATCATGTGCCGCCCGTTGCCGCCGCCGGT
>JAYTXR010000129.1:0-24230 GCA_043742865.1 Acetobacteraceae bacterium
AGCAGCATCGCCAGACAGGTGCGCCCGACCGGCCCACCCAGTCGCTTTTCGTAGGACAGCACCTGCACGATGACGACGGTGGACGACATCGCCAGCGCCAGGCCAGCCATCGCCGCTTCGCCAGGCGGCGCATGCAGCGCCAGCGCGGTAGCCGAAACCGCCAAGGCGCAGAGTGCGAACTGCAGCGAACCGAGGCCGAACACGAGCCGCCCCATAACCTGCAGGCGTTCCAGCGACAGCTCCAGGCCGATCATGAACATCAGCATGCTGATGCCCCATTCGCCGATCGGCGCGATCGTCTCGGGCTGGCCGATGGTCACCGCGCCGATTGGCGGAAGTCGATCCGCGAGCCTGGCCAGACCGAACGGTCCCACCATCATGCCGACCAGCAGAAAGCCGATCACCGGGCTGACCCGCATCCGGTGAAACAGTGGAATGACCACCGCTGCCGCGGCCAGAATGATCAGTGCGGGCTTCAGCAGCCCGGTGTCGAGATCCAGCGCCATCGGCGCACCCTACAACGCCACGGCCGCCGATGTTGCTCCAAAAGATCGCCCAGAAAATCCAGGACGGCCGTGCGCGTATTGGACCGGGTGACGCTGATCGTGCATCCTCCGTTCAATTCGGGCCAAGGAGGACTGCAATGAACAGAACCGGGCGGGAGCTGACACGACGGGGCCTCACACTTGGCGGCATGGCCGCGGTCGCTGGGCTGGCATTGCCGCGGGGGGTTCGCGCTGCCGGCAACGCACCGGTCAAGGTGGGATTGATGCTGCCGTATTCCGGCACCTTCGCGAAACTTGGCGAGAGCATCACACTGGCGTTCGAGATGTATCTGGCCGAGCGCGACGGCAAGCTCGGAGGCCGGCCCGTCACCCTCATCAAGCTCGATGACCAGTCCGACCCGGCCGCCGCGCCGCAGAACGTCAATCGCCTGCTCAGCCGCGATAAGGCCGATGTCCTGGTGGGCACCGTGCATTCCGGCGTGGTGATGGCGCTGGTGCAGGCATCGCGGGAAAAAGGCGTGCCGTTGATTATCCCGAACGCCGGCAACGTGGCGGCGTCGCGGGAGTTGTGCAGCGAGAGCGTGTTCCGAACCTCTTTCACCAACTGGCAGCCGGCCTACGGGATGGGGCTTGCCGTGGCCAGGACCGGCGTGAAAAAGGCGGCGTGGGTGACGTGGGATTATGCCGCGGGCAAGGAATCGGCGGAGGGCTTTCGGGACGGCCTGAAGGCCGGGGGCGCCGAGTTGACCCACACGCTGACGCTGCCGTTTCCAGAAACCAACTTCCAGCCGATCCTGGCGCAGCTGCCGGGACTTGGGGTTGAAGCGGTGGGCGCGTTCTTTGCCGGCGGCGGTGCGGTGCAGTTCGTCCGCGACTACGCCGCAGCCGGATTGCGGGCGAATTTGCCTTTATTCGGGTCGGGCTTTCTGACCGAGGGCACTCTGGCCGCGCAGGGCGCCGCCGCCGAGGGCGTTCGCACGGCGCTGCATTATGGCGACGGGCTGGATCTGCCGAAGAATGTCGCGTTCCGGGCGGCGTTCCTGGCGAAGGCGGGAAGGCAGGCGGATGTGTATGCGGTGCAGGGCTACGACGCCGCGCAACTTCTGGCGGCGGGCCTCGATGCGGTGCAAGGCGATGTGGAAGCGGACAAAGCGCTGTTCGCCGCCATGCGCAACGCCAGGATCGACAGCCCGCGCGGCGCGTTCGTTCTCTCGGCCGGGCACAGCCCGGTTCAGAACATCTATCTGCGGGAGGTGAAGGACGGGGAGAACAAGGTGATCGGGATCGCCGCCCCGGCGCTGTCGGATCCGGACACCGGCTGCAAGCTGAGCTGATGGTCTTTTGACGAACGCGTCGACATGACCGCCGCCGGTCTGCTGGTGCAGGTGCTGAACGGACTTCAGTACGGTCTGCTGCTGGTTCTGATCAGCAGCGGGCTGACATTGATATTCGGCGTGCTCGGGGTCATCAATCTTGCCCATGGCAGCCTGTTCATGGTCGGCGCCTATGTCACGTTCCTGGTGGCAAAGGCGGGTTTCGGCCTGTGGCTGTCGCTGCCGCTGGCCCTGATCGGCGGCACAATCCTGGGCGTCGTGCTGGAACGGTTCCTGTTTCGGCGCTTCTACCATCGCGAACATCTGGATCAGGTGCTGCTGACCTTCGCGCTTATTCTGCTGTTCGAGGAAGGCCGCTCGATCCTGGCCGGGAATGATTTCCACGCGGTCGCCGTGCCGGCCTGGCTCGACATGCCGGTGCCGATCGCCGCCGGCTTCGCCTATTCCGCCTACCGGCTCGCGGTGCTGGCCGCCTGCCTGGTGGTGGCTGGCGGGATGTTCTGGACCATTGAGCGGACCCGCGTCGGAGCCGCGATCCGTGCTTCCGCCGAAAACGCGGAAATGGTGGATTTGCTGGGCATGGATGCGCGCCGCGTTCATATGCTGGTCTTCGGCGCCGGCACCGCGCTGGCGATGCTCGGCGGCGCCCTGGCGGCACCGCTCTATTCGGTTTACCCGAATATGGGCGACGGGTTTTTAATCGTCTCCTTCGTCGTCGTCGTGGTCGGCGGCCTGGGTTCGGTGGCCGGCGCGTTCTGGGCGGCGTTGCTGGTGGGATCGGTGGACACGCTCAGCAAGGTGTTCCTGCCGGTGGGGGCGGGGGCTGCGATCTATGTGCTGATGGCCGTGGTGCTGCTGTGGCGTCCCGCCGGCCTGTTTGCCGCGAAGGCCTGAGCCCTTGCATGTCACCACACGGGCCGGCCATCTGGCATTGGCCGCAGCTGCGGTGGCGATCGCCTGCCTGCCGTTCTTCGCTGAAACCTATTACGTCGGCTTCATGGCAACGACCCTGGTTGCGGCGTTGTTCGCGCTCAGCCTGCAGATGCTGGTGGGGGCGGTTGGCATGATCAGCCTGGGCCATGCCGCGTTCTTTGGCGTCGGCGCCTACACGGTGTGGTGGCTTGCCCCTGCCACCCCGAGCCTGTTGCTCACCTTGCCCATGGCGGCTCTGGCCGCCGGCGCCGCTGCGCTGTGCGTCGGCGCCCTGGCGTTGCGCACCAAAGGCTTCTTTTTCCTGATGACCACCCTGGCTTTTGGCCAGATGCTGTTCTTTCTGTTTCACGACACGCCTTTGGGCGGCGGAGCCGACGGCGTGTTCATCACCCGCCCGGCGCTCGGCGCGTTCGGCTTTGAGTGGGAGGTGGCGCGCCGCGACCGGCCGGCGGTGCTGTTATGGCTCAATCTCGGGGTGCTGGTGGCGGTATATGCCGGCAGTGCGGCGTTGATGCGAACCTTGTTCGGCCGCGCGCTGCTGGGCATCCGCGCCAACGAGCACCGGATGTCCGCCCTCGGTCTGCCGACCTACCGCTATAAGCTCGCCGCCTTTGGGCTGGGTGGCGCCCTGGCGGGCATCGCCGGTCATCAATGGGCCATGACCGAGGCGTTCATCAGCCCGGAGTTGCTGGGCTGGCACCATTCGGCGCTGGCATTGCTGATGATTGTGCTGGGCGGCGTGGGCACGTTGCACGGCCCGATTCTCGGCGCCATCGGCTTTGCCGTACTCGGCGAGGTCGCCGGCCAGATTACCGAACGCCAGCATCTGGTGGAGGGCGTCGTGATCCTGCTCGTCGTGCTCGCGCTGCCGCGCGGTCTGGCCGGGCTGCGCTGGACGAAACCAGCATGAACGAGGCGCCGATCCTGCTCGAAGCCGATACCCTGGTGCGCCGTTTTGGCGGGCTCGCCGCGGTCGGGGGCGTGTCGCTGCGGCTGCGCCGGGGCTGCCTGCACGCGGTGATCGGGCCGAACGGCGCCGGCAAGAGCACGCTGGTCAATCTATTGTCGGGCGAATTGCCGCCGAGCTCCGGGCGGATCCGCATCGGCGGGATCGACGCCACGGGCTGGGCAAACTGGCGGTTCGCGCGCGCCGGCGTTGGCCGCTCGTTCCAGCGCACCAATGTGCTGCGCGCGATGACGGTGGAAGAAAACGTCCGCCTCGCCGCACAGATCGGCTGCACCCCGATCCGCCGCCTGTGGCGTTCGGCGGCTACGGAGGCGGCCCCGTTGGCGTTGGCGAAAGCAGCGATCGGGCGGGCGGGGCTGGGCGAGCTGGCCGGGCGCCCGGCCAGCATCCTCAGCCATGGCCAGCTCCGTCAGCTGGAGATCGCCATGGTTCTGGCCACCGGCCCGTCGGTTCTGCTGCTCGACGAACCGTTGGCCGGGATGGGCCCGGAAGAGGCCGACCGCATTGTCGGGCTGTTGCGCGCGCTGGCGGAAGATCATGCGCTGTTGCTGATCGAGCACGACATGGACGTGGTCTTCGCCGTCGCCGATTGGTTGACGGTGATGGTGGACGGCAAGGTGCTCGACGAAGGTCCGCCCGCCTATATCCGCGCCTCCGCGCGGGTGCGCGACGCCTATCTGGGGCACGCGGCCGAGCGCGCGCACGCATGACGGCGATTTTACAGGCCATCGGATTGCATGCTTATTACGGCGCCAGCCATATCCTGCGCGGCGTCGATCTGTCGATTTTGCCGGGCCAGGCGATCGGGCTGATGGGCCGCAACGGCATGGGCAAGACCACGCTGATCCGCACTTTGATGGGCCTGGTGCCGGCGCGCGAGGGCCAGATCCTGGTGGATGGCCGGGACATGGCCGGCATCCCGACGCATTTGCGCGCGCGCCAGGGCATTGCCGTGGTGCCGGAAGGCCGCGGGGTGTTTTCGTCGCTATCGGTGCTGGAGAATCTACGGCTTGCGGCCCGCCCCGGCGACGATGGCGGCGTGCGCTGGTCGCTCGACCGCGTGCTCGCGGTTTTTCCGCGCCTGGCGCAGCGCATCACCCATCGCGGCGGCCAGCTTTCCGGCGGCGAGCAGCAGATGGTGGCGATCGGCCGGGCGCTGATGACCAGCCCGCGCCTGCTGATCCTCGACGAAGCCACCGAGGGCCTGGCCCCGCTGGTGCGCGACGAGATCTGGCGTGTTATCGCCGCCATCCGCGAGGACGGCATCGCCACCCTCGTCGTCGATCGCACCGTGACCGCCGTGCTGAGCCTGGTGGATCGGGCCACGGTGCTGGTAAAGGGCGAAATCGCCTATGACGGTGATCCCGCCGCCTTGGCCGCCGACGGCGCGTTGCTGGAGCGCTTCCTGGGAGTGTGATGCGGGCGATTCCGATAAGGTGGTCGAGAGCGATGCCGCTGCTGTTTGTCGCCATCTGGGCGACCGGCTTCATCGTCGCGCGCTTGGTGGCCTCGCACGCCGATCCGCTGACGTTTCTGTCCTATCGGTACCTGATCAGCGCCGCGGTGTTCTCGGCCTTCGCCGGAGCTGCGGGGGCCAAGTGGCCGGCCGGCGCGCAAGGCTGGTTGCACGCCCTGCTGGCCGGCGTGTTGATGCAGGGCATCTATCTGGGCGGGGTGTTCTGGGCGGTGCACCATGGATTGCCGGCCGGGATATCGGCGCTGGTGACCGGGTTGCAGCCGCTGCTGACCGCGATGCTGTCGTTCTGGCTGTTGGGCGAGGTGGTTCGCGCGCGGCGCTGGATCGGCATCGGCGTGGGTTTCGCCGGAGCGATGATGGTCCTGGAGCCGCAGTTGCGCGCCGCCGGCAGCGTTACTCTGGCACCGCTGGCGGCGTGCGGCCTGGCGATGATGGGAATGACCCTGGGCACGATCTGGCAGAAGCGCACGGGCTCGAAGGTCGATCTGCGCAGCAACGCCGCGGTGCAGTTCATCGGCGCCGCCGCGGTGACAATTCCTGTGGCGTGGCTGACCGAGGAGGGATTCTTTGACGGCAGCTGGCAGGTGCTGGTGGGGCTCGGCTGGGCGGTGTGCGGACTGTCGCTGGGGGCTGTCTCGCTGCTGCTGATCCTGATCCGGCGCGATGCGGTGGCGGGCGTGTCGTCGCTATTCTATCTGGTGCCGCCGGTGGTGGCGCTGGTGGCCTTCGCGGTATTCGGCGAGCAATTTTCGGTGCTGCAGGTCGCCGGCATGGCGGTTGCCGCCGCCGGCGTCTCCATCGCCAGCCGCGACTGAATCATCCTCACGCTGAACCATCCTCACGGGAAAAATTTCTATGTCCGAGCAGCTACGCATCGCCATCGTCGGCGGCGGCATCGGCGGGCTGACCCTGGCCCTGGCCTTGCGCCAGCGCGGCATCGCCGCCCAAATCTATGAACAGGCCCCGCAATTGACCGAGATCGGCGCCGCCGTGGCGCTGTCGGCCAACGCCACGCGCGAGCTTGAACGGCTCGGCGTGCTCGATGCGCTGCACGCCGTCTCGACCGAACCGACCGAGCTGATCTATCGCAGCTGGCGGGATGGGCGGCGGATCGCCGCCCATCCGGTGCGCGACGGCGGTGCGTATCGCGCCCGGTTCGGCGGTCCGTATTTCGGCATCCACCGCGCCGACCTGCAACGCATCCTTGGCAGCGCCCTGGCCGGGGAGGGATTGCATCTGGGCCATCGTCTTGCGGACATCACAGATCAGGGCGAGACGATGCGCCTGGTCTTCGCCAATGGCGCCAGCACGCAGGCCGATCTGGTGGTGGGGGCG
Organism: Acetobacteraceae bacterium; assembly: GCA_043742865.1. Taxonomy (GTDB): domain Bacteria; phylum Pseudomonadota; class Alphaproteobacteria; order Acetobacterales; family Acetobacteraceae; genus PALSA-911. Next base: position 6,553 of record JAYTXR010000129.1, read on the forward strand.
GACGGCGTGCGTTCCGTGGTGCGCGGCTTCGTCACCGACGGCCCAGGGGCGGTGTATTCCGGCACCAGCGCGTTTCGCGGCATTGTGCCGACCGCCGACCTGCCCGGGTTGCCCGACCCGCACGCCATCCAGTTCTGGATGGGACCGGGGGCGCATCTGCTGCATTACGCCATCGGTGCTGGCGGCGAGCATGTGAACTACTTCGCCGTGGTCGAAGGCCCGCAGCAATGGCCGCCGGGCGGCTCGACGATGGAACTGGAACCCGGCGAGGCGCTGGCGGCGTTCAAGGACTGGCATCCGGCAGTGACCGAAATGATTGCCGCCACGCCGCAAAAGCTGCGCTGGGGGCTGATGGTGGTGCCGTATTTGTTGCAATGGCATCGCGGTCGCGCCGTGCTGCTGGGCGATGCGGCGCATGCGATGGTTCCGCATCACGGCCAGGGAGCGAACTCCACCATCGAGGACGCGATCACCCTGGCGGAGCTTTTGCTGGGCCGCACGCCAAGCGACGTGCCGGCGATACTGCTTCCGTACCAAACTCTGCGCCGCGCCCGAACGCGCAAGATCCAACGCAGCTCGTGGATGACCAACGCCCAGCTACATCTGCCGGACGATGCCGATCTGGCGTCGCGGGACGCGCGCATGGCGGCCTTCCCCGAGCGCTTCGCCTGGATCCACGATTTCGACGCGCGCTGTTCCGTGGTACAAGGGAGTTGAGCATGCAGCCGGACAAGACGACCCTCGTCGCGTTGACCCGGGCGCTGGCGCGTTTCGCGAAGCTCGATCCCGCCCATATCACGATAGATAGCCGCCTGGCCGACGCGTACGGCGTGGACTCGCTATCGATGATCGACCTGGTGGTTACGTTGGAGGATGAATTTGGCTTGCGCATTCCCGATGAGGCGGCCGAGCGGTTCGAAACGGTAGGAGATCTGATCGATTTCCTGGATCGCGGCCGGGCGGCTGACTCGTCCTGACCGGCCTCATTGCCCGGATGCCAAAATCATGTCGGAGGCTTTCTCGGCGATCATGATGGCACCGGCATTGGTGTTGCCGGACAGCACCGTGGGCATGATGGAGGCGTCCACCACCCGCAATCCTTCGAGGCCTTTTACCTTCAGCGTGGCATCCACGACGTGGTTGGTTTGCGGGCCCATCATGCAGGAGCTGGTCTGGTGGTAGGTGGTGCCGGCGGTGGCGCGGACATGGGTCAGTAAGTCCTCGTCGGTGACGGCCTGTTTGCCCGGTAGATATTCCTCGGTCACGTAGGGGGCCATGGCCTGGGTGTGGAAGATCGCGCGGCCGATTTTCAGGCCGGCCACCACCGTGTCGCGGTCGTTCTGGGTGGACAGGTAGTTCGGGCTCATCGCGGCCGGCAAGGCTGGATCGGTTGAGGTGATGCGCAGCCAGCCGCGGCTTTCGGGGCGGCAGGGGATGGCCACCAGCGTGCAGCCGGGAAAATCATGCATGCCTTCGCCAGTACGTTCGGCGCTGCCGGCGAGGAACTGATACTGCACGTCGGGGCTGGACAATTCGGGCCGGGTTTTGGCGAACAACCCGATCGGGGCTGCCCCCATCATCAGCGCGCCGCGCTTGTTGAAGATGTATTGCAGGCCGGTCAGCGCCTGGCGGTACAGGCTGTGGTAGATTTCATTGACCGTGTTGGCGTTCGTGCATTTGTAGATGATGCGCGCGCCGATATGGTCCTGCAGATTGGCGCCGACGCCGGGCAAATCGTGCAGCACGGGAATGCCGAGCGATTGCAGCAGATCGCCCGGACCGATGCCCGATAGCTGCAACACCTGCGGCGAGTTCAGCGTGCCCCCCGACAGCAACACCTCGCGGCGCGCTTTGGCGGTGCGCAATGTGCCGCCCTGGCTGTATTCCAGCCCGACCGCGCGCTTGCCCTCCAGCAGCACTTTATGCACCAGCGCGTGGGTTTCCACGGTCAGGTTCGGCCGCGACATCACGGGATGCAGGTAGCCGACCGCCGCCGAGCAGCGGCGACGGTTGCGCACGGTCAGTTGCAGCGGGCCGACGCCTTCCTGGTCGTGGCCGTTGAAATCGGCGTTGAATTTGTGCCCGGCTTCCCGCGCGCCGGCGATGAAGGCGTCGTGCAATTCGTGCTCGGAGCGCAGATCCGACACCGCCAGCGGCCCGCCGGCGCCATGCAGATCGTCGGCGCCGCGCTCCTGATCCTCGGCGCGGCGGAAATACGGCAGCACGTCGTCGAACGACCAGCCTGCATTGCCCATCTGGCGCCAGAGATCGTAGTCCTCCTTCTGGCCGCGGATGTAGATCAGGCCGTTGATGGCGCTGGAACCGCCGAGCACCTTCCCGCGCGGCCAGTTGATGCGCCGGTTATGCATCTCCGGCTGCGGTTCGGTCTGGTATTGCCAGGTGATCTTCGGATTGTAGATGTTACGGTAGAAGCCAGCCGGGATATGGATCCAGGGATTGGTATCCTTGCCGCCGGCTTCGATCAGCAGCACGCGGTTCTGCGGATCGGCACTCAGCCGGTTGGCCAGCACGCAGCCGGCCGAGCCGGCGCCGACGATGATGAAATCGTAGTCTTCGTTGGACATGGCGTTTCCCCCTCGCCGGCTGCACGCCGCGGCGTTGGCGGCGAGTATGCCACCCATGGCGGAAACGCCAAGCTGGCTAGAGCATTACGGAATCATGTTCTGCACATGATGTCGCAATGTTCTACCCCGCCGCCAGCCAATCCTCGATCAGCCTGCGCGCGATGCTATCCAAACGTGGCAGCTGAAACCCGTGCGCGTCGCAGTTGCGCATCTCGTCGCGGGTGAACCAGCGGGCGTCCTTCAGCTCGGTTGGGTCGATAGTGACCGCCTCGCTGAGCGCTTCGCCGTAAAACCCCAGCATGATGTTGGAAGGGAACGGCCAGGGCTGGCTGGAGTGGTAGAACACATCGCCGACGGTCACGCCGACTTCCTCCATCACCTCGCGGCGGACGGCTTCTTCCAGGGTTTCCCCCGGCTCCACGAAGCCGGCCAGGGTGGAATACATTTTGGCACTGGGAAACCGGGTGGAGTGGCCGAGCAGCGCGCTGTCGCCACGATGGATCAACATGATCACCGCCGGGTCGCTGCGCGGGAAATGCTGGGTGTTGCAGCCGGTGCACAGCATCATGTGCCCGGCGGTTTTCGCCTCGCAGGCGTCGCCGCAGACGCCGCAGAAGCGGTGCTTGACCCGCCAGTGCATCAGCCCGCGGGCATGCGCGAGGATCGAGGCGTCGTCATTGCCGACGGCGCTGCCGACATTGCGCAGGTCGATAAACCTGGCCACATCGGGCGGCAACAGGGGCAGCGGATCGTCGACATGGCTGATGTCGATGGCGAACACCGCCCGGCCGTCGCGCAGCCCCAGGAAGCTCCAGGGACCGCCGGCCAGATGTAGTTCCTGGGCTGCCTCGCCGGTGAGGAACACCGCTTCCGGCTGGCGGCCGTCCTCGGCGCCGCGGATCAACGAACGGGCGCGCCAGACCGGCACGAACAGGCTGTCGGGATGCTTCAGAGCGGCCTCGATCCAGGCTTCGTCCTCGCGCTTTTCGCCGACGCGGGCGAGCGGACTGCCGGAATAGATGTTGGTGCGGCTGGCGAGAATAAGGGTCATGGTTCCGCCGTATCGGGCTGTTTTTAGGTGCCGGACCGTGCCACACGCGGGAATGGGCGGCAATTGCCAGTTGGAACACGGGTCGGAATGCGGGTTGTGGCCAACCGGCAAAAACATGATATGAAGCTGCCGGGAGGTCGGCGGCGGACGGGCGCCTCGCCAACCCGGTCAGGTCCGGAAGGAAGCAGCCGCAACGAGTTTCCGCTCGGGTCGTTTAGCCGGCCTCCCACCCGGATGGTCCATTTATAGAAGGTGGCCGCCGCCGCGGCTAAGTTCCGCCCCGCATGTCCGGCCTGTTCCCCGATAACCCGCCCCAGGATGACGCGCCCCCGCTGCCGGCGGGCCCGGGACTGTTCGGCGACGATCCGCCTGCCGTGGCGCCAGTCCCGCAGGCCGCGCCGTACCGGGTGTTGGCGCGCAAATACCGTCCGGCCAATTTCGACGATCTGATCGGGCAGGAGGCGATGGTGCGCACCCTGCGCAACGCCTTCGCCACCGGCCGCGTGGCGCATGCGTTCATGCTCACCGGGGTGCGCGGCGTCGGCAAGACCACCACCGCGCGCATCATCGCGCGCGCGCTCAACTGCGTCGGCCCGGACGGCACCGGCGGCCCGACGATCGAGCCCTGCGGCGTGTGTCCGAACTGCCGCGGCATTCTGGCCGACCGCCATCCGGACGTGGTCGAGATGGACGCCGCCTCCAATAACGGCATCGACGAGGTGCGCGAAATCATCGAAGCGGTGCGCTTCCGCCCGATGCAGGCGCGCACCAAGGTGTTCATCCTCGATGAGGTCCACATGCTGTCCAAGCCGGCGTTCAACGCGCTGCTGAAGACGCTGGAGGAACCGCCGCCGCATGTGAAATTCATCTTCGCCACCACGGAAACCCGCAAGGTGCCGATCACCGTGCTATCCCGGTGTCAGCGCTTCGATCTCCGGCGCGTGCGCGTGGCCGAACTGACCGCGCATTTTTCGCGTATCGCTTCGGCCGAGGGCATCACCGCTCAGCCGGCGGCGCTGGATCTGATCGCCCGCGCCGCGGACGGCTCGGTGCGCGACGGGCTTTCTCTGCTGGATCAGGCCATTGCCCAGGCAGATGGCGAAATCACCGGAGAAGCCGTGGCCGACATGCTGGGCCTGGCGGACCGGGAAGCGGTGTTCGACGTGCTGGAAGCCGTGCTGGCCGGCAAGCCGGCCGAGGCGCTGGCGATCACCGACCGCGCGCATGAACGTGGCGCCGACCTCGGCGTGCTGCTCGGCGACATGCTGGAGCTGATCCATGTGCTGACGCGGCTGAAATCCATCCCCGGCCTGCGAAATTCGTCCGAATTGCCGGAAGCCGAACGCTCCCGCGGCGCTGCCATGGCCGATCAGCTCACCGTCCCTTCCCTCGCGCGGGCCTGGCAGATGCTGCTGAAAGGCGTCGGCGAGGTGGAAGCCGCGCCGGATCGCCGGGCCGCGGCGGAGATGGTGCTAATCAGGCTTTGCCATGTCTCCGACCTGCCGCCCCCCGGAGACCTGGTGCGCCGGCTGACCGCCAACCCCGGCGGCGTGGTGCCCTCCCCGTCCGCACCGCCGCCGAGTGGCGGTGGTCCCCGGGCGGTCGCCAATGGCGGCATGCAGCTCGCAGCCCCGGCGCCCATGCCAGCCGGCCCGCAGTTGCGGCAGTTTCGGGACGTGGTCGCGCTGGTGGCGGAAAAGCGCGAGGCGCTGCTGCACGCCCAGCTGCTGCATTCCGTGCACCTGGTTCGCTTCGCCCCGCCGGTGATCGAGCTGCGCCCGGAACCGGACGCGCCGCGCGATCTGTCCTCCCGCCTGGCCGCGCTGCTGTCGGACGCGACCGGCACGCGATGGACCATCGCCGTATCGAAAGAAACCGGCGAGCCCACCATCGCCGTGCAAGGCAACGACGCCGACAAGGCGCGCCGCCATGGGGTGGCCGACCACCCGCTGGTTCGCGCCATTCTGGAAGCCTTCCCAGGCGCCAAAATCGAAACCGTGCATGATGCTGGCATGGATGCCTACGGCCTGCCCCCGCTGATCGACGCAATGGCGGACGCGCCGCCCGACATGCCGGATTTCGCCCCCCTGGAAGCGGATCCTGCGGGCGAGTATTTCAATGACGATCCACAAGAGGAGCTCGATGCATGAAAAACCTGGCCGGTCTGATGAAGCAAGCCTCCCAGATGCAATCCAAAATGGCGGAAATGCAGGCCAAGCTGGAAAGCATGGAAGTCGAGGGCGTCTCCGGCGCCGGTATGGTCCGGGTGACGATGAACGGCAAAAGCGACCTCAAACGCGTGAAGATCGACCCGAAACTGGTCGATCCATCGGACGTTGAAACCATCGAGGACCTGATCGTCGCCGCCCACGCCGACGCTAAACGCCAACTCGAAAGCCTGACCGCCGAAGCCATGCGCGATGTAACCGGCGGCCTCGACCTCCCCCCCGGCCTCAAATTGCCGTTCTGACCGGTGGGGCGCGGTCTTGAGCCGGTAAGCAAGGCGAGGGGCTCCGCCCCCTCGACCCCCGCCAAAGGGCTCGCCCTTTGGAAACCCCAATTTCCGAACTGACCATGGGCGGGGCGGAGGTGGAGCGGTTGATCGGGTTGTTGGCGAAGCTGCCCGGGTTTGGGCCGCGAAGTGCCAGGCGGGCGGCGTTGAAGATGTTGCAGCAGCCGGAGGCGAGGATGTTGCCGTTGGCGGCGGCGTTGCAGGATGCGGCGCGGGCTGTGCGGTCGTGTTCGGTCTGCGGCAATCTGGACAGCCTGGATCCGTGCGCCATCTGTGCCGATTCTGGCCGCGACCGGACGTTGATTTGCGTCGTCGAGGGGGTGGGCGATCTGTGGGCGCTGGAGCGGGCGCATGTGCATCGCGGCCTGTATCACGTGCTGGGGGGCACCCTGTCCGCCCTGGCCGGCACCCGGCCGGAGGATTTGAACGTCGCATCGCTGCTCGTACGGGTCCGGGAGGGCCATAACTCGGCCGAAATGCGGGTCAATGAGGTGATTTTGGCGCTTGGCGCCACCGTGGACGGCGCCACGACCGCGCATTGGCTGACCGACCGGCTGCGTTCCTTTGGCATCACGATCAGCCGGGTCGGGCAGGGTGTGCCGATCGGCGGGGCGCTGGATGTGCTGGACGACGGCACGCTGGCGGCCGCGCTGAGGAGCCGCCGGCCGGTTTGACGGAAATGATTTGGGTCGCGTGTCAATGGGTTCTGGGATATATCTATCCGCTAGCTTGAGCCTGATTCGGCTCGATTCTCCCGTTTCGTGTCCGGAAATCCCTGCATGGCCGTTGTTCTCCGATCCAACACCGCCGCCACCCGCCGCCTCGCCTCCCCGGCGGTGCGGTCGCTGATGCGCCAGCGGGTCGGCGAGTTCGCCGGCATCGTGCTGGGGTTGCTGGGTCTGGCCTTGCTGGTGGCGCTGGTCAGCCATAATCCGGCCGATCCGTCGCTGAACACCGCGACCACGCGCGCCACCAGCAACATCGCCGGCCCACCCGGTGCGGTGCTGTCGGACCTGCTGCTGCAAGGCTTCGGCCTGGCCGGTGCGCTGCCGGGAATTGCCATGCTGGCCTGGTGCTGGCGGATGGCGTCGCATCGCGGTATCGGCTCGCCGGCGGTGCGGATTGTCGCATTGTTGTCGGCGCTGCCCGTGCTGGGCGCGGTGCTCGCTTCCCTGCCGTCGCCCGGCGATCCGGCGATCCCCTGGCCGACTGTCGCCGGCCCCGGCGGCGCGATCGGCCAGCTGCTGGCCACCTTCACGCTGGACGCGTTCCGCCCCGTGCTCGGGCCGCTGATCGGACAATGGACGCCGATGATCATCTGGCCGCTTGGACTGATGCTGGCGGTCGGCCTTGTTTTCCTGACCCTCGGCCTCAGCTTCGGCGAATGGCGCGTCATCGGCTCGGTCGCCGGACGCACCGCCGGGTCGGCGGCCCGGCGCTCGGTCTCCGGCGGACAAAGCGCCGCCGGGGTTCTCGGCCGCCTTGCAACGATCCTGTCGCCGCTCGCGCGGGTGTTTCGCGCCCCACTTGCGGGGCCCGCTTCCGGACGGTCCGAACCGGTGCTTCGTCCGGCATTTGAATCGGTGCCGCGCCCGCCGTCGGAATCGGTGCTGCGCACCGGACCCGCCGGCATGACGGCCCGCCTGCCCGTGCCGGAAGCCGCCGACGAACCGCCGCCGGAGCCCCGCACGCGCTTCGCCGCCATTCTGAACAAGCAGCCGGCCAAACCCGCCAAGACCCGCCCCGAGCAAATCCCGCTGCCGCTCACCGAAGGTGGCTGGCGCTTTCCGCCGCTTGCCCTGCTGACGCCCGCCCCGGCCCGCGGCGCCGTCGGCCCGACCGCGGAGGCGCTTGAAGCGGTCGCGCGGCGGCTGGAAACCGTGCTCGGCGATTACGGCGTGCAGGGCCGGATCGTCGCCTACCGCGCCGGCCCCGTGGTCACGCTGTACGAACTGGAACCCGCACCGGGCATCCGCAGCGCCCGCGTGATCGGTCTGGCCGACGACATCGCTCGCACGCTGGCCGTGGCGGCGGTGCGCATCGCCACCGTATCGGGCCGCAACGTGATCGGCATCGAGGTGCCGCATGAAAAGCGCGAGACCGTCTATCTGAGCGAGGTGCTGGCCGCCGAAGCGGCGCAAAAACACGCCGGCCGGCTGTCGCTCGCCCTCGGCAAGGATATCGGCGGCGAGGCGGTGCTCGCCGACCTCGCGCGGATGCCGCATCTGATGATCGCCGGCACCACCGGCTCGGGCAAATCCGTCGGCGTCAACGCGATGATCCTGAGCCTGCTGTACCGGCTGTCGCCGGATCAGTGCCGGCTGATCCTGATCGACCCGAAAATGCTCGAGCTATCGGTCTACGAGGGCATCCCGCATCTGATGGCGCCGGTCGTCACCGAACCGGCCAAGGCGGTGACCGCGCTGAAATGGACGGTGCGCGAAATGGAACGCCGCTACCGCTCCATGAGCCTGCTCGGCGTGCGCAACATCGGCGGCTACAACGATCGCGTCGCCGAAGCCCGCGCCAAGGGCGAGGTCGTCACGCGCCGGGTGCAAACCGGCTTCGACCCCGACACCGGCCGCCCGACCTTCGAGGAACAGCCGCTAGCGCTGGAGCCGCTGCCGTTCATCGTCGTCGTCGTGGACGAAATGGCCGACCTGATGATGGTCGCCGGCAAGGAGATCGAGTCCGCGGTTCAGCGCCTGGCGCAGATGGCCCGCGCCGCCGGCATCCACGTCATCATGGCCACCCAGCGCCCGTCGGTGGACGTGATCACCGGCACCATCAAAGCCAACTTCCCCACCCGGATCAGCTTCCAGGTGATCAGCAAGTTCGACAGCCGAACCATCCTCGGCGAACAAGGCGCCGAGCAGCTGCTGGGCATGGGCGACATGCTGTACATGATGGGCGGCGGCCGCATCACCCGCGTGCACGGCCCGTTCGTCTCCGACCGCGAAGTGGAAGACGTGGTCGCCTTCCTGCGCGAACAGGGCGAACCGGCCTATCTCGAGGAAGTCACCGAACCCACAGACGACGATGCCAGCAACCTGGCCCTGTCCGGCATCTCCGCCGCCTCGGAAGGTGAAAAGGGCCTGTTCGACCAGGCCGTGGCAATCGTCGCCCGCGAAGGCAAAGCCTCCACCAGCTTCATCCAGCGCCATTTGAACATCGGCTACAACCGGGCCGCCAAACTCATCGAACAGATGGAAAAAGAAGGCATCGTCTCCGCCGCCAACCACGTCGGCAAACGCGAAATCCTCGTCCGCCGCACCCACGACGACGACTGATGCGGGTGGGGGCTGGTAAAGCAAGCAAGGCCAGGGGGCTCTGCCCCCTGGACCCCCGCCAAAGGGCTCGCCCTTTGGAAACCCCAATTTGTTTTCTTGAAAAAGGGCGGGCAATCGTGGAGGTTGCAACAGCACCTAGCCCGCCCTTTTTCAAGAAAACCAAAGCGAGTCCCGAGGCGAGCCTCTGGCGGGGTCCAGGGGCAGCGCCCCTGGCCTTACTTGCTTCATCATCCCTCCACCCCGCATGAGCGTCGATCGGCGGCTATGGGTGATGGGGGCTTATGGGTTTGTGGCTGGGCTGGCATTGCCGTTGTCGGGGTTCACGTTTCGGCTTTGGTTGTCGGAGGGTGGGGTTTCGTTGGCGGCGATCGGGCTGACGGCGAATATTGGTTTGGCGTATTCGCTGAAGTTCTTATGGGCGCCGGTTTTGGATCAGGTTTTGGCGCCGTTCGGGTTGGCCAGGTTTGGGCGGCGGCGGGGGTGGCTGCTGGTGATCCAGCCCTGTTTGGTGTTGGCTGCGGTATTGCTGGCGTTGTCCGATCCTGCCGCCGCGCCTTTGGCTGCCATAGGCGCGGCGGTTTTGGTGGCGTTTCTGTCGGCCAGCCAGGACATCGTCATCGATGCGTGGCGTATCGAGACCTTTCCGGAACGGCTGCAGGGTGCCGCGCTGGCGGTTTATGTGTGGGGGTATCGGATCGCGCTGCTGATCACGACATCGGTGGTGATCGCCGCTGCCGGCTGGATCGGTTGGCCTGCGGCGCTGTTGGGCGCAGGGGGTTTGATCGCGCTGGGCGTGGTGGCGACCTTGCTGGCGCCGGAGCCGGCTTTGCCGGTGGCGCGGCCATTAACAGCGGACTCGCTGGGGCGGCTGCGGGCGGCGGTGGTGGAGCCGTTTGTGGAGTTCCTGTCGCGGCCGGGGGCGCGGACCATTCTGGCGTTCGTGGCGCTGTTCAAGCTTGGCGAGGCGATGGCCGGCATCATGACGGCTCCGTTCTATCGCTCGCTCGGGTTTGGGCGCGAGGCGATTGCCGGGATCGGGCCGTTCTCGCTGGGCGGGACGTTGGCGGGGCTGACCCTGGGGGGTTGGCTGGTGGCACGGGTCGGTGTTGGGCGGGCTTTGCTGTGGACCGGCTGGGTGCAGACCGGGGCGATGGGGATGTATGTGCTACTGGCCTATTCCGCCGGCCAGCACGACATCCTTTACGCGACGGTGCTGACCGAGGCGTTTGCGCAGGGCATGGCCGACGCGGCGTTTCTGACCTATCTGTCGGGCCTGTGTTCGATTGCTTTCACGGCGACGCATTATGCGTTGCTGTCGTCGCTGGCGGCGATCGCGGTGCATACCATCGGCGGGTTCTCGGGCTTTCTGGCCAATGCGGTCGGCTGGGTCTGGTTCTATTCGCTATGCATGTTCGCCGCCTTGCCGGCGATGGCGATCATGCTGCGGCTGCTGCGCCGGTTTCCGCCGGCCCAGGTCGTGCGCCGATTGTAGTCTCTGGCTCAGGGTTTGACGAATTTCAGCACGAATTCGTCCTTCGGCTGCGGCGGGTTCGGGGTGTTTTGATCCCGGGGATCATTGGGGTTGCGCAGGAAGTTTCCTTCCGATTGCAACCGGAACCCCGCCGCTTCGACCTCGCTCCGCAGAAACGTCTCCTCGATCCGATGCAGGGTGCCGGATTCGGAGATGTCGGTGCCGCGTCGGCCCGCATGATCTGCAATGACATACAGACCGCCGGGTTTCAGCGCGCGGAACACCGCCCGGTTCATCGCCTCCCGATCCGCAGCGAGATGGCCGAGGATGGTCCTTTGCTTTGCCTGTTCGGATGGGCCGATCGGTTTACCGCTTTGTGCCGCGCGCCGGTTCCCGCATGGCGGGCGCCGGCATGGCCAGAACTTGCGGCAGCCATATGCTGACAACGGTACCGATGCCGGTCTCGCTGTCGATCCGCATCTGGCCACGGTGACGGTTGACGATGTGCTTGACGATCGCGAGGCCGAGCCCGGTGCCCCCGGCATTGCGCGACCGTCCCTTGTCGACGCGGTAGAAGCGTTCGGTCAGCCGGGGCAGATGCTCGCGGTCGATGCCCGGACCTTGATCGGAGACCGACAGCAGCACGCCGGGTCGGGACGGAAACCGCGTGCCGGGCGGCGCCGGGACTGCCTCGATCGTGACCGTGCCGTGCTCGCGGCCGTATTTGATCGCGTTGTCCAGCAGGTTCTGCGCCACCTGGGAAAGCTGATCGGCATCGCCGAGCACCGCCGGCAGGCCGGGCTGGCATTTCAGCTCGATCGTCACCAGACGTTCCTTCAGACGCGGCTCGAAGCCGGCGGCGATAGCGGTCAGCAGCGCGGCGAGGTCCACCGCTGCCGAGGGCGCCTGGTGTTCCACCAGCTCGACCCGCGACAGGCTGAGCAGGTCGTCGATCAGCCGGTTCATCCTGGCTCCCTGCTCGGCCATGATTCCCAGAAAGCGTCGCTGCGCCGGGGGATCGTCCGCGGCAGGGCCCAGCAGCGTCTCGACAAAGCCGATCATGCTGGCCAGCGGGGTGCGCAGCTCATGGCTGGCATTGGCCACGAAATCGGCGCGCATGCGCTCCAGCGCGCGTTCCCGCGTGCGGTCCGACAGCAGCACCACCGCCCGCCCGCCATCGGCCAGAGGCGGGTCCATTGGAATGACCACGGCATGCACATCGCGCGCTACCGGCACCGGCAGGGTTATGTCGGCGGTATGCGCACCGCCGAACCCGGCCCCCGTCTTGTCGATCCCGGTCTCGGGGATCCCGCTCTCCGGACGCAGCGCGCGGTCGATCGCAGCCCGCAGGCCGGGGTTGCGCAACACGGCGTGGATGTCGGTGCCGAACGCGCGTCGGGCGGCCGCGTTCGACCGGCGGATGGACCGATCCGCCCCGAGCACGATCAGCGGATCGGGCAAAAATTCGACAATTGCCTCATTGGCGCGCCGCAGCCGCTCCACCGCCGCCGAGCGCTCGGCCATCTGACGGGCGAGTCGTTCGATATCCCGCACCAGCCGCTCCATCGGCGGCAGCACCGGGACCATCGCCTGGAGGACCATCGCCGGGGGGGTCGTGATCGGCGGGGTCGGGATCGGGCGCGGCGGCATTTCCTGGGCGGCGGCGCGGCGCACCGTTTCCGCCAGCAGGTCCAGATCGCGGCTCCAAAGCAGGGCGATGCAGAAGGCAGCGGTCCCGGTAAGGGCGATGGCCGTCAGCGCCGGGCCGAATGCCGCCTGTCCGGTGCCGACCAGAACAGCCAATGCCAGGCCCGGCGCTCCGGCCAGCGCCAGGGTGGTCAGAAACACGCCGCGCGGCTGCACCGAAAATCCGTCGCTTAAAAACCGGGTGCGGCGAACGATGTCGGCGCCGGTTCGGCCATCTGCGCGCCGCCGCGCTGGACGCGGAACACCGCCAGGCCACGGCGGACTTCCCCGTCCGACAGCAGCGCCAGCGGTCCATCGACGCCGGCATAGCCTTCCGGCTTGGTCAGCGCCCCGATGGCATAGCCGGGTCCGCCGGCCAGCACGCGGGCGATCGCCGCCGCGTCCACGGCAAGATCGGCCACCGGCGAGGGGGCGGCGTCGTATTTGACGGTGTAGGCCTGCACGAAATCGGCTCGCGCGGCCGGTTCGGGCTGCGCGAACAGCGCGCCGGGCAATTGTCCGGACTGGCTGGCCGGATTGGCCCACAGCGCGGGCCCGAAAATTTGCACCGACCCGCGGTCCAGATCGTAGTACGCCAGCAGGGAGGCGATTTCGGCCAGCGCATCCCCGGTATCGGCCAGCAGCAAAGCGTCGAAATTCGGCGGCGGCACCGCGCGCTTGGCGATCTCGGCGGCTTCATGGCGACCCTCGGCCGATAGCTTGGCGCGCGCCGATCGGATCTCGGCATCCAGCACACCGCGGCGGCCGGCATAGCCGGAGACATCGCGCACCCCGGCACTCACCGCCGCCATGCCCGATCCGCTATAGGTCACCAGATTTGGCGCCGGCAGGCCGCGCTGCTCGGCCGTCATGGTCAGCGCCTGACCCATGGCACGGCCGAAATCGCTGTCCGGCAATAACGCGGAAAAACGGGTTTTGCCGCTGGCCTGGGCCACATCGACCAGGCGGCGCACCTGCTGGACCGGCGTGATGCCCAGCGTCCAGACCCCGGGTTGGGCCTGGGCGGGGTCGTTGGTGAACGCCAGCACGGCAATCCCGGCCTCGCGTGCGACCGGCGCCACGGCAGCCGTCTCGGCCGAGGTTAGCGGCCCCAGGATCAGTCCGGCGCCGGCGCCGATCGCTTCGCGCGCGGCGCGGGCGGCGCCTTCGGGCGTGCCGCCGGTGTCCTTTTCGATCAGCCGCGGCGCGCCGGGCGCGTCCAGCGCCAGCTTCGCCGCCCGCAGCATGCCCTGGCCGACTTCCTCGCGTGCGCCGCTCAGTGGCAGCAGGATCGCCACGTCCCGGCCGGGCTGCGAGGCGGCGGGTAACGGCTGCGCCACGCCTGGATAGGCGACACCGCTTGGCTGGCCCCCGGGGCGCAGCGCCGCCGGGGTGAAGCTGCTGGCCCGTCCGCAGCCGGCGAGTGCTAGGATGGCGAACAGGAGCGCGCCAGCCCGTGATGAAAAATTCAAACGACACATGCGACGAACCTCCCGATCAGGTCGATAGCGTGGCCGATACGCAGAGTGTCGGCGGCTCGGCCAAATCCCCTGGACTTGTGCTGGTTTCCACGCCGATCGGCAACCTTGGCGACATGACGCCGCGCGCGCGCCTGGCGCTGGAGGCGGCCGATCTGATCCTGTGCGAGGATACCCGCCATTCCGGCCGGCTGCTGAGCGCCTTCGGCATCGCCGGAAAGCTGCAGCCGCTGCACGAGCATAACGAGGATCGGGCCATTCCCTCGCTGCTGGCGATGCTGGCGCAGGGCAAGCTTTTGGCGCTGGTGTCGGATGCCGGGATGCCGCTGGTTTCCGACCCCGGCTACCGGCTGGTGCGCGCGGCGATCGCCGCGGGGTTGCCGGTCGGGGTGGCGCCAGGTGCCACGGCTTCGGTCACCGCGCTGGTGCTGTCGGGCCTGCCGCCGCAGCCCTTTCTGTTCCTGGGCTTTCCGCCGCCGCGTCAGGCGGCCCGCCGCGCGGCCTTCGGCGGCCTGCGCGCCGCCGAGCGGGCCGGGCTGTCGGCGACGCTGATCTGGCACGAGGCGCCGCACCGGTTGGCGGAGGCGCTGGCGGATATGCGGTCCGCGTTCGGACCGCGCCAGGCCGCGGTGGCGCGCGAGCTGACCAAGAAGTTCGAGGAAGTGCGGCGCGGCACGCTGGCGGAACTCGCGGATCACTATGCCGCCAATGCCGCGCGCGGCGAGATCACCGTGCTGGTCGGCCCGCCGGAGCAGGACGACCCCGAAGACCTGGACGGCCAGCTGACCATTGCGCTGGTCAGCCATAGCGTCAAAGACGCCGCGGCCCTGGTGGCCGCGGCGACCGGGCTGCCGCGCAAGCTGGTCTATGCCCGCGCGCTGGCGATCAGTTCCGCAGTTCTGGAATAACCCAAAGCGGCTTTTCCCCGCGCGACACCCGCACGCAATTGTCGAACGCGTTGCGGAACCGGTGGTATTGATTGTCGTAGGTCGGCCCGGCCAGATGCGCGGTCAGCACGACGTTAAGCATCGTGAACAATGGGTTGTCCGCCGCCGGCGGCTCGCGGTCGAACACATCGAGACCGGCGCCGGCGATGGTGCCATTGTTCAGCGCCTCGATCAGATCGGGCTCATGGATCACCGGACCGCGGCAGGTGTTGATCAGATAGGCGCCGGGCTTCATGCGCTTCAGCTCCGCCGCCCCGATCAGATGCCGGGTGGCGGGCAGCAACGGCACGTGCAGCGACACCAGATCCGACCCGCGCAGGATCTCGTCGAGCAGCCGGAAGCGCACATCCAACGCATCCTCCTGCTCCTCGGTCAGACGCAGAACATCATGATACTGCACCCGCATGCCGAATGCCTGGGCTAGTCGGGCGACCTTCTTGCCGATGGTGCCGAGGCCGATGATCCCGAGCGTGCGGTCGCGCAGCTCGAACATCCGCGCCTGCGAAACATCGTTGCCACGCCAGCGCCCGGCGGCGACGTTTTCATGCTGCCAGACCAGCCGGCGCGACACCGCCAGCATCAGCATCAGCGCGTGCTCGGCGACCGCGGTGGAGTTGGCGCCGCCATTGTTGCAGATCGGCACCCCGGCCCGCCGCGCCGCCTCGATATCGCAGCGGTCGTAGCCGGCCGAGGTCAGCTGCACCAGCTTCAGATTGGGCGCGTTGCGGTAGAACGCATCGTTGACGCTAGGGTCGCTGAAGCCGACCAGATACTCGGCATCGCGCATCGCGGGCAGGAACTCCGCCGCGTCCGGACGCAGCAGGCTCAGCTCGAATCCGGCCGGGACCAGTTCGCGGGCGATGTCGTTCTCGTTCAACGGGCTGTCGATCAGCATGATTTTATGGGCCATTGGGCTTCCTCCGATTCTGTTTCACCCAGGATAGCGCGCCCCCGGCCCCGCATGCCAAGCTGCGGCGTAAGGGGGGCATCATGGCAGAACAGATTCGCAATTCGGTGCGGGAGAAACTGGCGGCCGGCGGCGTCGTGGCATCGATGACGGTGCGGCTGGTGCGCGGGGTGGAGATCGTCGCGATCGCCCGCGCGGCCGGGTTCGACACGCTCTATGTCGATCTCGAGCACAACAGCTTCTCGCTGGAGACGACCTCGCAGATTTGCATCGCAGCCCTGGCCGAGGGCATCGCGCCGTTCGTGCGGGTGCCGGCGATCGCGCCGGAATACATCGCCCGGGTGCTCGACGGCGGCGCGCTCGGCATCATCGCGCCGCATATCCGCGATGTCGACGATGCCCGCGCCGTGGTGGCCTATGCGAAATACCCGCCGCTCGGCGAGCGCTCGTTCGGTGGCAGTCTGCCGCATCTGGGCTACCGCCCGCTGCCGCCCGTTGCCGCCATGGCGGCGCTGAACGCGGCCACGATGGTGGTGGTGATGATCGAGACCATTGACGCGCTGGACAATGTCGAGGCGATCATCGGCGTCGAGGGCGTCGATATGCTGCTGATCGGCACCAACGATCTATGCGCCGAGTTCGGCATCCCCGGCGAGTACGAGCATCCGAAGGTGCACGACGCCTATCGACGCTGCATCGCTGCGGCGCAGGCGGCCGGCAAGCATGTCGGCGTCGGTGGGCTGGCGAGCCGGCCGGCGCTGGTCGAGCAGTTCGTGCGCATGGGTGCCCGCTATGTTTCCACCGGCGCCGATCTCGGCTTTCTGCTGGCGGCGGCGACGGAGAAGGCGGCCGCCATACAGCAGATCAGAGTCTGAACGATAACCCCCCCGGACATCCCCGGCGCGACCGAGACCGAGCAGGTCACCGCCGCCGATGAGCAGGCCATGCTTGCCCTGCTCGGCGCGTTCAACCGGGGCCGGGCCGGGCCGGAGAACGTCCGCCCATGGAGCCTGCTGCTGCGTTCGCCACCAGACGGGGCCATCGAGGGTGGGGCCATCGAGGGCGGGGTGATCGGCTGGTCCTGGTATGGCTGGATGCATATCGGCCTGGTCTATCTGCCCGAGCGGCTGCGCAATGCCGGCCTGGGTACGCGACTGCTGCGCCGGGCCGAGGCGGTGGCCCGCGAGCGCGGCTGCCATGGCATCTGGCTCGATACTTTTAGCTTCCAGGCGCGCGGCTTCTACCAGAAACTGGGATTTTCCGTATTCGGCGAGATCGAGGATTATCCGCCGGGGCATGGCCGGGTTTTCCTGAAGAAGCGTCTGGATCGACTACCCCAGGATGGGTCCGGTTGATAAATCGCCCGGCTTCCCGCAAGAACACCGGGTGAAAATTTACCGCAGCTGGCAGGACCTGCCTGAAGGCGCGCGCGGCGCCACCATCGCGCTGGGCAATTTCGACGGGGTGCATCTGGGCCATGCCCACCTGCTGCGCGCCGCCCATGCCGCAAGGCCCGACGCCCGGCTGGCGGTGCTGACCTTCGAGCCGCATCCGCGCGAGCTGTTCCGCCCCGACGACCCGCCGTTCCGGCTGACCCTGTCGGCCGAGCGGGCCGAGGCGCTGGCGGCCAACCATGTAAGCGTTCTGTACGAGCTGCCGTTCGATGCCGAATTCAGCCGGATGACGGCGGAACAATTCGTCGCCGACGTGCTGGATCGCGGTCTGGGCGCGCGGCATCTGACCTCCGGCGC
>JAYTXR010000130.1:0-6181 GCA_043742865.1 Acetobacteraceae bacterium
TTTCATCATGACCATTCCCGTGCAACAGATGATCGAGCGGCTGGGCGGCGCCGAGGCTGCCGCCCGGCTAACGGGCGTGGGGACCGAGGCGGTCCGCAAATGGCGCCAGTCCGGCTCCATCCCCGCCCGGCACTGGCCGGCCCTGATCGCCGCGACCGGCCTGTCCTTCGCCGATGTCGCTGGCGCCCCGGCCAAACCAATGAGCCCCCCCATGCCACAGCCGAACCTTGTCCCGAGCGATGTTTCCATGCCCATGGGCGCGACGGCCGCACTGGTCCTGGCCGACGGCGCGGTGTTCTGGGGGCGCGGATTCGGCGCCGCCACCGGCACGCCGGTCCCGGTGGGGGAATTATGCTTTAACACCGGCATGACCGGTTATCAGGAAACCATGACCGACCCGTCCTATGCCGGGCAGATCATCAGCTTCACCTTCCCGCATATCGGCAATACCGGGATCAATGCCGAGGATATCGAGGCCGCCACGATCGCCGCGCGCGGCCTGGTGGTGAAGCAGGACATCACCGAGCCGTCCAACTGGCGGTCATCCCAGACGCTGGATGCCTGGCTGCGCGGGCAGGGCAAGACCGGCATCGGCGGCGTCGACACCCGCGCGCTGACAATCCGCATCCGCGACGGCGGCGCGCCCTCCGCGGTGCTGAGCTTCCCGGCCGACGGACGCTTCGACGTCGCCGCCCTGGCCGCCCAGGCAGCAGCGTGGCCGGGGCTGGAGGGGATGGATCTGGCAAAATCCGTATCCTGCACGCAGTCCTATAGCTGGGACGAGATGCAATGGGCCTGGGGCGCCGGCACGGCTCGGCAGACCGCGCCGAAGCACCATGTCGTCGCGGTCGATTACGGCGCCAAGCGCAATATTCTCCGCTGCCTGGCCTCGGCCGGCTGCAGGGTGACCGTGGTGCCGGCGACCGCCAGCGCCGAGGATATCCTGCGCCATCGTCCCGATGGTGTTTTCCTGTCCAATGGCCCCGGCGATCCGGCCGCCACCGCCGAGTATGCGGTGCCGGCGATCCAGGGTGTGCTGGCAGCCGGGGTGCCGCTGTTCGGCATCTGCCTGGGTCATCAATTGCTGGCGCTGGCGCTGGGCGGGAGCACCTACAAGCTGGCGCGGGGCCATCGCGGCGCCAATCAGCCGGTGAAGGATCTTGCGACCGGCAAGGTGGAGATCACCGCGCAGAACCATGGTTTCGCGGTGGATGCCGGTTCGTTGCCGGCCAGCGTGGTCGCGTCCCACACCAGCCTGTTCGACGGCAGCAACGAAGGCCTGACCTGCATCGACCAGCCGGCGTTTTCCGTGCAATATCACCCCGAGGCCAGCCCCGGACCGAGCGACAGCCATTATCTGTTCCATCGGTTTGTCGCGATGATCGAGCAGCGGGTTTGAATGACCCCCCGGTATCCCATTGACCTGCTGCTGCGGACCGGGTTTCGGCATCTCGTCACCGAGACGAACGCGGAAGCCGGCATCGCGCGCATCCAGGAACTGACCGGCCAGGCTCTTCCCGACACGGCTCTGTATGAAGCGGTCGCTGCGTGCCTGCGTGAAGGCCTGATCCGCGAGCCGGTCCGACTGCCTGAAGGCGCCCTGCACTGCCATTGGCGGCTGGAACTGACCCCGCAAGGCGTCGCCGCGCGCGCCCTGCTGCAAACCCACGGAGCCCATTGATGCCCCGCCGCACCGACATACAATCGATCCTGATCATCGGCGCCGGCCCCATCGTCATAGGCCAGGCCTGCGAGTTCGACTATTCCGGCGCCCAGGCCTGCAAGGCGCTGCGGGCCGAGGGATTTCGCGTCATTCTGGTCAACTCCAACCCAGCCACGATCATGACCGATCCAGGCCTGGCGGACGCCACCTATATCGAGCCGATCACCCCGGAAATGGTCGAGAAGATCATCATCCGGGAAAAACCCGACGCGCTGCTGGCGACCATGGGGGGGCAGACGGCGCTGAACACCGCCATGCAGCTGCACGCGTCTGGTGCGCTCGCAAGGCACGGCGTGGAACTGATCGGCGCAAAAGCGGAAGTCATCGACCGGGCCGAGGATCGGCTCAAATTCCGCGACGCGATGGCCGAGATCGGCATCGAAAGCCCGAAATCGCAGATCGCCCGCACCCTGGACGAAGCCCGCGAGGCGCTTGCCGTGATCGGCCTGCCCGCGGTGATCCGCCCCAGCTTCACCCTCGGCGGAACCGGCGGCGGCATCGCCTACAACCGCGAAGAATTCGAGCAGATCGTCGCCGGCGGGCTGGAGGCATCCCCCACCACCGAAGTGCTGATCGAGGAAAGCGTGCTCGGGTGGAAGGAATACGAGATGGAGGTGGTCCGCGACAGCGCGGATAACTGTATCATTATTTGTGCCATCGAGAACGTCGATCCGATGGGAATCCACACAGGCGACTCGGTGACCGTCGCGCCCGCGCTGACGCTGACCGATAAAGAATACCAGATCATGCGCGACGCCTCGATTGCCTGCCTGCGCAAGATCGGCGTCGATACCGGCGGCTCGAACGTGCAGTTTGCGGTCAACCCGGCCGACGGGCGGCTGGTGGTGATCGAGATGAACCCTCGCGTGTCGCGGTCCTCCGCGCTGGCGTCCAAGGCGACCGGGTTTCCGATCGCGAAAATCGCCGCCAAGCTGGCGGTCGGCTACACGCTCGATGAACTTGCCAACGACATCACCACACAGTTTGTCGATGGCGTGCTCCGCACGACCCCGGCCAGCTTCGAGCCGACCATCGACTACGTGGTGGTGAAAATCCCGCGCTTCACGTTCGAGAAATTCCCCGGCACGCCGGCGCTGCTGTCGACCAGCATGAAATCGGTCGGCGAAGCCATGGCGATCGGCCGCAGTTTCTGCGAGGCATTGCAAAAAGCCTATCGCAGTCTGGAAACCGGGTTTTTCGGCGTCGATCCGGTCGAGCCGCCGGGCGATGGCGGAGCGGATGCGTTCCGCGCCGCCCTGTCGCAGCCAAAACCCGACCGGCTGCTGATGGCCGCGCAGGCGCTGCGGGCCGGACTGTCGGTCGAGGACATCCACGCCGCCAGCAAATTCGACCCCTGGTTCATCCGCGAACTCGGCCGCATCGTCGATGCCGAGCGGGAGGTGCAAGCCCATGGTCTGCCGACCGATGCGGGCGCGCTGCGCCGGCTGAAGGCATTGGGTTTTTCCGACCACCAGCTATCCACGCTCACCGGCCGTCCGGAGACCGAAATCGCCGAATTGCGGGAAAATCTTGGCGTAATGCCGGTCTATAAGCGCATCGACACCTGCGCAGGGGAATTCGCCTCCACCACGCCCTATATGTATTCCACGTACGAGGGCGGCTTCGGCACCCCGGTCTGCGAAGCCGAACCCACCGATCGCCAAAAAATCATTATTCTGGGCGGCGGGCCGAACCGGATCGGCCAGGGCATCGAATTCGACTATTGCTGCGTGCACGCCGCCTATGCGCTGCGCGAGGCCGGGTTCGAGACCATCATGGTCAACTGCAACCCCGAAACCGTCAGCACCGATTACGACACCTCCGACCGGCTGTATTTCGAACCGCTGACCGCCGAGGACGTGATCGCGCTGATCCGGCGCGAGCAATCGAACGGCACCCTGCTCGGCTGCATCGTGCAATATGGCGGCCAGACGCCGCTGAAGCTGTCGCAGGCTCTGTCGAAGGCCAATATCCCGATCCTCGGCACCTCGGCCGATGCGATCGACATCGCCGAGGACCGCGAGCGGTTTCAGCAATTGCTTCATGGCCTGGGATTGCTGCAACCGGAAGCCGGCACCGCCCGCTCGGTCGAAGAAGCGGAAACCATCGCCGACCGCGTCACCTATCCGGTGGTGATCCGCCCCAGCTACGTGCTCGGCGGCCGGGCCATGGAGATCGTCTATGACCGGTCCGGGCTGCACCGCTACATGCGCGAAGCGGTGCGTCCTTCGGCGGAAAATCCGGTGCTGGTCGACCATTATCTGAACGACGCGATCGAGGTCGATGTCGATTGCATCTCCGATGGGCAGACCGTCTATGTCGCCGGGGTGATGGAGCATATCGAGGAGGCCGGCATCCATAGCGGCGATTCCGCCTGCTCGCTGCCGCCCTATTCGCTGTCGCCGTCCACGATCACCGAGCTGAAGGCCGAAACCGAGGCGATGGCCAAGGCGCTCGGCGTAGTCGGGCTGATGAACGTGCAGTTCGCGGTCAAGGACGACGTGATCTATGTGCTGGAGGTGAACCCGCGCGCCAGCCGCACGGTGCCGTTCGTCGCCAAGGCCACCGGGGTCCCGGTGGCCAAGATCGGCGCGCGCGTGATGGCCGGGGCCAAATTGTCCGATTTCAACCTCGATGACGACGCCATCGCGCCGCATGTGGCGGTGAAGGAGGCGGTGTTCCCGTTCGCCCGCTTCCCGGAAGTGGACACCATCCTGGGGCCCGAGATGAAATCCACCGGCGAGGTGATGGGCCTGGATTCCAGTTTCGAGCGGGCTTTCGCCAAGGCCCAGCTCGGCGCCAGCGTGCATCTGCCGGCTTGCGGGCAGGTTTTCTTGTCGGTCAAGGACGCCGACAAGAAGGGTCTGCCCGGCATTGCCCGCCGGCTGACCGAGATGGGTTTCTCCATTTTGGCCACGCGCGGCACCGCTGCGCGCATCCGCGAGGCCGGGTTCACGGTGACCTCGGTGAACAAGGTGCTGGAGGGCCGGCCGCATTGCGTGGACGCGATCCGCTCCGGCGAGGTGCAGCTGGTGATCAACACCGCATCGGGTCCGCAATCGGTCGCCGACAGCTTCGCCATCCGCCGCAGCGCGCTGACCCATGGCGTGCCGCATTACACCACGATCGCCGGCGCGCGGGCCGCCGTGCACGCCATCGCCGCGCTGAAGGCCGGAACGCTTGAAGTCGCGCCGCTTCAGTCGTATTTTCGTGGATCGTACTGAACGCCGTCGCAGCCGGGGCGCCTCCCGGCCGCGGCGCGTTTGTTTAGTATCAGCGTATTCTAAAATCCTGCCATCACGATAGGACCTTGCCTTGCAGAAGTTCCCAATGACCGCCCCCGGCCTGCTGCGGCTGGAGGACGAGCTCCGGACCCTGAAATCCAAGGAGCGCCCGGACGTGATCCGCGCGATCGCCGAGGCGCGCAGCCATGGCGACCTCAGCGAAAACGCCGAATACCATGCCGCGCGCGATCGCCAGTCGTTCATCGAAGGCCGCATCCAAGAACTGGAGGAGATCGTCTCCGCCGCCGAGGTGATCGACCCCTCCAGCCTGTCCGGCGACACGGTGAAATTCGGCGCACATGTCTGGCTGGTGGACGAGGAGACCGAAAAAGAGGCCACCTACCAGATCGTTGGCGTGCACGAGGCCGACATCAAGCACCAGCGGCTGTCGATCTCCTCGCCGCTGTCGAAGGCGCTGATCGGCAAGAAGATCGGCGACACCGTGTCGGTGCCGGCCCCCGGCGGGGACCGGAATTATGAGATCCTCGGCGTAAAATTCATCTGAACGCCGCCAATGGTCAGCTTGATATGATCCAGCTTGTGGATGTGGAGGACGCCGCCCGACGCATTGCCGGGAAGGTGATCCGCACGCCTTCGGTGCCCTCGGCCGCGGTTTCCCACGCAACGGGCGCGGATGTGGTGCTGAAACTGGAGAACCTGCAGGCGACGGGCGCGTTCAAGGAACGCGGGGCCGCCAACCGGCTGGCGATGCTGACCGAGGGCGAGCGTAGTGCCGGCGTGGTGGCCATGTCGGCCGGCAACCACGCCCAGGCGGTTGCCCGTCATGCCAGCCTGCTGGGCATTGCCGCGACCATCGTGATGCCGAAATTCACCCCGTCGACCAAGGTCATCCGCACCGCCGGCTGGGGCGCGCAGGTGGTGCTGCACGGCGAAACCCTGGCCGAAGCCGCCGCCCACGCCCATGAGCTGGCCGAGCAGCGCGGATGGGTGTTTATCCACCCCTATGACGATCCCGCGATCATGGCCGGCCAGGGCACGTTGGCGCTGGAATTCCTGGCGGATTTCCCGGATCTCGACGCGCTGGTGATCCCGGTCGGCGGCGGCGGACTGCTCGCCGGCTGCCTGGTCGCGGCCAAGGCGATCAAGCCGGGCATCGCCGTCTACGGCGTGGAGGTGGAGGCCTATGCCGCGATGGCCCAGCGTCTGGCCGGAC
>JAYTXR010000131.1:0-16327 GCA_043742865.1 Acetobacteraceae bacterium
TGAGCTCCCAACGCCGCGAATCGGCCGCAACGCTAGGGAATCAAGCCCGGCGCACTTTGGGAACCCCCATGGAGTCAGGAATTAAGACGGGTGGTATTACTTCCTTCCCCCGATTACCCTGAACCGCTGATCAGCCAGCCTAGATGTGCAACGGATGCCCCAGGGCCTGAAGCGCGCTCTCCAGAAAACTCTCACTTTGGGTCGGGTGCGCGTGGATCGTTCCGGCGATATCCTCGAGCCGCGCGCCCATCTCGAGCGCCAGGCTGAAGCCAGCGGATAATTCCGCGATCCCCGCACCGACGGCCTGAATGCCGAGCAGCAGATGATTATCCGCCCTGGCGATCACGCGGATGAAGCCGGCATCCTGCTCCAAGGTCATGGCGCGGCCGTTCGCCTGGAAAGGAAACAATCCGGTTTTGAATTCGATGCCGGCCGCGCGGGCCGCGTCAGGTGACAATCCGGCGGTGACGATCTCCGGATCGGTGAAGCAGACGGCCGGAATACACAGCTTGTCCCAGGCCCGTTGTTTGCCGGCAACGATCTCGGCCACCATCTCGCCTTGCGCCGTGGCCCGGTGGGCCAGCATCGGCTCGCCGGTCACGTCGCCGATCGCGTAGATGCCGCGCATCGAGGTGCGGCACTGGTCATCGATGCGGATAAACCTGCCGTCCATATCGAGGTCGATCGCCTCCAGGCCCCAGCCCGCGGTCACCGGCCGGCGGCCGACCGTGACCAGTATCCGATCGGCCGGAAGCGTTGATAGCTGCCCATCCGCCGCTTCCACCGCCAGGGCCGCGCCGCCGGCGGCGAGCCCTTTCGCCCGCGCGCCGGTCAACACCTCGATCCCGAGTTCGCGCAGCCGCCTGACGACCGGGCGGGTCAGCTCGGAATCGTATTGCGCCAGGATGCGGGATTCGGCTTCGACGATGGTTACCGCGGCGCCCATTTTGGCGAACGCGGTCCCCAGCTCCAGCCCGATATAACCGCCCCCCACAACAACCAGTTTGCCCGGCACCTCGATCAGCGCCAGGGCCTGCTCCGAGGAGATCACCATGCCGGCGAATGGCAGGAACGGCAGTTCGATCGGCGCCGAGCCGGTGGCGATCACCACCTGTTCGGCCCGGATCACCTGCAGGCCGATCTCGGTTTCCACCTCGACGGTCTTGCCGTCGCGAAATCGTGCCCAGCCCTCGACGGTCTTGACCCCTGCCCGCTTCAACAATCCGGCAACGCCACTGTTGAGGCGACCGACGATGGCGTCCTTCCACAACATTGTTTTGGCCAGATCGAGTTCAGGCTTGCCGGCGGAAATGCCGAGCGGGCTGGAGCCCGTCGCGATCCGCACGATCTTGTCGAACTCGTCGGCCGCATGGATCAGCGCCTTGGAGGGAATGCAGCCGACATTGAGGCAGGTTCCGCCAGGCTTGCCCGCTTCGACCAGCACGGTGTCGACGCCGAGCTGGCCGGCGCGCATCGCACAAACATAGCCGCCCGGGCCGGCGCCGATCACCAGCAGTCTGCACGAAATATCTTTCACCGCTTCAGCCTTCCATAAAGATCAGTGCTGGAGTTTCCAGCAACGTCCTGATGCGTTGGACGAAGACCGCGGCGTCGAAACCATCGACCACGCGGTGATCGAAGCTCGACGAAAGATTCATCATCTGACGGGGAGCGAACGCCGAGCCGTCCCAGACCGGACGCATCATCATCTTGTTGACGCCGATGATCGCCACCTCCGGATGGTTGATGATCGGCGTCGTCACCACGCCGCCCATGGCGCCAAGCGAGGTGATGGTGATCGTCGAGCCGCTCAATTCCTCCCGCGTGGCGGTGCCGTTCTTCGCGGCCTCGGCAAGCCGGTTCACCTCCGCCGCACAGCCCCAGAGATCGAGCGCCTCGGCATGGCGGACCACCGGCACCATCAGGCCTGCCGGGGTCTGTGCGGCGATGCCGATATGCACGCCTTCGTGCTGGTGCACGATACCGGCCTCGTCGTCGAACAGCGCGTTCAGCCTGGGCTGCTCGGCAATTGCGCGCACCATGGCGCGCATCAGGAAGGGCAGCAGCGTCAACCTGGGTTGGTCAGGATTTTTGGTTTTGTTCAGCGTCGCCCGAAGTTCCTCGATCCCCGTGACATCGACCTCCTCGACATAGGTGATGTGGGCAATGCGGGTGTGCGATATCGCCATTTTATCGGCGATCCGCCGGCGCAATCCGACGATTTTAATGTCGTGCACGCCGCTCCTCGGCTGCAACCGGGCCGCGCTCGCCAGCCCCGGTCCCTGCGCCAGGAAAGCATCCAGATCCTCATGCAGGATGCGCCCGGCAGGGCCGGTGCCACGGACCTGCCGCAAATCCACCCCGGCCTCGCGCGCCCGCAGGCGAACCGCCGGCGCGGCCAGCGGCTTTTCCCCTTCGCGGCGGGGGGGGCCACCGCTCGCCGATGGCCGGAACGGGGCGGTGACCGCCGAGGCCGAATCGCCGATCGCCGGTTTTGCCAACGGCGCGGACGGCACCGTTTCGGCCGCGGGAATTTTCCTTACCGGTGCAACCGGTGCGCCCGTGGCGCGGACAGCGTTGTCTTCACCCTGAATCTTCAGGCGGACCAGATCGGACCCCACGGCGAGCACATCGCCGATTTCGCCGCCCAGCCAGACAATCTCGCCATCGACCGGCGAGGGGATTTCCACGGTCGCCTTGTCGGTCATCACCGCCGCCAGGATGGCATCCTCGCGGATCCGGTCGCCGATCTTGACGTGCCACTCGACCAGTTCGGCCTCGGCGACACCCTCGCCGACATCTGGCATCCGGATGACATACTCGGCCATCTCAGGCCGCCATGGTTTCGAGCAGCGCGCGGCCGACCCGGGCCGGGCCGGGGAAGTAATCCCATTCCTGCGCATGGGGATATGGCGTATCCCAGCCGGTGACGCGCCGGATCGGTGTTTCCAAATGGTAAAAGCAGGTCTCCTGCACCAGCGCGGACAGCTCCGCGCCGAACCCGGAGGTCCGCGTCGCCTCGTGGATGATGACGCATCTGCCGGTCTTGCGGACCGATGTCTCGATTGTTTCCAGATCGAGCGGCACCAGCGTGCGCAGGTCGATGACTTCCGCATCGATCCCGGTTTCGGCAACCGCCGCCAGCCCGACATGGACCATCGTGCCATAGGCGAGCACGGTCAGCGCCGCCCCCTGCCGACGAATGGCGGCCTTCCCGAGCGGCACGGTGTAATAACCGTCCGGAACCTCGCCGAGCTCGTGTTTCGACCAGGGGGTGACGGGCCGGTCGTGATGACCGTCGAACGGGCCGTTATAGAGCCGCTTGGGCTCCAGGAAGATCACCGGATCGGGATCCTCGATCGCCGCGATCAGCAGCCCCTTGGCATCCCCGGGGTTCGACGGCACCACGGTCTTGAGGCCGGCGACATGGGTGAACAGCGCCTCCGGGCTCTGGCTATGGGTCTGGCCGCCGGAGATGCCGCCGCCAGTCGGCATGCGCACCACCAGCGGGCAGGTGAACTGGCCGTTGGAACGATAGCGCAGCCGCGCGGCCTCGGAAACGATCTGGTCGTAGGCCGGATACATGTAGTCGGCGAACTGGATCTCGACGCAGGGGCGAAGCCCATAGGCCGCCATGCCGACCGCGGCGCCGACGATGCCCGATTCGTTGATCGGGGTATCGAAACAGCGGCTGCTGCCATATTTCGCCTGCAGGCCCTGGGTGGCGCGAAACACGCCGCCGAAAAACCCCACATCCTCGCCGAACACCACCACATTGGCGTCGCGGCCCATCATCACGTCCATGGCGTCCCGGACCGCTTCGATCATGGTTTTGCGGGCCATGTCAGACCCCCGCCTGCTGGCGCTGCCGGCGCAGATGGGGCGGCATTTCGGCATAGACATCCTCGAACATGTCGCGCACCGAGGGCTGGCCGCCGGCATGCAGCGTGCCGTGGCTTTCGGCCGCCTTCTGTGCGGCGATCACCGTATCGAGGACCTCGGCTTCGGCCTGTTTATGGCGCTCGTCGGACCAGGCGCCGGTGGCGATCAGGTGGTTTTTGAGCCGCATCACCGGGTCGCCGAGCGGCCAGGCATCGGACTCGGCTTTCGGGCGATAGGCAGCTGGATCATCGGAGGTGGAATGCGCGCCGACCCGATAGGTGACATGCTCGATCAGGGTCGGGCCGAGATTGCGCCGCGCCCGCTCGGCGGCCCACGCCGCCACCGCATGCACCGCCAGATAGTCGTTGCCATCGACCCGCAAGGCGGCGATGCCGAAACCGAGGCCACGGGCGGCGAAAGTGCCGGAGCCACCGCGGGCGATACCCTGGAAGGTGGAAATCGCCCATTGATTGTTGACGATGTTCAACACCACCGGAGCGCGGTAGGTGGAGGCGAACACCAGGGCGGCGTGAAAGTCAGACTCGGCGGTCGCGCCATCGCCGATCCATCCGACAGCGATCTTGGTATCGTTCTGGATCGCCGATGCCATGGCCCAGCCGACCGCCTGGATGTATTGCGTCGCCAGATTTCCCGACAGCGAGAAGAAGCCGTCCTGCTTGGACGAATACATCACCGGCATCTGTCGGCCTTTCAGCGGATCTTTCTCGTTCGAATAGATCTGGCACATCATGGCTTCCAGCGAATGCCCGGCGGCGATCAGCAAGCCGGCCTGACGATAGGTCGGAAAGTTCATGTCGCCGGGCAGCAAGGCGCGACGAAACGCGCAGCTGACCGCCTCCTCGCCCATGTGCTGCATGTAGAACGATGTCTTGCCCTGCCGCTGCGCCATCACCATCCGGGCGTCGAAGGCACGCAGGATCATCATGTGGCGCAGGCCCTCGCGCAACTCCTCGTCGCTCAGCAGCCCGGCCCACGGACCGACCGCCTCGCCGTCGCGATCGAGCACTCGGATGATCGAATAGGCCAAGTCGCGGATCGTTTCCGGGTCCGCATCGACCGGCGGGCGCGCAACCGATCCCGCATGGGGGATCCGGACGCTGGAAAAATCCGGCGTGCCGCCAGGCCGGACCGCGGGTTCCGGCACGTGCAGGGTCAGTGGCGCATAATCAGCCATGGCGTTGCGTCTCCCCTCACACCGCCGGCTCGATTTCAAGATCGAGCAACAGCCAGATCGCCGCCTTCTGCCAATGCAGCCCGGCATGCAGCGTGGCATAGATGCCGCCCGGCAACGCCGTCGGGGCGACGAATTTCAGCGCCAGCAGGCCCGGTACCGCATAGCGGCGCACCTCGCCGGGGATCACGCGGTTCAGCGCGCGGCGGACGAAATCCTCGGTGAGGATTGTTTCGATCGCGCGGTAGCCCTCGTCGTCGCGGGCGACCAGTGTCAGGTCGAGCATGTCGCCCTTGTCGCCGGACCGCCCGGCGCAGATGTCTCCGACCCTCATTGGCCAATCCCCCTTACGATGTTTGCCATACCAGCGACCACGGCACCAACTCGCGCGCGACCAGTCCGCTCACGGTTTCGATCCGTGCCCGCCGCTCGGAACGAACGCCCGCCCCACCGGCCGGACCGGACAGGGTCAGCGCGTAAACCTCGTCCTCGATTTCCTGCGCCGCCGCGGCATCCTCGCAGCGGGCGGAAACATGCACGCGCAGCTCCGCCGGGGCCGCGTTGGCGGGTGCGGAGCCGGCGCCGAGAATGGAGTTCACGCCCACCAGGTCGATCGTCAGATCCGCCTCCGCCCAGCCTTGCAGCCGCAGCCGCAAGACATCCGCGGCGCATTGCGCCCGGGTCATCGCGCCGTGTCCAGCAAAGCCGATCTCGACATCGGCGATGACGCCGCGGCGCTCGACGAAGGCAATCACCTTCAGCGTGGGCGGACGCCCCATCGCGCGCGCGCCGGTCATGCGCACGCGGTTGCGGCCGATTTGCTCGAACCGGATGCCGCTGAAATCGACCACCGCGTCCGGGGTGATGTAGCGGGACGGGTCATGCACCTCATACAAAAGTTGCAAGGTGCAGGTCATGCGGTCCAGCCAGCCCGGCGCCTGTTCCAGCAGGCACAGCTCGGCGCTGCCATCGGGCATGACATTGGCCAGCGGATAGCCGAGCCCGGCCAACGCGGCGGCGTCCAGCCCGCCACCGCCCGGCGGGTCGAAATTGCCGCCGGTGAGCTGGCCGGTGCATTCCAGCAGATGGCCGACCGTCAGCGCGCCGGCCAGCAACGGCAGGTCGGAATCCCATGCCACCCTCGGAGAGGCGGCGAGAACGGGAGCCGCAAACAGGGCGGAATCCGCCACCCGGCCGGCCAGCACGATATCGGCACCCGCCGCCAGCGCTTCGGACATACCGTCCGATCCGAGATAGGCGTGCGCGCCCAGCAGCCGGCCTTCGATCGGCTGATCCCACGCCGTCTGCTCCACCAGATGCGCGACATCGTCGCCCAGCAGGGCGGCGACCCGCAGGCCGGGTCGGCCCAGTTCGCGGGCCAGGGCGGCGGTGGCGCGCGCCGC
Source organism: Acetobacteraceae bacterium (assembly GCA_043742865.1). Taxonomy (GTDB): domain Bacteria; phylum Pseudomonadota; class Alphaproteobacteria; order Acetobacterales; family Acetobacteraceae; genus PALSA-911. Next base: position 6,478 of record JAYTXR010000131.1, read on the forward strand.
CGCTTCGGGGTTGGCGGCACCGAGATTGGAGATGATGCGGCAACCCCGATCGGCGGCTACCGGGATCAGCGGCGTCAACCGGCGTCGCAACCGAGGATCGGCACCGCCATCGGGATGCGCGGCGCGGGCGTTCAGGGCGGAGACCAGTGTGCGCTCGGCGAGGCATTCCAGCCCGATCGCATCCACCTGGCCGGACGCGGCCAGCGCCACCGCGGGGTCCACCCGGTCCCCGGCGAACCCGGCCCCGGCGCCAACACGACAGATTGGTTTCATGCGTACGACATCCTTCTTTATAGGGCCGCCATCAACTCTCGCACGGCGAAGTCACCCGACGCCGCGAGGACGCCGTCGACCACGGAGGCAGCAGCGGCACCAACGGCATCGGTCAGCAATCCCAGAGCCTTCGTCCGGACCCGTTCGGGGGGCACCGGGCGGGTCCAGCTGCCCAATGGGGCATCGCAGCGCCGCATGATCGTCGTTCCATCCTCAAGTGCCACCGTGATCTCGACATACATCCGGTCGAACCGGCCAGAGATCGCAGGATCGTTGATCAGCACGGTTCGGTCCAGCAGGGCGACGACGTCGGCCGCGAAACGGCGGGCATCGGTGAAACTGGCGGGGTCGATCCGGCCGTCCAGCAGCGCCACAGCCGCGGTGTACTGCCACGAGAACTTGCCATCGAGGCCGGACTCGGGACGAGGCCGGTCGATATAGGGCATGGCCGGCGTCCGCAGCTCGACGCTGCGGATGCGGTTGGCCAGTTCTCGATCGGTCAGTTCCCCGGCGCCGGCCGCCTCGCGAGCCTCCAGGGCCGCGGTAATGGCGAAATGGGTGGCGAACTGGGACGGGAACAACTTCCAGGCCGGGCCGGGGTCCAGCGCCCGCGGTGTTTCGAGCGGGCGGAGCAACGGCTGCGGATCGAAGCCCGGCCCGAACAGCGAGGCGCCCCAGCCCCGCGCGCCGCCCAGCGCGTCGGGGTTGGCGGTGAACCCGGCGGCGGCCAGCATCGCGGATTCCACCCCGTTCGCCGCGGCGTCACCGCAATGCAGCGCCTTGGTCATCGATCCGACATTCGCCAACAGGCCGCCACAGCGGGACGCGGCGATGCCTACCGCGGCCGACAGTTCCGCGCCGGACAATCCCAGCAGATCGCCGCACGCCAAAGCCGCCGCCAGCGGCCCGACCGACCCCGGCGGATGCATCGACAGCTTCGCCGGCTCGAGCTGTCCCGATGCCAGACGCAGCCGACCCTGTGCCTCCACGCCTTTGGCGATCGCCCGCAGCATGGCCCGCCCCTGCGGGCCGGCGCCGTCGCGCTCGCGCAACTCCGCCAGCGCCAGCAGCGCCGGCAGCAACGGCGACAGCGCGTGGTTCGGCGGATTCCACATCGGCTCGAAATCCAGCACATGCATCGCCATGCCGTTGATCCGGGCGGCCTGGACAACCGTCGTCGAAAACCCCTTGCCGATCACCTTTGCCGGACCGGTCGGCGAGTCGTTCCTGGCCAATTGCGCCAGCTTCGAGGGGCCCGGCTCCCCGGCCCCGGCGGCCGCCACCGCCAGCCCGTCCAGCAGCAGCAGGCGGCATCGCGCCTCCAACGCCGCGTTGTCTGCCAACCCGTCCGGCAACCAGGCCGAAAGCAAATCGGTGAAGCCGCGCGTCAGCGTGCCCGGAGCAATTTCCCCGGTCATTGCGCGGCCCGCTGCAGCATCGCCGGCGAGCGATAGAGCACCTCGCCCTGAAATAATCGCCGGGCGGTTCGGTACACCGTGGCATGACGGATATGCACCCCGTCCTGGCCGGTCTCGACATCCGCTGCCACCAGCACCACGCCGGACGGATGGCCGATGCGCACGGTGCCGCTATGCGCCGCTTCCGCCAACAGCCGGTACGGCACGCTGCCCGGCACCCGGCAGGCAGCCGCCAGGCACAGCGCACCGGTCAATGGCACCGCGCGATGCGGCTGGCCGATGGAAATCATCCGTACCAGTATGTCCATCTCATCCGGCGCCAGCACCCGGCCGGTCAGGGTCGGGGCGATGGCGGGTGCGGCCACCAGCGCCACCTTGGGCACGCCAGGCACCCCAGCCGCTTCCTCCAGCGTCGCGGTCAGGCCCATGGCGATCGAGGCGTGACAGCGGATTGTCTCCAGCCGGGACAGCAGCGCGGTATCCTGTTCCAGCGCCTGCGGCAGCTCGGTCCCGGTGGCGCCCAGCGTGGCCGCCGCGATGAAGACACAAGGGTTGGCGGCATCCACCATACTGACCTCGATCTCCCCCACTCCCGGAATGGCGAGCCTGTCCGCGGCATGGCCGGTCGGCAGCAGCCGGCCGGTGCGCGCGCCGCCGGGGTCCTGGAAATCCAGCCGGATCGGCGAACCGCTGCCACCGACCCCATCCAGCACCAGCTCGCCCTCCACCGCCGCGCAGCCATTCTCCACCGCAAAGCGCGAGACGATGATCTTGCCGGTATTGGTGTTGTGGATCCGCACCATTGCTTCCGCCCCGTTCGGCACCGGGACCAACCGCTCATCGAGCGCGAACGGGCCGATCGCCGAGGACATGTTGCCGCAATTGGCCGAGTAGTCCGCCTGCGCCGAGCCGACCGATATCTGGGCGAACGTGTAGTCCACATCGGCATCTTCGCGGCTGGGGGGGCCGACGACGCAGATTTTCGACAGAGACGATACGCCGCCGCCCATGCCATCGAGCTGGCGGCCGTTCGGATCGGGCGAGCCCATCGCGGCCAGGAAGATCGGCGCCCAATCCGCCTGATCGGCGGGCAGGTCGGCCCGGTGCAGCACCAGCGCCTTGGAGGTGCCACCCCGCATGAAAATGGCGCGCAGCCGGCATTGCGGCATCGGTGTTCCCCCAGTCTCAAAGCCAAAGTCATCTTGTATATACTTGTATACACGCTTATACAAATGCGAAAGAGGAAGCGCGTCGCGCTTTTTGGGAGGAAGATATTTTCACCAGCAACGCTATCGCCGCGGTTCCGCCTTTGCTCGCCGACCCGCAAGGCCCGCTTGCATCGCGCCAGTCTGGCGGACTTGCCGAGCAGGCCTATCGCGCGATCCGCGATGCCATTCAGGATGGCAGGCTCGGCCCTGGACAGCGCGTGCCGGAGCTGGACCTGTCCGCCTGGCTGAAAGTCAGCCGCACCCCGGTTCGCGAGGCGCTGCGGCGCCTGCAATCGGATGGAATGCTGCAGCACGCGCCCGGCGGCGGCCTGTCCGTGGCGCAGCATGATTTGCGCGCGGTGGCCGAGCTGTACGACGTGCGCGAACGATTGGAGGGCACCGCCGCCGCCCTCGCCGCCCGAGGCGCGGACGCGACCGAAATCCGCATCCTGCAGGCGACGGTGGAACAGCAGCGCCAGCTCCCCGACGACCCGCAGGCGCATGCGCGGGTCAACACGATCTTTCACGAAAATATTTACCGCGCGGCGCAGAATCGCTTCCTGCTGAAAAGCCTGCGAAGCCTGCACGATTCGGTCGCGTTACTGGGCCAGACCACCTTCGCCGCATTTGGCCGGATCCCCGAGGCATTGGCCGAGCATCAGGCCATCGTGGCGGCGATCGTCCGGCGCGACGAGGCCGAAGCCGAAACGCTAGCCCGGCGCCATGTCCGGCGCGGCTACGATTTGCGGCTGGCCAGCATGGCCGCCAGCACCGAGGTCGGCGCGCATCATGCGGGCCCGCGTCATGACTGAGGAACCAGGATTATGAGCCGCATTCAACAGAGCCTCGCCCAACCTGTTGGGAACCCCGGATCCACGCCGATCGGGTTGGGAATTTCGCGCCGGACGGCGATGATGCGGCTCGCGGTCCTGATGGCGCTGGGTGGCGTTCTGCCGCATCGCGCGGGGGCGGCCGAAGATTGGCAGGCGGTGCAGGCCGCCGCGCGCGAGGAAGCCGTCGTTAGCTTCTACCACAATATGCGCCCGCAGGGGATCGAGCAGCTGATGACCGAGTTCCGCCGTGCCAATCCCGGCATCCGGACCGAGCAGATGCGGCTGGGCAGCGCCCCGCTGATCGAGCGTTTCTCGACCGAGTTCAACGCCGGGCGAAACCTCGCCGATGTGATGTTGACCTTTCCCGACGACACGCTGTTCGCCGGCGTCGACCAACACGGCTGGGCCGCCGAATGGGTGCCGCCGGAACTGGCCGCCTACCCGGCCGCGGCGAACCACGCCAACAGGATGTTCGCCGTGCACACCTCGCGCAACGTGATCATCTGGAACAAGCAACGGGTGAAACCGGCTGACGCGCCCCGCGAGTGGTCCGATCTATGGGACCCGAAATGGAAGGGCAAGGTCGCCATGGACCCGCCCTGGCGGTCGATCGCGGTGCAAGGGCTGGTGGCGCTGTGGGCCAAGAATGGCCTTGCCGACGCCGCGCAAAAGCTCAACGCCAACGACGTGCGGTTCTTCGAGGGATCGGCCGGCGTGTTTCAGGCGGTGCTGCGCGGTGACGCGCTGGTCGGAACGCTGGCCGACCTGCCGATTGAGCCGGGCCTGCAGGACGGGGCGCCGATCGGCTTCGTCTATCCGAAATCCGGCACCGCGACCAATGACGGCTATGTGCTGGTCAGCGCCAAGGCGCCGCATCCGAACGCCGGGCGCGTATTCGTCAACTGGCTGCTGAGCGGGCCGGGCCAGACGGTGCTGCAGGCGCAGGGCGGTCTGCCCGTCACCCGCCCCGGCGTGCCACCGATGCAGTTCCTGCCGCCAACTTCCGCCCTGTCCAATGCGGTCGACTCTCTGACCATCGGATCGGGGCCGGAGCGGGACAAGACCATCGAGACCTGGCGCCAGACTTTTGGCATCCGCTGATCGCGATGCAGGCACTGGATCGCCGCCAGACCGGGTTGGCCTCGGTGGCAAAGCCTCGTGGCGAGGGTTGGAGCGTGCTGGGCGCGATCTATGTCGGCGTGTTCGCGGCCGTTGCATTGCTGGCGCTGATCCCGGTGGCAGCCCTGGTACTGGGCAGTCTGCGGACGTCGCCGCCGGGGCTTCCGGGCAGCTGGACCTTGGCAAACTGGGCCAACCTCGCCTCCCCCGGCGTGGTCGAGACCTTGCTGACGACGCTGGAGGTCGCCGGTCTGACCACGGGGTTCGCGATGGCGATCGGCACCGCGCTGGCGCTGATTATCCACCGGACGGATTTCCGCTGGTCCACCGCGATGACCGGTATGCTGGCTTTGAGTTTCTATTTCCCCTCGTTCATCCTGGCGATGGCCTGGATCGTCATCGGCTCGCCGGGCGGGCTGATCAACGATCTGCTGCGCGACGGGTTGGGCATCGAAGATGTGGCGGTCGATATCTACGGCGTCACCGGCATCGTCTTCGTGATGGTGCTGCACCAAACCCCGTTCGCCTACCTGACGATGCGAGGTCCGATCCTGGGCATGGACCCAAGCTACGAGGAGGCCGCGCGCACGGCGGGGGCATCGCCGCTGACCATGCTGCGCCGGGTCACCTTGCCGATGCTGTCCTATGCGATGGCCTCCAGCGCGTTGCTGTGTCTGGTGATGGCGCTGGAGCAATTCGGCATCCCGGTGCTAATCGGCGTGCCCGGCCGGGTGACGGTGCTGGCGACGCAGATCTACCTGTTATGCCGCTTTCCGCCGACCGCGTATGGCCTGGCTGCGGCCATCGGACTGACCCTGGCCGCCATCACCGCGGTGGCGATCTTACTGCAGCGGCGCCTGGCAAGCGGCGGCCGGGCGGTGGTGACCACCGGCAAGGCCGGACGGATCACCCCCATTCCGCTCGGCGCCTGGCGTTGGCCGGTGAACCTGTTCTGCGGCTTCTACATCGTCCTGGGCCTGGTGCTGCCAAGCCTGATCCTGTTGTACACATCGCTGATCAAATTCTTCACCGCGAACCCGTTCGAAGCGGCGTTCACCTGGCGCAACTACGCCTATGTCTGGAATTCGGAGGCCACGCAGCAGGCGATCCTGAATACCATGCTGGTGTCCGGCGGCGGCGCGCTGGTTGGCGTGCTGCTGGGGGCGGCGTGCAGCTACTTCACGGTGCGGCTGCGCCCGACCGGGTACCAGGTGCTGGATTTGCTGGTGCTGCTGCCGTTCGGCGTGCCGGGCGTCGTGCTCGGCCTCGGCCTGCTCTGGGCCTATGCCTATCTGCCGGTGCCGCTATACGGCACCCTGACCTTGATCGTGCTGGCCTATGTCACGCGCTTCCTGCCCTACGCCACCGAGACCGCGGGCGCGCGGTTCGTGCAGCTGGACCGCAGCCTGGAGGAAGCCGCCTGGACCGCGGGCGCCAGCCGGCAGGCGGGGGTCTGGCGCATCGTGCTGCCGCTCAGTCTGCCATCGCTGCAAAGCGGCTACTTCCTGCTGTTCATGGCATTCTTCCGGGAGATATCGGCGACCATCCTGATCTTCACCGCATCGACCTCGGTGCTGTCGGTCTCGATCTGGGAGTTCTTCGAGCAGGCGAACTGGGGGCTGGCCAGCGCGCTGTCGATCCTGGCGATGTTGCTGATGCTGGCGGTGATGTCCTTGCTGCTCTGGGCGATGCCCGGCGCGCGGCAGCGATAAACATTCATGCGCGCCAGCGATAAGGGTTAGAATTTTGGGCATTTCCGTCCGCGGCCTGGTCAAATCATACGGTACCGCCACCGTCATCAACGCGATCTCGTTCGACGTGGCGGATGGCGAGTTCGTCACCCTGCTGGGGCCGAGCGGCTGCGGCAAGACCACGACCCTGCGCTGCATCGCCGGGCTCGATACGCCGGACGCAGGCTCGATCGCCATCGGCGGGCGCGTGGTGTCGGAGGCGCAATCGGGCGTGTTCGTGCCACCGCACCGGCGCGATCTAGGCATGGTGTTTCAGTCCTATGCGATCTGGCCGCATCTGACCGTGGCGCAGAACGTGGCGTTTCCACTGACCGTGAAGCGCGAGCGCAACACCGGGGCGGCGGTGGGCTGGGCGCTCGACATCGTCGGCATGACCCAGCTGGCCGACCGGCGGCCGGCGGAATTGTCCGGCGGGCAGCAGCAGCGCGTGGCGCTGGCCCGCGCCATCGCCGGACGCCCGCAGGTACTGCTGTTCGACGAGCCGCTATCGAACCTCGATGCGCGCCTGCGCGACCGCACCCGGCTGGAGATCAGCCGCATCCAGCGGGAACTGAAGGTGCCGGCACTGTACGTGACCCATGATCAGACCGAGGCGCTGTCGATGTCGGACCGGGTGATCGTGATGGAGGCGGGCCGGGTGGTGCAGCAGGGCACGCCGCGCGATCTGTACCATCGCCCGGTGAACCGTTTCGTCGCCGATTTTATCGGCAGCGCCAATTTTCTGCAGGTGCGCCGCACCGGGCGGCAATGGCAGCTGGCCGACGGCACGCCGATCAAGGTCGATCCGGTTTCCGATACCGGCGGGACCCGACCGCAATTGGCCCTGCTTCGCCCGGAGGCGATCCGGCTGGAGCTGTGTGCGATCGCTGAACCGGACCCCGCGCTGAACCGATTAACCGGGCGCGTGCTGAGCGGCATGTACCTGGGTCCGCACATCGAATATGTCGTCGAGGCCGGCGGCACCCAAATCCGCGCCTTCTCGCGTCAGGAGCTGGCGCCGGGCAGCCCGGCCACCCTGATTTTTGCAGCCCATGACTGCCGCCTGGTCAACGACACCAACCCATCCCCCCTTTTGGAGACAATTTCATGAGCAACTATGACGTCATCGTCGTCGGCGCCGGCAACGCCGCCCTGGCCGCCGCCGTGTCGGCCAGGGAAAACGGCGCCGAGCGGGTGCTGGTGCTGGAAAAGGCGCCGCGCGAGATGCGCGGCGGCAACACCCATTGGAGCGGCGGCGTGCTTCGCTTCGCGTTCGACGACCCGCGCGAAATCGGCCCGCTGCTGCCGGGGGTCGAGGATGAATACGAGGATTTCTACGCCGGCATCCAGCCTTATTCCAACCAGGATTTCCACGGCGACCTGATGCGCGTCACCTCCGGGCAGACCGATCCGGTGCTGTCGCGCGTGCTGGTGGATAATTCCAAGGACACCGTGTTCTGGATGAACCGGGTCGGCCGGGTGGAGATGGAGCCGGCGATCACGCTGACCGGGGTGCGCAAGGACAACCGCATCGTCTGGGCGCGCGGCCTGGTGGTGCGAGCCGCGCATGAGGGCGTCGGCCTGTCGCGCAGCTGGTTCGCCACCGCCGAACGGATGGGGATCGAGGTGCGCTACGGAGCCAGCGTGATCGGCATCCTGCAGGACGACCGCGGCCATGCCAGCGGCGTGCGGGTGCGCGACGACGAGGGGATTACCGAGATTGCCGGCCGTGCGGTCGTGCTGGGCTGCGGCGGGTTCGAGGCCAATGTGCAGATGCGCACGCAGCATATCGGGGCGCTGGTGGGGGCGGCGAAAGTACGCGGCACGCCCCATAACCAGGGCGACGGCCTGCGCATGGCGCTGGCGATCGGCGCCATGCCCTGGGGCCAGTGGAGCGGCTGCCACGCCACCCCGATCTCCGCCGATTGGGGCAATTTCGCGCCGCGCGAGCTGACCGACCGCAGCAACCGGCTGAGCTATCTGTACGGTGTCATGATCAATCGCCTGGGCCGCCGCTTCGTTGATGAGGGCGAGGACGGCGCGATGTTCACCTACGCCAAATACGGCCGGGCGATCCTGGCCGAACCCGGCGCCAAGGCGTATCAGATATTCGACTCCCAGGTCGTGCACCTGCTGGAGCCGCGCTACTCGACCAGCGAGCCGATCGTTGCCGAAACGCTAGAGGAACTGGTGGAACAGCTGGACATCGACGACAAGAAGCAGGCGCTGCGCACGCTGCTGGAATACAACGCCGCCGCCAAACATGCCTCCGAGGGGTTCGACCCGTCGCAGAAAGACGGCCTGAGCTCCAGCGGGCTGGCGCTCGAGAAGACCAACTGGGCGACCAAACTGGAAAAGCCGCCATTCCTTGCCTATAGCGCGACCGGCGGTATCACCTTCACGTTCGGCGGGCTGAAGGTGGACGAGCATGCGCGGGTGATCGGCACGGATTGGCGGCCCATCCCGGGATTGCTGGCCTGCGGCGAGATGATCGGCGGCCTATTCTACGACAACTATCCGGCCGGCACCGGTCTGGTTTCCGGTGCAACCTTCGGCCGCATCGCCGGGCGCACCGCCGCCCAGCTTCAATCGAACAGCCGCGATGTCGTCACCGAGGAAGTGCGCGCGTGAGCCCGTCAGAAGTCGATCGGACCCTGCTACAGCGCCTGGCGCAGCGCGTCCGGGCGTTCGGGCCGGCGCAGATGACGCCGCAGGCGGTCGCCGTGGCGCGCATTGCCATCATCGACACGCTGGGCGTGGCGCTGGCCGGCTCGGCGGAGGCGTGCACGACGAACCTGCTGGTCACGCCCGGTATCGCCGATGCGCCCGGGCCGTGCACGCTGTTCGGCACCAGCCGCAAGACCTCGGCGCTGGACGCCGCCTTCGTCAACGGCGTGGCATCGCATGCGCTGGACTACGACGATTTCAGCCAGCCGATGGGCGGCCATCAATCGGTGCCGCTGGTGTCGCCGCTGATCGCGATCGCGGAGCAGCGCGCCCTGTCCGGCGCGCAGCTGATCCAGTCCTACGTCGTCGGGATCGAGACCGAAATCCGGCTGGCCCGCGCGGTGAATTTCCACCATTACGACAAAGGCTGGCATCCAACCGCGACCCTGGGCGTGTTCGGCGCCGCCGCCGCGATCGGCCACATGATCGGGCTGGACGAAGCCAAGCTGGCGGTGGCGCTGGCCATCGCCGCCTCGTTCGCATCCGGCGTGAAGGCCAATTTCGGCACCATGGTCAAGCCGCTGCATGTCGGCCAGTGCTGC
>JAYTXR010000132.1:0-3502 GCA_043742865.1 Acetobacteraceae bacterium
GTAATTTGCGCGTCGGACTGCCGCGGCCGGGCCTGGCTGCGCTGGATCGCCGCGCGCTGCGGGCCGGGCTGGTGGTGGCGTTGCTGGCCTGCATCGCCATCGCCGGGCGGGCCGGACCGGACCGGCTGATTCAAGCGCTGACCCCGGCCTGGCCGCACGGGGCCGTCGTGCCCGGCGTCGAAATTCAGGCTTGGATCACGGCTCCCGCCTATACGCGGCTGCCGCCGATCTTCCTGAAACCGGGGCAGCCGGCGGTCACCGCTCCGGCCGGCGCGCGGCTGACCGTCAACCTTACAGGAGGGGACGGAACGCCTGGCAGCGTGCGGCTCGACCGCAGCGAAATCCCGCTCCGCGCGCTGGATAAATCCAGCTTCCAGGGTGAACAGGAGCTGCATGCCGACGCCCGCCTGTCGGTTCGCCGCGATGGAGGGGAACTCGCCGCCTGGAACCTCACGGTGCGCGCCGATACTCCCCCGATTGTCGCCTGGACCGATCGCCCCGGCCCTTCCAGCCGTGGGTTCAAGGGGGGAGCGCAGCTGCGCCTGCCCTGGCGCGCCGAGGACGATTACGGCGTGGTTGCCTTGCAGGCGGAGCTGGTGCTGAACGAGGGGGTGGATCCCCCGCCGGCCGCGCTGCTACTGGACGTGCCGTTGCCGGGCGACAGTTCAGCGCAAGCCGAGAGTGTCGTGGTTCAGGGCGTGACGGTGCGCGACCTGTCGGCGCATCCCTGGGCCGGGCTGACGGTGCGCGGCAAGCTGATCGCAAGCGATGCGCTGGGCCAGAGGGGAGAATCGGCCGAACTCGTCTTCACGCTGCCGGAACGAGAATTTCTGAACCCGCTCGCCCGCGCGCTGATCGAGCTTCGCCGCGGCCTGACGCTGCACCTCCAGAACCGCGAGCCGGCGCTGGCCGGGCTCGACGAAATGCTGATCGCGCCAAAAGCCTTCGAGGGCGATCTCGGCGCCTTTTTGAACCTCGCCGGCATCTATTCCACGCTGGCGCGCGACGCCTCGCCCGACGCCGTTCCGGCCGGTCAGCAACGGCTGTGGGAGCTCGCGGTGCAATTGGAGGACGGCCAGGTCGACCGCACCGCGCGCGCGCTGGAGACCGCGCGCCAGGCCGTGCGCGATGCGCTGGATCAGGCCGCGAAGGCGCCCGATCCGGCCAAATTTGCCGAACTCGACCGCAAACTGGCGGAATTGGAAGAAGCCATTCGCAACCGCCTGCAAGCGCTGCTGGACCAGGCCAAACGCGATGGCAGCGAGGAGATTGACCCGCTGGCGCTGCAGATGGACGCGCGGGATCTGGATCGGATGGCGGAAGCGGCGCGCGAGGCCGCCAAGGAGGGCCGAATGGACGATGCCAGCCAGAAGCTGGCCGAATTGGAGCAGATGCTGGATCAGCTGAAGAACGGCCAATCGGCGAATGCCCAGGCCGCCCAGAAATCCGCCCAGGCGCGCGCCGAGAAACGTCAGCGCGGCGAAAAACAGGTCGGCGCCGTACAGGACATGATCGCGCGCCAGGGCGGCCTTCTCGATCATGCCCAGGAACGAGGCCAGGATCCTCAAAACGAAAAAAGCCGTGGCTCCGAACGCCAGGCCGACCGGCGGGTGCAACTGGCCCTGCGCCGGGCGCTCGGCGAGTTGATGCAGCAATTCGGCGATCTGACCGGGGATGTTCCGGCCAGCCTGTCCGAAGCCGACACGGCCATGCGCGACGCCGGACAGGCGCTGGCCGACGGCACAGACCCCGCCGCCGCCGCCGCCGCGCAACGGGCGATCGCGGCGCTGCAGAAGGGCGGGCGCGAGATGGGCCAGACCATGGCCAGGAAATTCGGCCCCGGCCAGATCGGCGTCGGCGAGGCGGCCGGTGATGGCGACGAGCTGAACGGCGAGGCGACCGGGCGCGAACCCGGCGCACGCGACCGCGGCGGCGCCCACGGCCGCTCCGGCTTCTCCCCCCGTCGCGGCGCCGACCGCGATCCGTTCGGCCGCCAACAAGGCCAAGGCACCGCCGGCGCGGACGACGGCGGCGACGTGCGGGTGCCGGGCGAACGCGAGCGCCAGCGTGCCCAGGCGATCCAGGAAGAACTCCGCCGCCGCGGCGCCGACCGCACCCGCCCGCAGCAGGAGCTTGATTATATAGATCGGCTATTGAAGCGTTTCTGATACGGGCGGACGGTCCGTTTATGCGTGGACGTCCAGTGCATTCGCATCAGAAGCGATTTACCGCTCGGTTGAAGCAAACTCACGCAATATTGCGCTTTCAGCATCGCTCCCAGCATTCAAGGCAGCTTCGGCACCACCTTGCGGTAAAGATGCCAGGTTGCGTGCCCGAGCACCGGCAGCACGACGACCAGTCCCAGAAAGAACGGCACCGAGCCGGCGATCAGGCCGGTGGCGACGATAAGGCCCCAGACCAGCATCGGCACGGGGTTGGCTCTGACCGCGCGGATCGACATCCGGATTGCCGCCCCCAGACTGGCCTTGCGGTCCAGCAGCAGCGGGAACGAAACCACGCTGATCGCCAGGACCACCAGTGCGAAGATAAAACCAACCCCGCAGCCAAAGATGATCATCTCCCAGCCCGCCGCGGTGCGGAACAGATCATGGCTGAAAGCCGCCAGCGAGACCGGCGGAAGCGGTCCGAGTGTGACCATGTAAATCGCGTTGGCCACCGCCAGCCAGGCCAGGAAGATCACCACCAGGATCGTGCCCAGCATCGCGATGGCGCCGATCGAGGGCGCCCGCAGCACGCCGAAAGCATCCCACCAATGGACTTCCGCCCCCAGTTCCCGCCGCCGGCTCATTTCATTGAGCCCGACCGCCGCCAGCGGACCGACCAGCGCGAAGCCGGACGCCAGCGGAAATATCAGCGCGACGAGTTCCGAGCCGGAGGCCAGCCAGGCGAGCACGAAGCCGAGGATCGGATAGAGGAAACAGAGAAAAATGACGTCGGTCCGACTCGCGCGGAAATCATCGTAGCCCTGGATCAGCGCGTCCATCACATCGCCGGTGCCGATCCGGCGCACCGGCCGATCCGCGCCAGTCGCATCGACATGCCCATCCGGTCCGGACCAGTACTCCTCCGGGTCCGCGGCACCCACGCCCCGGCTGGCATTGTTCAAACGGTCCCAGATCCAGGCTGGAGGACTTTGAATGGCCATGTCGTCACCTCGCTAACGGAAATGATGCTACGATACGCGGCCCGGGCCGTGGCGGCATGTCGCGATGGGTATTGCAGCCCGGCCCCGGCGGAACTGCGATCCACGACAGGTCGGAAGATAGCAACAACCCGTTGATCTGTCTGTAAGATGTTTTGGCCTTGCGATGGAACTTGGCGGTCTACGCCATTGACTCCACCCTTCCCTCCCGCAGGGTCACGATCCGGTCCATGCGGGCGGCCAGCTCGGGGTTATGGGTGGCGATCAGCGCGGCCACGTTCTGGCGACGGATAATGGCCAGCAATTCGTCGAACACCCCCGCGGCGGTTGCCACGTCCA
>JAYTXR010000133.1:0-4236 GCA_043742865.1 Acetobacteraceae bacterium
CCTCGAAGCCCGGCTGCTACTGGCGCACACGCTGGGCGTCCCGTCGGAAACAGTGCTCCGCGACCGGCATTTGCCCGCCGATACGCCGGGCTACGCCGCGTTGATCGCACGCCGCGCCGCGCATGAGCCGCTGGCGCTGATCCTGGGCCAACGGGAGTTCTGGAGCCTGGATTTCGCGGTCTCCCCCGCGACGCTCATTCCGCGCGGCGACTCCGAAACCTTGATCGAGGCAGCGTTGGCGGCGTTCCCCCACCGCCGCGCGGTGCGCCTTGTTCTCGATCTCGGCACCGGCACCGGATGCCTGCTGTTGGCGGCGCTGACGGAGTTTGCGGATGCGTTCGGGATCGGTGTCGATCGCGTTGCCGCGGCGGCGGAACTGGCGGCCCGTAACGCCGCGTCGCTGGGGTTAGCCGGGCGTGCCGCGTTCCTGGTTGCCGACTGGGCGCAGCCGCTGGCCGGATCATGCTTCGACCTGATCCTGTGCAACCCACCCTATATTCCGACCGCGGACCTTGCCGGATTGATGCCGGAGGTGACCGGGCACGAGCCGGCCAGCGCGCTAGATGGCGGGGCGGACGGCCTGGCCGCCTATCGCCGCGTCATCGCCATGCTTCCCGGCCTGTTGGCGCCGGGCGGTGTCGCGATCCTCGAGCTCGGGATCGGCCAGGCACGCCAGGTCGCGGCGCTGGCTGAGACTTGCGGGTTCGCGACCAGCCTGCGCGACGATCTGGCCGGCATTCCCCGCGCGCTGATCCTGCGAGCGGCCTGACCGGTTAAAAAATCATTTGGCATGCGGGTAAAGGGCAGGTAGCGTAGGAATATGACAGGGATCGTCGCCAGACGGCGGGTCCCAAAATGCCGAGCCGCTCTTTCCGGGGCGATACCCCTGGTGAAATGCTTGGTAAACGGGCGGCGGTGCATAGAAGCGCCACGCCCCTGTCCGAGCGATCAGCCGGACCGTCAACAGGAAAGTGCGATGGGATTGAAATGAATAACATGAAACGCATGCGCGGACGCCAGAACAGGCCCGGGCCTGGCGGTGGTGGTGGCGGCGGCGGAAGTGCCCCGGTCCGTCATCAGAGCGGCGGCAATATCCCGCTCAATCGGAACCACTCATTCGACAGCAGCGGGCCGGATGTCCGTGTGCGCGGCACCGCGCAGCAGCTGTTCGAGAAATACCTCCAGCTCGGACGCGATGCGACCAGCGGCGGCGACCGGGTGATGGCGGAGAGCTATTTCCAGCACGCGGAGCATTATTTCCGCATTCTCAACGCCATGAACCAGGTGGTCCAACAGACCCAGGGCGGTGCCCCGCAAGGTCAGCAAACCGGCGGCCAGCGCCGCTATGGCGATGACGAACCGGGCGAGCAGGGCGAGGAATCGGGTCAGGACGAACGTCAGGATACCCGCCAGGAGGGGCGTCCCTACGAAAACCGCCAGCGCGGGAACGAAAACGAGGCGGGCCAAGTTCGCGGCCAGCAGCGCCAGGAACCGCGCGGCGAAGCTCGGACGGAGCCGCGTTACGAGCAACGCCCCGGCACCGGCGATCAGCCGGAGGCCCGTGAAATCCCGATCTCCACGGCGCCGCCGGAGGGCTGAGTCTTACGCGCCGGCCGCCAGCGCCGCCCGCAGGGCGGCGGCTGGCTCTCCGGCGATCAGGCCCAGGCGCAGGAAAAAATCGATCAGCACCAGGTTCACGTTGAACTTGAACACGTCGGTGTCGCGCACCGCCTCCAGCACCCGAGGCAACGGCCAGAGTTCGAAACCGGCGACCTCGCCATCCACCGCATGGGGCGTGAACCCGGCGGGCAGCAGCAGGTCGAAACAGTGCAGCCGGTCGCGCCGCAATCCCTCCGATCGCTCCATCGCGTAGGACAGCAACGCCACTTCACGCGCCTGCGCCGCCAACTCCGCCGGGATCGCGGCTTCCTCGGCGGCCTCCTTGATCAGCGTTTCCATCGGCCCCAGCCCGGCCGGGATGCCGCCGGCGACGATATGGTCGAGCTTGCCGGGATCGAGCGCCTTGTCGGCCGCCCGCCGCGCAACCCATAACCGCATCTGCTCGGGCTTGGCAGGATCGCCGACCATCCCGTTCACATGCACCCCTTGCGCGGCAACGCCGAACACCGGCAGGGCCCCGCGGTCGATCCGCGCCAGCACCGGCCCGTCCGGACAGGCCCGCACGTCGAACGCCTCGCCGCGCCAGCGCAGCCATCCCTGCTCGGCCAAAGCCCGGCCGATCGCCGGCAGGGACGCTGGATCGGTCAGGGTCACGCCGTTCCCATCGGTCTCGATCTGCGGGAACGCCGCCAGTGCCTGAGCGAGTTCCGCCAGCAGCCACCCCACCTGGCCGTGCTTGCCGATGCGGAATGGCACCCGCCGGCCCGGCAGCCTGGCGCTGTTGCAGGCGGTGATGTGACGGGCGAAACCCTGCTCCGATTGTCTGACCCGCTCCGATTGGCTGAATTGCATGCGCGTTGCCTTTCCTTGAGCCCCATGACATGCCACATGCGATGCATGCGTCCGTCCGGCACCCCTGTTATTACACCCATTCCGCCGCAAGCGGCGCCCAACCTACCCGCACGGGACCGCTCCACACGCGACCGCTCCACATTGGCGACCATCGTTTCGCTGCTGCCATATCTCTGGCCGCGCGGGGATTTGCGCGGGCGCACTCGGGTCGTGGTGGCGATGGGTTTTTTGGTCCTGAGCAAGCTCGCCACCGTCTATGTGCCGATCGTCTACAGCCGCGCGGTCGATGCGCTGGCGCCCAAACTCGGCGCTGGTAGCGCTTCCAGCCTGCTGCTGATCCCTACCGCGCTGATCGTCGGCTACGGCCTGCTGCGGGTCGCCGCGTCCGGCTTCGGGGAACTGCGCGACGCGGTGTTCGCCTCGGTGCAGATGCGGGCCGCCCGCCGGGTGGCGCTTGAGACGTTCCAGCACATGCATCTTCTGTCGCTGCGGTTCCACATGGACCGCCAGACCGGCGGGCTGTCGCGCGCGATCGAGCGTGGGACTCTGGGCATCCAGCAGATGCTGCGCATGGCAATCTTCAACGTCATCCCGACCGTCATCGAAATGCTGATGGTCACCTCCATCCTTTGGGTGATGTTCGACTGGCGCTTCGCGCTGGTCACGTTCCTGGCGGTGTCGCTGTATATGAGCTTCACGCTGTTCTTCACCAACCGTCGGGTGCGCATCCGTCGGGTGATGAACGACAGCGACAGCGATGCGCAGACCAAGGCGGTCGACAGCCTGCTGAACTACGAAACGGTCAAGTATTTCGGCAACGAGGCGCATGAGGCGCGGCGCTATGACGAATCGCTGGCCCGCTACGAGCGCGCCGCGGTGCGCAATCAGGTCAGCCTGAACATGCTGAACCTTGGCCAGGCATCGATCATCGCCATCGGCCTGGCGGTGGTGATGCTGATGGCCGCACAGGGCGTGCGAGACGGCTCCATGAGCGTCGGGCGCTTCGTGCTGGTGAACACCTACCTGATGCAGCTGTATCAGCCGCTGAACATGCTCGGCTTCGTCTACCGCGAGATCAAGCAGGGCTTGGTCGACATGGAGCAGATGTTCAGCCTGATGCGGGTGGCGCCGGAAATCGCCGATCGGCCGGACGCTGGCGCGCTGGCGGCGCATCTGGCGGACGGTCCGGCCGGGGAGGTGCGATTCGAGGACGTTTATTTCGGCTATCGGCCGGACCGCGGGATATTGAAGGGCGTCGATTTCACCATTCCCGCCGGCGGCAAGCTGGCCATTGTCGGCCCCACCGGTGCGGGGAAATCCACCATCAGCCGGCTGCTGTTCCGCTTCTACGACGTCACCGCCGGCCGGGTGGTGATCGACGGGCAGGATATCCGCGATGTGACGCAGGAAAGCCTGCGCGCCGCCATCGGCGTGGTGCCGCAGGATACGGTGTTGTTCAACGACACCATCCGCTACAACATCGCCTATGGCCGGCCCGGCGCGACCCAGCCGGAGATCGAGGCCGCGGCGCGGGCCGCCCAGGTGCATGATTTCGTGCAGCGCTTGCCGGAAGGCTACGACACCAGGGTGGGCGAGCGTGGCCTGAAATTGTCGGGCGGCGAGAAGCAGCGCGTGGCGATCGCGCGCACCATCCTGAAGGACCCACGCATCCTGTTGCTGGACGAGGCGACCAGCGCGCTCGACAGCGGTACCGAGCAGGATATCCAGATCGCGTTGCGCGCCGTTTCGGCCCACCGCACCACG
>JAYTXR010000134.1:0-18251 GCA_043742865.1 Acetobacteraceae bacterium
GATTTCCATACCGGCGCCGGCGCCCGCGAGCACGATACCCGTATGCGGACGGTGTTTGCGGTGGGTGACCGCAAGCAGTCGATCTTCTCGTTCCAGGGCGCCGACCCGCGCAGCTTCGAGCAGTGGCGCGCGATCCTGGGCGGGCGGGTGAGCGGAGCCGGCCATACCTGGCGCGACGTGCCGCTGGATGTGTCGTTCCGTTCCGCCCAGCCGGTGCTGTCGCTGGTGGATGCGGTGTTCGCCGGAGTGGACGCGGCGGCCGGTGTGTCGGAAGTGACGATCACGCATTACGCCGACCGGGTCGGCCAGGCCGGGCGGGTGGAGTTGTGGCCGCTGGTGCCGACGCCGCAGAAGCAGGCGCCGGAGCCGTGGCGCGTGCCGGAGCGCAACCTGCGTCGGGTGAGCGGGCTCCAGCGCCTCGCCGATGCGCTGGCGGAGTGGTTGGGCCGGCAGTTCGATGACGGCGTGATGCTGGAAAGCCGCGGTCGTTTGCTGGGGCCGGGCGACGTGCTGATCCTGGTGCGGCGGCGTGACGACCTCGCCCGCGCCATCGTCCGCGCGTTGAAGGTGCGTGGCGTGCCTGTGGCCGGCATCGATCGTCTGGTGCTGACCGACCAGCCGGCGGTGGCCGATCTGCTGGCCCTGTGCGACACGCTGCTGTTGCCGTCTGACGATCTCTCGCTTGCCTGTGTGCTGACCAGCCCGCTCGGCGGCCTGACCGACGACGCGCTGATGGACCTCGCGCTGGGCCGGCCCGGACGGCTATGGGACACGCTGCGGGACCGTGCCGCTGAGCGTCCGGACTGGGCGGCGGCCGAGCGGTTCGTGCGGCTTCTGCTGGCCCGCGTGGACTTCGTGTCGCCGCATATGCTGCTGGCCGAGGCGCTGGGGCCGCTCGGCGGGCGGGCGCGGCTGTTCGCCCGGCTGGGACCGGAAGCGGCGGAGCCGGTGGACGAGCTGCTGAACGCCGCCATGGCCTATGGCCGCACGCATCCGCCATCGCTGCAGGGGTTCCTGCACTGGCTGGCCCGGTCCGGCGCGGAGGTGAAGCGCCAGGCCGAGGCCGCCGGCGATGCCGTTCGGGTGATGACGGTGCATGGCGCCAAGGGCTTGCAGGCGCCGCTGGTGATCCTGCCCGACACCACCGCCCTGCCCCCCGACGATGGGGCGCTGGTTTGGGGCACGGATCCTGCGACCGGCATCGACCTGCCGCTCTGGGCGCCGCGGGCGGAATACCGTTCGGGCGTGGCCAACCGGCTGCGGACCGAGACCAGGGAACGGCAGATGGCCGAGCATAATCGGCTGCTCTATGTCGCCCTGACCCGGGCGGAGGACCGGCTGGTGGTCTGCGGTTGGCAGCCCAGGCAGGCGCTGGCGGACACCAGCTGGTATTCGATCGTGGCCAGGGGTTTTGCCGCATTAAGTTTCGCCGAGGAGCCGTTCGCCGCCTGGGAGGGCGCGACGCTGCGGCTGGTCAGCGAACAAACCGCCGCGGTGTCCAGGTCCGTCCCGCCGCCGGCCAGCCCGGTGGCCAGCCTGCCCGGCTGGGCCGGCAGCGCGCCGGACTGGCGGGCGTGCCCGCCACAACCCGAACCGCCACGTCCCGAACATCTGGCGCCCAGCCGGCCCGAGGGTGCCGGGTTGGGGCAGGTGCCTGGAGCGGCGTCCCCGCTGGGCGAGCGCGATACCGAAGGGCGGCGTTTCCGCCGTGGCCAGCTGATCCATGCGCTGTTGCAGCACCTGCCCGCGATCGAGCCGGCGGATCGCGCGGCAGCGGCGCTGGCCTGGCTGGACCGTCCCGGCCACCGCCTGGCCGCCGGGGCGGCGGGTGAAATCGCCGCCGAGGTACTTTCGATCCTCGATCACCCGGAACTGGCTGAGGTGTTCGGGCCGGCCAGCCGGGCCGAAGTGCCGCTGACCGGGCTGGTGGCCGGACCCGGCGGCCAGCTTGCCGTCGTCGGCGGACTGGTCGATCGGCTGGCGGTGTTGGACGATCGGGTGCTGCTCGCCGACTACAAGACCAACCGCGACCCACCGCAGCGGGCCGATCAAACCCCGGTGCTGTATCTACGTCAGCTGGCGGCGTATCGGGCCGTGCTACGCGACATCTTTCCGGCAAAAACCGTCTGTTGCGCGCTGGTCTGGACCCGGGCGGCCAGGGTCGTCATGCTGCCGGACCGTCTGCTCGACGCGCATCAGCCCAGCGCCGCCACACAGGCAGCTTGATCCAGCCGGCGGGTCCGCCTAGTTTTTACATCGAAGTCCATCGAAACCGCCCCTACAACCGAGGCATAAAATGAGCGCGAACACCAAGCCTGTCACCGACGAAAGTTTCGCCACCGACGTGTTGCAGGCCACTGGCCCGGTGCTGGTGGATTTCTGGGCGGAGTGGTGCGGCCCATGCAAGGCGATCGGCCCGGCGCTGGAAGAACTGGCCGGGGAGTTCGCCGGCAAGCTGACGGTGGCCAAGGTGAACATCGACGAAAACCCGCTGACGCCGAACAATTTCGCCGTCCGCGGCATTCCCACTCTGATCCTGTTCAAGGACGGCAAACCGGTTTCCACCCAGGTCGGCGCGCTGCCCAAAAGCCGGTTGAAGGATTGGATCGAGAAGAGCCTGTAAGCCAGGCCCTACACCGGCGAATACGACAGCCGCAATTCGCGCTTCAGCAGCTTGCCGGCGGTGTTGCGCGGCAGGGTTTCGACGAAGACAATCCGTTTCGGCACCTTGTAAGGGGCCAGCTGTTCGCGGACATGCGCGATCAGCTCGGCGTCGTCCGGTGAATTCCCGGGGCGCAGGACGACGAACGCGGTGACCGCCTCGATCCATTTCGGATCGGACAGGCCGACCACCGCCACCTCCGAGACCGACGGGTGGGTGAACAGCGCTTCTTCCACTTCGCGCGAGGCCACAAGTACGCCGCCGGTGTTGATTACGTCGCGGATCCGGTCGACGATGTACAGATAGCCTTCGGCGTCGAAATATCCGACGTCTCCGGAATGAAACCACCCGCCGGAGAATGCCTCTTTGGTTTCTGCCGGTTTGTTCCAGTAGCCCGATAGCAGCTGGGCGGAACGGTGGACGATCTCTCCATGGGTGCCGGCAGGCACGTCGCGCATGTCCAGATCGACCACTCGGGTCTCCACATTCAGCACCGGACGGCCGCAGGAGCCCGGGCGTTGCGCATGCTCCGCGGGGCGCAACACCGTTGCAACCGGCGAGATCTCGGTCTGGCCGTAGCAGTTGTACGGCCCGGCGCGCGGCAGCCGCTCGCGCAACTCCTGCAACACCGGCACCGGCATGATCGAGGCGCCGTAATAAACCTTCTCCAGACTGGAAAGATCGCGCCGGTCGAAATCCGGGTGCCGCAGCAGGCTGATCCAGACCGTGGGCGGGGCGAAGAACGAGGTGATCTTTTCCGCCTCGATCAGCCGCAGCACCTCAGCCGGCGCCGGTGCCTCGATCAGCACCGTGGGCGCGCCGGTCAGCAGTTGCGGCAGGGTGAAGGCATGCATCTGCGCGGTGTGATACAGCGGCAAGGCAGCCAGGCAACGATCCTCGGCGGAAAAATCCATCTCGTGCCGACAGGACGCGTATTCGGTCAACATCGCCCGATGCGTCATCATCGCCCCCTTCGGCGCCGCGGTGGTGCCGGAGGTGTAGACGATCTGCGCGATGCTTTCCCCGCCGATATCCGGATCGACCCCGACCGGGGCTGCGCGGTCCTGGGCGATGGCCAGAATATCCAGCTTCCCACCGCCTTCGAGCCGGCCGCGCAACTCGATGTTGATGCCGTCCAGCTGCGGTTCGAGCGCCGGTGCGGTCAAGACCAGCTTTGCGCCGGATTGTTGCAGAATATATGACAATTCCCCGCCCGTGAGCGCGTAGTTCACCGGAACATGGATCAGCCCGGCCCGCGCACAGCCGAGAAAGGCGAGCAGATAGGCATCGGAATTGCGCCCATAGGCCACAACCCGTTCGCCCCGCGCCAGGCCGAGATCGGCCAGATGCCGCGCGACACGATCCACCGCGCGGTCGAGTTCGGCAAAGCTCCAGCTGCGCCTGGCGTAGATCAGCGCCACCCGGTCCCGATGGCGAAGGGCTGCCCGGCGCAGGGCATCGCCCAGCGTATCGCGCCGGGCGCGGTCGATTGTGCCGGCGATGGGCATGGTGGGGTCTCCTTCTATTGGCTAACGCGCGAGCCAGTCCCGCACGGCGGTTTTCAGGAACAGCGCATCGGCCGGATTGACCGTCGGATTGCCGGCGCGATGGCCCCAGAGGCTGGGGATCGGCCGGAGTTCTCCGTGGCGCAGATGCGGCAGTTCCGCTGCGTTGTCGGCGACACGGAAATACAGGTCCGTCTCCCCCGGCAGCAGCAGCACCCGGGCGCGGATGGAATTCAGCGCCAGGCTCAGGTCGCCGTTGTACAAGCCGTTATCGGCGATGTCGGAACTATCCCAGGTGCGCAGCTGGGCATACAGATTGGCCGCGGCGCGCGGCGCGTAACGGTTTTCCCAATCTGTCTTCAGGAAGGTTTCCAGATCCGGCGCACCCAGATTGGGTTTTGGCCCGGAGGCGAGATGCAGATTGGCGCGGTAGAAATCCTGGCTCAGCGCCCAGCCGGCATAGATGCGCCCGAACGCCCGCTTGGCGGCGGCGGGCTCGGCGGAGAATCGGCCGCCGCCGATATGCTCGGGTGCGGCTTCCAGCGTTGCCATCAACGAGCGCAGAAACACCTGATTATGCACGGCGGTTCGCGCCACCCCGCAATTGACAATGGCCCGCTCCACCGCGTCCGGGAACAGCGCCGCCCAGTGATAGGCCTGCAACGCGCCCATCGACCAGCCATAGACGCAGGCCACCTGGCCGATCCCCCATTGTTCGGCCAACAACCGGCGTTGGGCCTGCACGTTGTCGTGGATGCTCACCAAAGCCGGGTAGTCGCCGGGGTGATTGGACGGACTCGAGGATAGGCCGTTGGCGAACATGTCGGGCAGGACGATGAACCATCGCGTCGGGTCCAGCACGGAATCCGGCCCGATCAGCCATTCCAGATCCGGATGCTGGGCACCGTAGCTGGTGGGATAGACGATGACGTTGTCGCGCGCCGGCGACAGCGTGCCATGCGTCTTCCAGGATAATTTCGCGCCCTGCAGAACCGCGCCCGATTGCAGCGCCAGATCGCCGGCATCAAACACGCCCTGCTCGGTCGGCCATTGGGTCATGCGGGTCTGCCGATCAGGGTTCGGAGGGCGCGAACAGCGCCACCATCCAGCCGGTCGCCCCAACAGCGGGACATGAGCGCCCAGCCGGATCGCGCCCGGCAGATCGGACCGGGTCGATAACGCGCAATTCGGTGGGTGTCAGCACCCGGTCGGACAGGATCGCCATGGCAGCCTCCAGGGAAGCCGGCACTAGGACATTTTTGCGCCGCTGTTTGCAAGCGATCCCAGGATGCCATCCTATGGGTCCCCACGGGAACGGGAGGTTGCAATGCGGCTGTTGAGATCGAATTTTGTCTTCATCCTTGCCATCTGCCTGGCCGCCAGCGCTGCATTCGCGCAAGCGCCCGGCGGCTCGCGGCTGGACCAGATCCTTGCCCGAGGCACCCTTCGCGTGGGGCTGACCGGCGATTACCGGCCGTTCTCGACGCTGGACAAGGCCACCGGCGCCTATTCCGGCCTGGATGTCGACATGGCAACGGCCCTGGCCACCGCGCTGGGGGTAAAACCCGAGATCGTCGCCACCAGATGGAGCGACCTGATCGGCGATCTGAACGGCGACAAATTCGACGTCGGCATGGGCGGCATTTCGGTCAACCTGACCCGGCAGAAATCGGCGCTGTTTTCCATCCCGCTGATGCGCACCGGCAAAACCCCGATCGCGCGCTGTGCCGACCGCGCCCGCTATCAGACGCTTGCCGCGATCGACCGCCCGAGTGTGCGGGTGATCGTCAACCCCGGCGGCACCAACGAGGCGTTCGACCGCGCCAATTTATCCAAGGCGCAAATCGTGGTCTTCGCCGACAACAGCAAGATCTTCGAGGAACTCATCGCCGGGCGCGCCGACCTGATGATCACCGATGCGGTGGAATCCAGGTTGCAGCAAAAGCTGCACAAGGCGCTGTGCGCCATCCACCCCGATAAACCGTTCGATTTCGGCGAGCTGGCCTATCTGCTGCCGCGGGACCTGATCTGGAAAGCCTACGTGGACCAGTTCGTGCACCTGACGCAGGAAAATGGCACCTACGCTAAACTGACGGCGAAATTTCTGCCGTGATGCCACCGATCACCCGATAAACGTGCCGCCATTCACATCCAGGATGGCACCCGACAGATAGCTCGCCGCCGGGGAGCACAGGAACGCAATTGGCCAGGCCACCTCCTCCGGCCGGCCCACTCTCCCCATCGGCATCCGATCGGCGGGCAGCACCACGTTGCCGATCATCGCGGTTTGCACCGGCCCTGGTGCTACCGCATTCACCAGCACCCCCCGGCGCACGCCCTGGCGCGCCAGCTGCTTGACCAGTGCGTGCACCGCCCCCTTGGAGGCGACGTAATCGGGCGGCGTGCTATCGGACGTCCCGCCGGTACGCCCGGCGATCGAGCCGACCAGAACCACCGATCCGCCGCCGAGCGGGGCCATGTGCTCGATCGCCGCGGTGGTCAGGGTCAGCGGCACCCGCACATTCACGTCCATCAGCCGGTGGAAGCGTGCGATCCAGTCGGGATCGGTCTGCCAGGGCTTGCCGGTTATAATGCCGGCGCAATGGGCCACGGCGTGGATGCGTTCGCCCGCGAACAGCCCGGCGATGAAGCCGTCCGCGGTCAGGTCCCCGGGCGCCTCGATGCAGCGGGCCTGGATGCCAGAAGCCTGGGCCCGCTCCACATCGGCGCGCACGCCGGCCAGCGGTGCCACGTCGTTGATGATCACGGTCGCACCGAGCTGCGCGAGCACGATCGCGGTGGCGCGGCCGATACCGTTCGCGGCACCGGTGACCAACACGCGCCGGCCTTGCAGGCTGATCGCCGCCGGCAGTGGCAGGGTTGCGGTCTGGTTCATGGCGTCTCTCCCGATTGCTTTGTCAGCCTAGGCATTGGACCATAATCGCCAGGGAAGCCAAATCCCAGGGAAGCCAAACCCCAGGGAAGCCAAACCCCGGGGGAACAGGACATGGGGGAACAGGAGATGACCAACGGCCGCGTATTGCTGGACATCGCCGACGGGGTTGCGGTGATGACGCTGAACCATCCGGCCACGCTGAACGCGTTTGGTGCCCGAATGCGCGCCGACATGACGGAC
Organism: Acetobacteraceae bacterium; assembly: GCA_043742865.1. GTDB lineage: Bacteria > Pseudomonadota > Alphaproteobacteria > Acetobacterales > Acetobacteraceae > PALSA-911. The sequence continues at coordinate 7,304 of JAYTXR010000134.1, forward strand.
GCGTTGGACCAGGTCGAGGCCGGCCCGGTGCGCTGCCTGCTGATCACCGGTGCAGGGCGCGGCTTCTGCTCGGGTGCCAATCTGAACGACCCCGATCGCGCTCCACGGGACCGCAACGCCGAAGCCCGGGGCGAGGTGCAAAGCGATTTGCATGCGTGGTACAACCCGACCTTCCTGCGCCTGCGGGCGCTAAAGATACCGGTGGTTGCGGCGGTCAACGGCATTGCCGCCGGTGCAGGCATGAGCCTGGCGATGTCGGCCGACATCAAGATTGCCGCGCGCTCGGCGGCGTTCCTGCAGGCCTTCGCGCGGATCGGGCTGGTGCCCGATTGCGGTGCGTCGTTCCTGCTGCCCCGGCTGATCGGCGTTGCCCGGGCGATGGAGTTGTCGTTGCTGGCCGAACCGCTGGCCGCGGACACTGCCCTCGCCTGGGGCATGATCAATGCTGTGGTGGACGACGCCGCGCTGCTGACCACCGCCATGGCGATGGCCCGGCGGCTGGCTGCGGGTCCGGCCTCGCTCGGCATGATCCGCCAGCTCTACTGGCAGGGGATGGAGAACGGCTATGCCGCGCAGCTCGACCTGGAGGCACGGATGCAGACCGACGCCGGCCTGACCGCCGACCATGCCGAGGGTGTGGCGGCATTTCGCGACAAGCGTCCGGCATGTTTTGCCGGCAGGTGAGCCGGCCCGCCGACGCGCGGTGACGAAGTTGTTGCGCGACGCGGTGTTGCGGGTTCACGATACCCCGACCCATCGTGACCAAAACGGACGAAGGCCTTCGCGATGTCCAATGTAGCCGGCAAAGCCTATGGGATGAACGTGCTCACGCCGATGCGGCCCGGCCGCACCTGGATCAATCATTTTCTGTTCATGGTTTCGCGCGCGATTCCCAACACGCTGACCGGGCTGATGGGGCTGTCGCTGATCCATTTCGCCCGCTGGGTGATGATCCGACGCGATCAATGGCCGCCCGGCGAGCACGGCAGACCGAAGCTCGCCAACGACTACATGCTGTTCTGCTCCAATTTCAACGGCACCTGGGACCAGTATATCGACGCCTTCGCCGACGGAATTCCAAACGGGCTGGACCTGTTCTGGTATTCCAGCACCGGCTATCCCCATTCGATCCCGATCACGCCGTTCAAAGATTATATCCGCTTCAACCAGATCGATACCGATTATTACTATAACGCCACACCCGGCTCGGCCCAGCGAGATATCAAGTCCTCGCTGCGGGTGCGCTCGGCGCTATGTAGGCTGGCGGACGCGCACCGGACCCAGACGCCGGAAGCCTTCGCCGCCGCCTACCGCGCGATGTTGACGCAGGTGCAGAACGATCTGGTTTCGCCAGGCTACGCCCCGGTGGCCAGCAACGACAGCGAGCGTGCCGATGAAAACCGGCCGATGCCCATGAACGGCCGTTAGCGGCCGGTGTTTGTGAACAGCTGCTAACCGTCCGGAGACAACCGCGATGCCAAATCTCGATGGTGGCCATTACTTCCTCACCGCGCTCATTCCGGTGAAAACCGGATTGCTGGACGATGTCGAACGCAACTACACCTCCCACACCCACGCGCTGCGATCGTATCTGTCGCGGCTACCGACCGCGTTGCAGTCGCGCGCGAACGAGAAGCGCGGCGTCAACAGCCCGTTCGCCCGCGGCCGGCGCACGCATTTCGCCCGGCTGTTGGTGGTGGATGACGTGGCGTTCAACGGCCGGGTCGGCAGCGACAGCTTGCTGGTGGCGCTGTCGCCGTATCTGGCCAAATTACCGGGTCTCGGCCGGCTGGCTGCGCTGAACCCGCTGGTGGCGCAGCCGGCCGATCTGCTGCCCAGTCCCTATTTGATCTTCGTCGTTGATTTCGACGCCCAAGACGTGAAGTCGCCCAGCGACGGAGGCGCCGCGCTGGATATCTATCTGCAGGGGCTTTGGGCCGAGATGGGTGTCGAATGGGGGTTCATCCTGCGCCATTGCCATGGTTTTCACCTGGTGCGCGACGGGCAGTCCTTCGCCGCCGCGATCCGCCAATGCCAGGTGGAAACGACCATGCCGTTTAATGATTATTGGCAGTCGGCACCGGACATGGCCAAATTGGCGTTGCCGCTGGCCGGCCTGCTGGCGCCAGCGGCGATCGGGTTGATCGTGCTGCTGATCGGGATCCGCGCCTGGGTGCTGGCCGCGCATGACTCGCCCTGGCAATGGGCCGGCCTCGTCGGCGCGGTGCTGCTGATCGCCGGTCTGGTTTATGCCTATCGGAAGGTGTTGAGCCATGGCCTGGTACCTTTCCCCGTAGCCCCCGACAGCGATCTGCCGTCGGTGCTGAAATCGCTGTATATCCAGCAAAACTTCGTCCGCTTCGCGATCGATCATCAGAATGCCGATCCGCCCAGCTTGCACCGCGCCTTCGGTGCGTTCCTGGCCGAGCACCGGCCGGTGGACCTCATTGGGCCCAGCCAGCCGGCCGGGGTCGTGCGGTCGCCAATCGCTGCGCGATAACGGGTTGTTGCGGGTAAAAGGAATTCGCTGATGACGGCTCAACTCGACCTCGCCGATATCCAGGGCAACATCCTGACCGCCTATGGCCGGCTTGGCTTTCCGAAGGCACGGTTCCTGATGTTCCAGATCATCGAACCCGCTGCCGGCCGCGCGTTCCTGCAGGCGATCCGCTATCAGCTGACCACGGCTTTGCGCTGGCCGTCGGCAAGCAAGCCCGGCATACCCACCCATAAGGGTTTGCAACGCCCGCTTGTCACCATGAACGTGGCACTCAATTTTTATGGACTGTATGCGCTGCAACTTTCCACCCGCACTTTGAGCGGCCTGCCCGACGAGTTCATCGACGGCATGGCCAACCGTGCCGAAATCCTTGGCGACGAAGTGGACGACCGGCGGGACAAATGGGACCCGATCTGGTGCCGACGCGATCGCCCGGTGCACATGGTGGTCAGCCTGAACGCACAGATCGATGCCGACGGCAATCCGGTCGCCGAGCTGGAGGCCAAAACCCAGGAGCTGCGCGCGCTGTGCGCGCGGCTGGACAACAAAGTCGTGCTGCTGGACGGTCATCGCGGCCCCCAGCCGGACTGCCAGAACGCCTCGGCGGTGATGGTGGCGAACGGCAAGGGAGGCCGGATGCCGACCCCGAACGAACATTTCGGTTTTCGCGACGCCATCAGCGACCCGGTGTTCGAGGGTCAGGCCCCGCCAGACCAGCTGGCCGCCCTGGCGATCGGCAATGGCAAGCTGAACGCCGCCCAGCAATGGCTGCCACTGGCCACCGGAGAGTTCCTGCTCGGCCACCCCGATGAGGCACAGGAGATCGCCGGGCGTGCCATGCCGGGTGATTTCAGCCGCAACGGAACCTTCATGGCCTACCGCAAGCTGCATCAGAATGTGGATGCGTTCCAAAACTATATCCAAGCCACCGGGCGGGACTTCGCGCAGGTCACGGGGGCACCGGTCGAGCGGGGGCCGGATATGCTGATGGCCAAGATGGCCGGCAGATGGCCCGACGGCGTGCCGCTGATGCTGGCCCCCACCTGGGACGATTGGATGCCGATTCGCGCTCGGCGCCAAAAGGCCTACGCCGATCAGGATACCGCCACGATCGCGGCGATGGAACGCGATCTGCTGAACTTCACCTTCCGCGCCGACCCAACCGGCGCCAGCTGTCCGTTCTCGGCCCATGTCCGGCGCGTCAACACCCGCGACATGCTGGACCCGCATTTTGGCTCGCCCCACAAAGACGACTGGATGGGATCCAACCTCAACAACCGCCGCCGGGTGCTGCGCCGCGGCTTGCCCTATGGCGAGAGCCCGCCCGGCTCGCCGGATGGCGACGAGCACGGCGTCATCATGATGGTGGTCTGCGCCAGCCTGTTCAGGCAATTCGAATTCGTCCAGCAACAATGGGTCAATTACGGCCTCGATTTCAACGCCGGCAACGACACCTGCCCGCTGGTGGGCAACCATCCGCCGGATGCCAAGTTCGTCATCCCCGGCGATGCCACGCGGCCACCATTCATCTGTGGCAGGCTGCCGCAATTCGTCGAAACCCGCGGTGGCGATTATTATTTCATTCCCAGCATGACGGCGCTGCGGATGATCTCCGACGGCGTCGTGGACCCCACCTGACCCCGCACCGGAGTTTGCCGCATGGCGTTTCTGACCAGCCTGTTCGCTGCGATCCGGGTGCGGCTGTGCATGCTCTGGGCCGCCGTTGCCGCCCTGCCGATGTTGATCGGCGCCATTCTGCCGGTGCTGTTCCGCGGGCCGGGAACGCTGACGGAGCGGCTGGTGAAGCAGGCCGCGGCGACCCCCAGCCAGCGCCAGGTATTCGCGTTCCTCCGGCTGGCTCTGCCGAACTTGGTGCTATCGATCCAGTTCGTCAAAGCCTATGAAAGCACCGGCACCGCCATCGTCTCGCGCGCCGAGGACGTGATCGAGGTGCTGGACCGCGAGGCCGATTTCGAGGTGGTCTACGAGCCAAAGATGCGCGCCATCACTGGCGGCGAGAATTTCTTTCTCGGCATGCAGGACAGTGCCGCCTATCAGCGCGACGTCTCCAACATGCGCGTGACGGTGCGCCGAAGCGATGTTGCCGATATCCTGGTGCCCCTGGCGGCGGCGCGCGCGGCCGCGATCGTCGCCGTCGCCGAAGGCCAGATCGACGTGCCGGGAGAGCTGACCCGACGGCTGCCCGCCATCCTGGTGGGTGCCTATTTCGGCACTCCAGGGCCCGGTAATCCGGCCTTGGGCGAATTGGCCTCGGGCGAATTGGCGATCATCGACTGGACCGCAAAACTGTTCTGGTATCTGTTCATCGACCTCGCCGGAGACGAACACATCACCGGCGATGCGCTGGCGGCGGCCAGGGATTTTTGTGCCTACCTCGATGTCACCATCGCCGCCCGCAAAACCAGCCCGGCGCAAGCCGATGACATCCTCGCCCGCTGCCTGGCGATGCAGGAAGCCGGGCTGCCTGGCATGGACGATCGGGCCATCCGCAACAATCTGTTTGGCCTGCTGATCGGCTTCGTGCCCACCCTGTCCAAAGCCGGTGTGCAGGCGCTGAACGGGCTGCTTGATCGGCCGGCGGCGTTGGCCGGCGCCCAGGCCGCCGCCCGCGCCGACAACGACGCGCTGCTCGGCGCGTATATCTTCGAGGCGTTGCGCTTCGACCCGATCAATCCGGTGATCTACCGGCGCGCGACACGTGAAACGATCATCGCCCGCGGCACGCTGCGCGCCCGCACCATCCCGAAAGGCACGATGGTGATGGCCGCCAACCTGTCGGCGATGTTCGACCCGCTGCGGGTGGACGCCCCGGACGAATTCCGCATCGATCGCCCCTGGGGCATCTATTTGCTGTGGGGCTACGGCATGCACACCTGCTTCGGCGCGCATATCAACCGTGCCATTCTGCCGCAAATCCTGAAGCCCCTGCTGAAACTGAATAATTTACGTCGTGCGCCGGGGGCTGCCGGCCAGATCGATGCCGGAGGCACGCCTTTTCCGCAACATATGATTTTGCGGTTCGATCGGTAAGGCAGGTTTTAAGCCGATCCTTGCACGCCGGAATGCTCGCGCAGTCCGGTCGTGATCAACCATCCGACCGCCAGTCCCAGCACATTGAAGCCGAACACGGTCAACACCGTCCGCCAGCGCCGGGGCATGGTCGGGTAGTCGGCTACACCCGGCTCCACCACGCGCGCCAGGAACAGCTGCTGCCGGCGGGCCTCGATGCGGGCCTGTTCCAGGGAGGTCACGGCCTGCGACAGCGCGCGGATGGAGAATTCTCGCTCCAGGTTCAGCTTCTCGTATTCGGCGATCTTGTCCGCCAGGCCGTCGGAGGTGCTGCCGACACGGCTGCGCTCGGTCGTGATCTGGTGCTCCAGCGCTTCCACCCGGCGCTGCAGCGACGGCAGGTTCGGGCTGGTGGGGGAGCTTGCCCGCGTTTCGGCAATGCCGGCGCGGGCATTGGCCAGCTCGGCCGACAGCTTGCCGATCACCTCCAGCACGATGGCGGAGTTCTTCACGGGGTCCAGCAGCAACTCACGGTTGCGAAACGCGGTGATCGCCTGCTGGTTGGCGATGCGCCGGTCCTCGGTCCGCGCCATTTCGGCTGAGGCGAGGCGCACCGCATCGGCCTGGGTGCGTTCGTTCAGCTTGTTTACCAGGTCCTCGCCCAGATCCAGCAGCGTCGCCGCCACCAGGCGGGCATCGGCGGCCTGGAATGCGTCCACCCGCAGCGTGGTCAGTCCCGTGGTTGTGCTCACCACCACGGTCAGCATGCGCTGGAAGTAGTGGTACAGCTGCTCATCGGACCCGTCGTACAGCACCGAGGGGTAGCGGGCCAGGAAATCAGCGCCGGTGCGGCCATAGATCGTCCGCAGATCGACCCGGGCCGACAGGGCGCGTAGCGCGTCGCGCGAGGTCAAAAAATCGTGCACCGCCCAGGCATCGTCCTGCGAGCGGGAAATTCCCACCATCTGCAGCAGCGCGCCCAGCCCGCCGATGGTCCCCCCGGGTTTACTGGCGGTGCGGATGACGAACCGGGCTTCGGAGACATACTGGTCGGACGCGATCGCGCCGTAATACAGGATTGCGCCCAGGCTGGGCGACAGCAGCAGCGCGATCCGCGCCAGCCGCCACAAGGCTGTCAGGCGCGCGCGCGGCCAAACCACCGGACGTCGCAGCAGCCCGTGCCCGCCCGCCGCACCGCCATCGAACACTTGCACTCCCGCCACTCCGATCGCCGTGCCGGAAAACTCGGCGCCAGCCTACCTTGATTCTAGCTGCCTTGATTCAACGAAACTCTGCTATCATAGCTCCATAGTGAGCAACATAACAGCGCGCGATCCGGGCCATGGCACCTCCTGACGGACCTGATAACTGGGCCGACCTCGTGCAATTGCGGAGCGGTCACGCGCCGATCCCGGCGCCCGTGCAGTTCGGGCGCATGCCTGCGCGACCGCGGAACTGGCGCCGATTGGCCTATCTGCTGCTGCTGGTGGGGCTGCCGACCGCGCTGGCGGCGCTGTATTTCGGCCTGGTGGCGCCGGACCGCTATGTGGCGGAAGCGAGGTTCATCGTGCGCAAGCCGGCCTCGATCGGTGCGTCGTCGCTGATGCCGGTCTCGCCCGAGCAGACGCTGCAAAGCGGTGACGAGGACGCCTATGCGGTGCGTGACTTCATTCTTTCGCGCGACGGCATGCAGGCAATGCTGGATCGTGGCGACCTTCGCGCGGCGATCGCCCGCAGCGGGGCGGATCCGCTCTGGCGCTTTCCCGGCCCGCTGACCGGCCATACCGACGAGCAGTTGTATCGATACTACCTGGACATCGTGACGGTCACGCATGAGGTGACCAGCGGCGTCAGCACGCTGCGGGTGCAGGCCTTCAATCCCGCCGATGCGCGCCGGCTGGCCGCCGGGCTCACCGATGCCGGTGAGGTCCTGCTGAACCAGTTGCAGGCGCGCGCGCGCCAGGACGCGGTCCGGGTGGCCACCAGCGAGGTTGAGCGCGCCCGAGGCCTGGCCACCGCCGCGCAGCAGGCCTTGACGGAGTTCCGCACCCGCGAATCGGTGGTGGACCCGACGCTGCTGGCGCAGACCGTGCTCGCCACCATTACCGCGCTGTCGCTCCAGGTGGTCGAGGCCGGCGCCCAACTCGATCTGCTGCAGCACGCCTCGGCCGGCAGTCCGCAGATCCCGCCGCTGCGCTCGCGCGCGGCCGCCTTGCAGGCGCAGATCGACCGGGAGCGCGCCACGCTGGCCGGCGCCGACACATCCTTCGCCCCCAAGATCGCCGAATACGAGCGCCTGGTGCTGCTGCGCGACTTTGCGGTGCGCAACTTCATCGCCTCGCTGACCGCGCTGGAGACCGCGCGCCTCGATGTGCTGCGCCAGCGTATCTATCTGGAGCGGGTGGTGCAGCCGCGCGAAGCCGACCAGGCCGCCTACCCATACCGGGTGATTAACATCCTCGTCGTGTTTGGCGTCGGGCTGCTTGCCTACCGGCTGTTCCGCCCGGCAGCACCGATGGTGCCGTCGATGCGGGCGCAGTTCCGATGACCGGTGCGCGATGACTGGCGCGATGACTGGCGCGCTGGCGGCGCGGTTCCCGGGGGCCAACACGGCGGCAGTCGAGGATCCCAACCCGGACCCCAATCGGGCGATCATCGCCGAGGATTTGGTCAAGGAATTCGTCACCGAAGCCGGCACCCGCCGGGTTCTCAACGGCGTCAGCTTCCGCGTTGGCCCCGGCGAGCGCATGGCGGTGCTGGGCCGCAACGGCGCCGGTAAGTCGACGTTGATCAAGGTGCTTGCCGGCTTGCAGCGTCCGACCAGCGGGCGGGTGCATCGCGGCCTGTTCATGTCCTGGCCGCTGGCCCTGGGCGGCGGGTTCGAGGGGGCGATGACCGGCTACGACAACATCCGCTTCATCGCCCGCATCTACAACGTGCCGTTCCGCCAGACCTACGATTACGTCGCCGATTTCACCGAGCTTGGGCGCGACCTGCAGGTTCCGGTGCGGTTCTATTCCGACGGCATGCGCATGCGTCTGGCCTTTGCGCTGTCGCTGGCGATCGACTTTGAATGTTTGCTGATCGACGAGGTGCTGCTGGTCGGCGATCGGCGCTTCCAGGAGAAATGCCACCGCGAGATCTTCGAGAACCGCCGCCATTGCAGCATGATCCTGGCGGTTCACGCGCTCGACGTGGTGGAAGAATATTGTAGCCAGGCGCTGGTGCTGAAAGATGGCCGCGGCCGCGTGTTCAGCGACGTGAAGCTGGCCACCCGCATCTACGCAACTCTCTGATCCCAATCGTGGCCGCCGCTACGGGCGCGGGGTCAATAGAATGTGATCGACACCGATATCGCCGTCGATCGCGCCGGCCTCGTTGATCACGCGGATTTCGTTCGCCAGATGGGCGGAGCGTACATAAGCGGGGAAGGTGGCCGCGAACACGCCGGCGGCTCCCGGCCGGAAGCGGCCTTGTCCCAGCAGCGTGTCGCTGTGCAGTTCGACCGCGAACGGGGTGCCGACCGCGGCTGGTGAGAAGGCCAGCGTCGCGCAAACGGTCCAGGCGCCCGGTGGCAGATAGAAATACGGCCCATAGGCCAGCACCCGCGCCGGGCCGGTAAGGTCGATGATGCGGGGTAGATTTTCGCCCGGATGATCCCCCCAGATCAGGCAGGCGCGCGACCAGCGGACCGCCGCCCCCCGCCCGGTCGCGGCAGCAGCAAACAGCGGCGCCACCACCTCGTCGGCCAGCGCCTGGATTTCGGCCAGGTGATCGGAAAGCGCCGATGGAGCGGCGCCGATTGCCGCCAGCTGCGCGAGGGAGGCTGCTTGGTTGCCAGCGATCGGAGCCTCGGCGGCGATGCCGAGCCCGTCCAGAAGCGCTTTGGCCGCCTCACCGGCGGCCATATCCGGGCGAAGCTGGATCACGGGCCAATCGGCCCACGCGGCGAGTGGCGCGGCGCCCGCGGTCAGCGCCCGCGCCGCGGCCACCGGCGTATGGCCGGCACCGACCAGGGCGGACAGGCAGGATAGCGGATCGCCGATCACGACCGCGGCGGGAAGATCGCCGCGGCGGACCGCATCGGCGATCGCCTCATCCTCGATCGCCGGATCGTGGCGGCGCAGCGCCGGGGCGGTCTGGCCGCTGGCCTGGACGATCGCGGCGATCCATCTTTCGGCGAATTCCAGTAGCGGTCCGGGAGTGCCGGTCAGCAGCATCCGCATCGCTAAGGATGCCGCCGCCGATGGCGGCCCAGGTTGTGAAACAGCGCTTCCCGCATCGCGCGCTATTTCACGGTGTTGCTGATATAAGCGCCTGAGATCACCGGACTTACCAGCAGGTTGATCAGGGTAAGCACCTTCTGCACGTCCGATAGCGGCGCGTTGGACACATAAAGGATGTCCTTGTTGTGCATCGCGAAGCGGCGGGCGAGGAACAGTGCATTGGGGTCGCGCAACTTCAGCAGATACACCACAGGCGTCGGGTCCACCGGCACTTTGCCCGATAGCAGATCGGGGCCCGATTGCAGATTGGGCAGCGCACGCGCCACCGAAGCTGACTCGTAGCGGATCACGAACACGCCATCGGGGTCGCCACGGTCATCCAGAACGCCGCCGGCCTTGCCGATGGCCTCCTCCAGCGACAGGTTCGGCGTCTCGAACGCCACCACGGCATTGCGGCCGGTGGCTCCCGCGGCGGTGAAGGTTTGCGGGTCGCGCACCAAGGTCACCACATCGGCGGCCTGCATGAACACATCCTCGCGCGGATCATCCAGCACCCCCTGCAACGGCACGCGCACCACGCGGTTGTTGCGCGCGAGCAGCACCGCGATGTCGTAGGCGGCACCTCGCGTCCCGCCGGCTTCCGCCAGCACCTCCAACAACCGGTCGCCACCGACGTTGAGCGGTATGCGGCGTCCGGTCTGCACCTCGCCCATCACGGTCACGGTATTGCTGACGTTACGCGTGACCGTGACCAGCGCCTGCGGGTCGATCGCCTTGCCGGCCAGCCGGTTGACGATCATCGCCTCCACCTCCGGCGGCGTGCGGCCGGCGACGACCAGCCGTCCGGCGAACGGCACCGTGATCGCAAGATCGCGCGCCACCACCTGGTCGGGGATCGTTGCCGAGCGCGACCCGGCGCTCAGCCGGTCCACGACGGGGGCCGAGAACAAGCCGCCGGGCCCCGCCTCCCACAGCGTGATCTGCACGACATCGCCCACGCCGATGCGCTGCTGTTGGGATGGGCGGTAATCGCCGAAGGCGCCGGCAAACGACGGCAACCGGACCTGGGCCAGCGTGTCGACAACCCCCGGCGAGATCTCGACCATGGCGAATGGGCGCGCCGGCGCATCCGCGTCGGCGACGAGGTCGGATCGGTACGGGCCCGATCGCGGCAGCGAGGAGCACGCATTGG
>JAYTXR010000135.1:0-4375 GCA_043742865.1 Acetobacteraceae bacterium
CTCAGGCGGTCAACACCGGGTTGCCGTTTTGATCGGTGATCGGGAACCCGACATCGGTCTGCAGCGCGGTGGTTGGCGCGGACGCCACCGATAATGCGAGCACCGGCAGGACGACGCTGCGGTGGATGCTGCGTCCATTCGCGGTTCCGATGCTGATAGAAATCGAGTAGACCGTATTGGGCTGGCCGGCGGCGAACCATAGGATGGCCGAGGTGCCATCGGCGGCAGCGGAGGTCAGGGTCAAATCGCCTGGCTGGGCTGGCGTGATCTGCACATCCAAAGTGGCGATACTGTCCCCGTCGTTGCCGACCAGAGCAGGGGAGATGTCAAGCTGGTAGTCCAGTATGTCGCCGGGGTCCTTGGTCGGCCACGCGAGCATGGGGGGAGCAATTGCGGTGGCCCCGCGAGCCATTGGAATAAAAGTATCGAGCAGAACGCGGCGCGCGCTACTGGGACGCCAGACACGCGTGGCGATGGTGGGCATGGCGTTCTCCGGCGGTGACTGGGGGGTGAGAAGCTTCGGTCTGGAGCGCCTATGGCGCCTTCGACAATGCGGCCAGCTGCACGCTGATCGCAGCCAGTTGGGTTTGCAGCTGTGCCAGGCTGGGGGCGGCAGGTGCGGGTGGCGCTGGCGGCGGGAAATAGCCGTTCGCGCTCTGTTGCCACCCGGCGGCGATGCCCGTGACAGTGCTCACATCGACCCAGGTCAAGGCTGGATTATACCGGGCTGTGATGTCGAGATCCGTCGTCAGCAGTTCCGCCACCATATGGTCTTGGATCCTTGCAAATGTTTTCATATTCGCGATTACCACCTAATGACCACAAGACCGGATGCGCCGGCCGCCCCGTTATAGGCGACGCCGCCGGGACTACCCGGGCCGGATGCACCTCCGCCCGGAAAGGTGCCGGGCAGGCCGAAAGTGCCACTGCCAGTGGACCCACCGAGCGGCGCGCCGCCACCCAGGCCACCTTTTGCACCAACTGCGTCCTGACCGACGGAGCCGGTGAGATTGTAATCACCGCCTACACCGGTTCCCGGCGGATAGGCGCCGTTTGTTGGCGCGGAAAAACTGTCTAGATAATTGAGGCTTGCCCCGGTGGCACTCACAAAGGGACCGAAGCTGGACGTGCCACCGGCACTTGGCACAGCACCCGTTGTGGTGCCAGCGGCACCACCATTGCCGATCGTGACCGGGACGACTTGGCCGCCAAACAGGCCGGTGATGCGTTTGCGGGCGTAACCACCACCGGCTCCACCGCCGGCCGCCGCGCCATTGGTGGAGGCATAGCTGCCGGTGCCGCCACCCCAAACCTCCACCTCAATCTGGCTGATCCCCGCTGGGATGGTGTAGTTGCCGGAAGCGGTGAAGGTTTGAACGCCGGAGCCGAAGCCGGGACGCAATGTCGGCAATTTCCAGGCAAGAAATGGAGCGTTGGGCAGGACGGTTATTGCGGCGGCTGTGACCGCGCTCTGTCCATAGGCTACCGTGATGACGTAAAGACCCACCCAGCCATTGTCGATGGGGGGTGTCGACTGGGTGCCGGTGGATGCCGGCGCCCCCGCCTTGAGCTGCAACTGTACCCGCTGGATGCGCTGAGTATTCTGCGCCACACCGGAATTGCCCGGTCCGCTATACGGCTGCGACGGGTTGGCGGCGTTGTAGTAGGGCAGCACGATCGCGGACGTGTCGGCTTCCTGCAGGGTGGCTTGGATCAGATAGTTCACCGCCTGACCGGACGTGGTAGGCGCGGCCAGCGAGAAGGGAATCGATTGTAGATTGACGCCCATCTTGAGCAGCGGGTCCGTAGGGTCGGCCGGTAGGGAGCCGAAGCTGAGCGTATCCACCACGGATAGCTGGGTGATGCTGCCCGGTTGTATCGTCACGCCCAGCGATGCCGGCGAGGTCGGGACGCAAGCCAGACCGTCGACAATCGGCGAGGTTCCCAATACCACCTGGGCCAGGTAGCCAATGGCGACCATGGCGTTACGATTGAGCGTCAGTATATCGGAGTCGAGCGGAATACTGCCCGGATAGACCAGGTTCCTGTCCATTCTAAGCCCTTTGTGGCAGTTAATTGGAAATCTGTACCCAGCCTATGGAAGCCACAGGCATCACCTCAGCAACGGCCTGGTAAATATCGGCGTCGGTGACGTGGCCTTGAACCATGTCGAGGGACGCATACTCAATCGCGCCGGTCCCGTAGGCGCCTATTCCAGACGCTGACGATCGGTTACCCCAGCCACTGACCGAGGCGATGCCACTGCCGGAGGGCCGGTAGACGGTGATGAAGCATTGCAAAGGCAGATGGAGATTGCCCCAACCGCCGGTGACACCCCAGCCTAAAGCTCCCCCTGCTCCAGAAGCATTGCCGTAGGCGCCGGTATCCGTGATGCGGGCTGGTTCGAAGATGTGCGGCGCGCGGCCGGTAAGATCGATGAGGGTGGAGACGACAGAACCGCGAGTGCCCCGCTCGCGCACCAATTCCTGCTGAATGCGTTGACGGAATGGGTCATCGCGCTGACCGGCGCGCCGATAGAGGCGGTTGCCGAAGCAGTCCTGAGCGATAATATCGAGCCAGACACCCGTGGCGGCGGCAATGCGGGTTTGCGCAATGACGTAGCCGAGCATCGAGTAGACCCAGGCCCAGCCCGATGCGAGGCCCGCCAGCATGCCATCCAGAACCGGAGTTTCATCCCCGAACCAGCGCGACGGCAGCACCGCTTTGAGCCGCGTGAGAATATCGGAGGCATCGCCTGTCATGAGGGGAGATCCATACTTAGTTCACCGCCACGGTGCCGGCCTTTATGACAGCCGAAACTGGCGGAATGACGTCGGCCGTGATGCCGTTAATCTGGAGTAGGGTAACGTTGGAAATGTTTGAATCGGCGGCGTAGGCGAGTTGGGCGATTTTTGTCAGCGGCAAAGCTGCACCGATAGGCAGTTCGTTGACAAAAGCACTGATGGCGCTGCCAGCCGCGGCCGCGGCAGCGGTATGAGATCCGCCGGGTGCTACGCTGATAGACAATGTAACGTTGGCCAAGATCATTGTCGGTGGTTGAATGCTGAAAGTGGAGCCTATCGGCCGCACCGCGTCGACCGCCCGGCTGACCGCAAAAAGTAGCGAAGCCGAAGGGCTGCCGGAACCGTCATCCACGGTCACCACGAAATTACCAATCCGTGCGTTGCCGGATGAATCGACATTTTCCTGGATTGTGAATTCTAGATTTTGCTGGATGTTGGAGATTGCATAGCCGACAGCAAGCGGTGTGGCGCGCGAGCGTGTGGCGAAGAAATTGATGAAACGGGCGCGAAAGGCGGTGTCGGTTTCTGCATTCAGTCCATTCTGCGAGGCATGCGCGTTGGTGACGCTATCGACCCCCGGAACAGGGGTTACGAGCAGGCTGATAGTGGCAGCCTGGACGTTGCCCGCAGCACCAAAAATCTGGGCTTGGATCGGCACGTCGAGCGCGACGGTGCCGGCAGAGACAAGGTAACCGTTCTGCGCAGCACTATATCCTGGGAAACCGGGTGCGGCGGAAACGGTAAAGGTTTGCGTGCCGTCCGCAGTGCGGACCAGTGATCCTGCTGGGATCAAGGCTGAACTCGTCGCGGTAAAGCGGGAGAACGTCACAATCCCGCTCGCCGGAACAGCGGGAAGGCGCGCCAGAGAGAAATCGGCCATCCAGCTATCGAGATCGGCTGCATTGCTGGTGGCCGCACGGGTAGTTTGCAGGACCTGCAGGATCAGCCACTGCATCCAAAGTCCGATGGAGGCGTTGGCTTCCAATACCGCACGTAGCGTAGAGCCAACCGTGAGATCGAGCAGTTGGGCCGCCACCGATTGTACCGCCGCGGCGGCATTCTGCACCAGGGTAGTGAAAGTCTGAAGTTGGAGTTGCATCGTGTCATGCACTCACTGAAAAGGAGAGAAGCTGCGTCTGGCCGGAATCGGCGTCGACATAGCGGATGTGGACGTAAACAGTGCCGTCGGCGCCGGCTGGGCCGAAGCTGACATCGATCACCGGTTCAGGGATGCGCGCGACGGCGGCTTCCTTGAATATCTGGCTGCGCACCACCGCCCTGATTTGCAGGGCGTTGCCGGGTTGGCCGATGAACCGGGCGAGACCGGCGCCATAGTTCAGCTGCCAGATGTAGTCACCGGGGCTGGTGAGCAAGCGGCGCAGAACTCGCTGTTGTCCGAGGACGGCGCCAGCGACGGCAACAAGGTCGCCGCTGGAACCGATGGAAAGATCAGATCCCCATTGATGCGAGATGTCGGCCATGGTTCAGTCCTGTTGGTCTGGGATGGATGTTTGGCCGCCGCGGCTGTCGGTATGGTGATGGCCGTTGTAATGGGCGCGTAAATCGGCAAG
>JAYTXR010000136.1:0-28611 GCA_043742865.1 Acetobacteraceae bacterium
GTTCACCGCCTACGTTGCCGTGAATATTGATAATTGTTGCAGTATCGTGTATTTCTAGATTAAGCAATGGCAAGATTGCGTGCTCAATGGTCCCGACGACATCAGGAATCTCTGAAAGGCTGGTCAATTTACCAGAAACAACAACTTTGTTTCCCATGAGTGTGATATGGTGGGGTGCTAGAAGTAGCGTAACGGCAACGGGCGGCAAAGGTGGATGCGACACGACACCGGATCGACCAGAATAGATATTGATTAATATCTCACCCTCGGCACCGGCATGCGAAGTCAAACTGGGTTCTTTTGTTCCAACAAACCCCGCAGCTGGCGCCAGTTCCGCAATCAGCTGAAAGTTGTTAGGAACTGTTGGTGTAGAAGCGTACATGAGATTCCGACGCTGGAGCCGATAAAGAGTTACCATTGGTTCTCCTTGTTAGAATTTTGAGGCCGTATCATGTGGAAGATTGGCACGCGCAGTGACGGGCTTGTTGGATGATCGTGCCCCCGAGACGTCGGACCTCGCCGGCGCCGCCGGCGCCTTTCGACGCAAGCGGGTGGCGGGTGTTCATCCGGCGCCCCGCGCCGGCCAGACCGGGCGATGATAGCCGAGCGGAACCGAGGGTCTCGCCCAGTGCGCCGGCGTCTCCGACAGCTGCACGACGGGCTTCAGGTGGCGCAATTTGCCCGATGGGGTGTCGCTGACCATCGACCATCGTTCCAGTTCGTTGGCGGTGAACTCGCCCGGCACATCGCGCAGCGCCGCTGCCGGGATTTCGCCGAGATCGGTGATCCACTTGCCGACCTGGGCCAGCGAGATGCGCACCAGCCAGCTGCCGCCCTCTCGTGCCCGGCGCGTCAGCGCCGCCATCGCCCCGAACGCCATCAGATAGCCGCTGCAGTAATCGATTGCCGAGACCGGGTAGAATTGCGGCCCCGGTGTTTTGCCCGGCACGATCTGCGCCTGGCGGGTGCTGATGCCGCTGACGGTCTGCACCACGGTGTCAAAGCCGCGTCGCGAGGCCCAGGGGCCGGTATGGCCGAAGGCGGAAAGCGAGACATACACCAGGCCTGGCCGGATCGCGGCCAATTCCTCCGGCGACAGGCCGCGCCCGCCCAGCGTGCCCGGACGGTAGCCCTGGGAGAACACATCGGCCTGAGCCACCAGCCCGCGCAGAATGTCGAGCTCGCCTGGCTGACGCAGATCGAGCTGGGCCGACAGCTTGCCGTGCCCGGTATCGAACTCCTGGTAGCCGAGATTGGGCAGATGCGCGGCGGTGATCTTCAGCACGTCCGCGCCATGTTCGGCCAGGGTGCGCGCCCCGGTCGGCCCGGCCAGCACGCGCGTGAGGTCGAGCACGCGGATGCCCGATAGCGGCCGGTCGCCTGGCGGCAGCTTCTCGGGTGGGCTGTCGCCGATGCGCACGATCTCGATCAGCGGAAGGGCGGCAATGGCGGCGGCCTGCGGATGGTCTGCCCATTCCGCCCGGGTCCGCGCCATGCCGCCGGCGCCGTTGGCGGCGATGATCGCCTCCTCCAGCTCGGCGGCGTTCCAGGTGGCGACCGCGCGCGCCACCGACTCGTGGTCCTCCGCCACGCCGAGCACCGAAAGCGCGGCGGCGCGGTGGTTGGGGAAATTGCAGTGCAGATAGCTCCAACGCCCGTCCTTGCTGGGATAGACGCCCATGATGGTGTTGCGCGCGGCGGAAACCTGACCGTCGCCGAGCTGCATGTAGTGGCCGCTGCGCAACGATGCAGCGGCCTGGCGCAGATCGACCGCGACCTGTTGGCGCCGTCCGGTGCGCATCTGCCACAATTCGGCGGCGGCCAGCCCGGTCGCGGCCAGGCTCGCCGCACCCGCGGTACCGACGCGGAACGGCGTCGGCAGCACCGGGTCGGTGCCGCCGGAAAACGCCACGGTGGCGGCCTGTTCCGCCGGCCAGCCGGCCACCGCCAGAATTTTACGCAGTGCATCTTGCGGCATGGCCAGTATCTCCTTGAAGGCTATTGCAGGATCAGCCGGGCCAGCTCATCGGGCGTGCTCAACATCGGATAATGCCCGGTATCGATCTCATGCCACGAGGCCGACAGCGCCTCGGCGGCGCGTTTCTGATGCGCGACCGGCGGGTTGACGCTCTGGCGGCACCAAATCACGGTCGCCTGCCATTTCTGCTGCCAGAAACTTTTCAGCACCATCGGATCGCGCATCGCCGCGATCGGGTGCGGCGTGATCCGCGCCGCCGCCCAGTCGCGCAAGGCCGGGTCCAGGTCCTTGAACAATCGTCCGGTCACATCGGCTGGCGCCACGCCGGTGGTGAGTTCGGTGGTGACCGCCGCCGGGCGCTGCACGATGTCGCCCAGGCTCTCGCCGTCCATCAGCGCCAGTGCATCGGCGAACACCAGCCGGGCGATCCGCTCGCGCGCTAGCTCGGCGGCGACGCTCATCACCATGCCGCCGCAACTGGTGCCGACCAGCACCACGTCGCGCAGATCCTCGTAGAACAGCAGCTCGGCGATCTCGCGCCCATGGGTGGCGTTGCCGATGCCGGCCCGCATCGAATGTTGGCGCTCCCCGCACCCATCCAGGCTCGGCGCATACACCAGATGCCCGGCCGCCCGCAGCCGCGTCGCCACCGGCTGCCAGACCCAGCCGCCCTGATAGGCACCATGGATCAATACGAAACTCGTCATTGTTTTCCCCCCAACCGCGCACGCGGCGTTGGGTCCATCCTTGCCGCTTCGGTCGGTCTTGACCAGTGGAGACAAGATTATCGGCTTGTGCTCCCGCCCAGAAGCGGCGAATACTTACCGGTAGCGGGCTCGGTTCAAATTCCGATACAGAGCTACCCCCATCAGAAGGAGCATTTACGCGATGCATGACATTGTCATCCGCGGCGGGACGATCGTGGACGGAACCGGCAATCCGGCTTTTGTAGGCGACCTCGCCATCGACGGCGACCGGATCACCCAGGTCGGCGGCAAGGCCGGTCCGGCGCGGCGCGACATCGTTGCCGCCGGCCATATCGTTACTCCAGGCTGGGTCGACATCCACACCCATTACGACGGCCAGGCCACCTGGGACCCGGTGCTGGCGCCATCGTCCTGGCACGGCGCCACCACCGTGCTGTTCGGCAATTGCGGCGTCGGCTTCGCGCCGGTGAAGAAGGAACACCACGCGGCGTTGATCGATCTGATGGAGGGGGTTGAGGATATCCCAGGCATCGCCCTGGCCGAGGGGCTGAAATGGGATTGGGAAAGCTTCCCTGACTTTCTGGACGTGCTGGAACAGATGCCCCGCACGATCGACGTGGCGGCGCAAATACCGCACCATCCGCTGCGGGTCTATGTGATGGGCGAGCGGGCGCTGCGCCATCAGATCGCCACCGACGAGGATATTTCCCGCATGCAGGATCTGGCGCTGGAGGGTCTGCGGGCCGGCGCCTTCGGCTTCACCACCTCGCGCACCGAGAACCATCGCACCACCACCGGCGAGCAGGTGCCCGGCCGCTACGCCGAGAACAAGGAGCTGCTGGGCGTGGGCGCCGCCTTGGGCAAAGCCGGCGCCGGCGCGTTCGGCATGCTCAGCGATTTCGACGACGAGGCGGAGGAATTCGCCTGGATGACCAGCCAGTACCGCGCTACCGGCCGGCCGCTGTGGTTCCTGCTGACCGACCGCTCCACCGACCCCGAGCGCTGGAAGCGGCTGATGGCCGGGGTGCACAAGGCGCGCGCCGAGGGCTGTTCCATCACCGCGCAGGTGGCGGGCCGCCCGGTCGGGCTGATCCTCGGGCTGACCAACTCGCTGAACCCGTTCACCCCCAAACCGAGTTTTGATGCGCTCGGTCATCTGTCGCTGGCCGAGCGGCTGGCCCGGATGCGCGACCCGGCGATACGCGCGCAAATCCTGAACGAGGAGAACGATCCAAGGCTGTTCGATCTGCTGACCCCGCTGCAAAAATTCATCTGCACCCGTTTCGACCGGCAATACCCGCTCGGTGATCCGCCGGATTACGAGCCCCCGGCCGAGCGCAGCATCGCCGCGATGGCCGCGCGCACCAACCAGACCCCGGCCGAGTTCTGCTACGACTACCTGACCGGCGAGGACGGCACCCGGATGCTGTATTTCCCGATCACCAACTACGTGCACGGCGATCTCGGCGTGGTGCGCGAGCTGCTGGCCGACCCGGCCACCCTGGTCGGCCTCGGCGATGGCGGCGCGCATTGCGCGCAGATCTGCGACAGTTCCATGCCCAGTTTCATGCTGACCCACTGGGTCCGCGACCGCACCCGCGGCCCGCGGTTTCCGCTGGAATGGATCGTCAAGCGCCAGACCAGCGAGACCGCGGATTTCTTCGGATTTTCGGATCGCGGCCGCTTGCAGCCGGGCAAGAAGGCCGATGTGAACGTCATCAACTACGAGACGCTGCGCCTGCACCACCCGGAACTACGCCACGATTTGCCCGCCGGCGGACGGCGGCTGGTGCAGCGCGTGGACGGCTACAAGGCGACGATCGTTTCCGGCGTGCCGATCTTCGAGAACGGCGTGGATACTGGTGCTCGGCCGGGCAGGTTGGTGCGGGCGGGGCGCATTTAAAAAAGGTCCGGCTCTGCCCGAACCCGCCAGGGCCGAGCCCTGGACCTCATCTTTTGATCGGGTTTCCAAAGGGCGACTGCCCTTTGGCGGGTCCGGGCAGAGCCCGGCCTTGCTGGGTAATCCGGCGCTGCATTCGCGGTTCAGCCATGGGACCGCCCCGGAGGGTTTTCCGGTTCGAAGCTGATGCGAAGCCGCGTGTGCGTGGCCTTGGCGAAACGCTCCAGCGTACGGGTAGATGGCCGTACCCTGCCGCTTTCCAGACGGGCAACGACCGCCTGTGTGGTGCCCATCGCCGCAGCTACCTGTTCCTGCGTCATGTCGGCATCGCCCCGTGCCTTGATCAGGACGGATGCCAACGCGAATTCATCTTCCAACGCGTCATAGGCCGACCGGAATTCGGGGTCTTTCATCCATCGCTTCGCAGCTTCTTCGACGGGAATATACTTGCGCGGCATGTTACCTCCTTTGCCCTGCGCTGGGCAGTCTGTATTTCGCGGCGCGGCGTCTTCTGCGTCTTCTTGGCAAATACGTGCACAACAACTACCCGTTGGCCTGTCGCCGCGACATAGGCAGCGCGGGCGACGCCATCACGGCCTTTCATGCGCATCTCCCATACCGGGCCTTCAAGATGCTTCACGTAAGGCTCGCGCAGCTTGTGAAGCCCTTCGGTCTCGATCAGCCGGGTGATCCGCAGGAAGCTGGCTCGGATGTCCATCGGCAAGGCCTCAAGCTGGGCCAAAGCCTCATCGTTCAGGAATACGACGCGCCATACCATAGCAAAAATAAACCGTTTTTGCGATATTTTGCAAGTGATCCCGGGACGCGGGCGCGATCCCCTCTTGGCCCCTGTCCACTGGAGATGCCCGTCGAAGCTGTTGAACCGGCCAGATCAGATACGGTGATCCCGCAGCACCCCCGCCTTAAACGCCAGCCCATGCCCCGGCCGCTCCGGCGCCGTGATCATTCCGCCCGCGATCGCCGGCGGGTCCACCCATAGGTCGTCCAGCAGGCCCATATGCTCGGCCCAGATGCCGTTGGGGATCGAGGCCATCACCTGCACGTTCAGTTCCGGGAACACATGCGGCGCCAGCTGCATGCCCCAGGTATCGGCCAGCACGGCGATCTTTCGTAATTCGGTCAGTCCGCCGCGCATCGGGTCTGGCTGCAGGATGGGCAGACAGGGGTTCTCGAAGAACCGTCGCAGATCGTATCGGGTGAAATGGGTTTCGCCGCCAACCACGCGCATGTCCAGCGCCTCGGCCACGCGGATATAGCCGGCAAAATCGTCGGCGACCACCGGTTCCTCCAGCCAGTAGATATCGAATTCCTCGAATTTCCGCCCCATCTGGATCGCCACGTCCGCGGTCCAGCCCATGTTCACGTCGATCATGATGTCGATGTCCGGCCCCAGCGCCTCACGCATCTGCCGCACATTCGCCAGATCGGTTTGCAGATCATGCACATGCGCCACCTGCATCTTGATCGCCTTGAAGCCGCGGGCAACGAAATACTTCGCCTTCTCGATCATCCCGTCGCCGCCCAGCTGGCGAAAGCAGCCGCTGCCATAGATCGGGATCTCCGAGCGGAAATGCCCCCACAGCCGGTGCAGCGGCAGGTTGGCCGCTTTGCCGACGATGTCCCACAGCGCGATGTCGATGGCCGACATCGCCATCGTGGCGATGCCGCCCCGCCCGGCGGTCATCGTCTCGCGCCATAGATCGTGCCAGATCGCCTCCACCGCGGTCGCGTCCCGGCCCAGGATCATCGGCGCCAGCGCTTCCTCGATGCACAGCCCGGTGGTGCGCAGCAGCGGGGAATTCAGCAGATGCAGATAGCCCATGCCGACCAGGCCGGACGCGGTTTCGATCTCCACCACCACCAGGTCGCGCTGGCCCTTGAACGGATGGCTGGGCAGATCGGGGCTCACCGCCCAGGGCAGGCGCGCCAAGCTCACCCGTACATCGCGGATCGTGGTGTCGGTCATGGCGGTGTTCCCCCGGTGCTTGCGGGTGGGAGCGTACCACGTGGCCCAATCCCCGCAATGGCGCGCGGTTTACAGAATGGGGGGAAGCTGGTTGAACCCCGATCATGAGACTGGGTCTTCTTGCCATCGGCGTCAGCGGCGCGGTGGTCATCGCCATGGTCGCCTGGTTCGGCGCGCTGTCGATCGGGGTGGAGGTGCTGGACGCCGCCTGGATTGTGCCGTTCACCACCGCGCTGCTGGCCTTCCAGCTCTATCTCTCGGCAATCGCCTGGCGCATCTCCTTGGATATTGCCCGCCCCGGCGCGTCGCGGGTCTGGCGCATAAGATGGATCCGCGAAGCGGTGAACTCGCTGCTGCCGGTCGCCCAGCTTGGCGGCAATTTGGTCGGTATCCGGCTGCTGACTCAGCGCGGTGTTCCCAGCGGCCTGGCCGCCGCCGGCACCGTGCTCGATCTGACGATCGAGGCGCTGACCCAGTTCCTGTTCACCCTGGCCGGCTTCATCGTGCTGGCGGCGATCGATGCCGACCGCGCCTGGGCGCCCTGGGTGGGGGGCGTGCTGGCGAGCGGCGCGCTCGGCATCGGCGGGTTTATCCTGGCCCAGCGCATCGGCCTGATGCGCCTGATCGAAGCCTTGGCCGGCAAGCTGGCCGACAGGTTTCCCGCTTTGGCGCTTGGTTCGGCGGAGGGGCTGCACCGCGAGCTGCTGCGGCTGCAGAAGAACCCCGTCGCCCTGCTGAAAGCTACCTTGTTGCATCTGCTGGCTTGGGCGCTCGGCACCATCGACGTCTGGCTGGCGCTGACCGCCATGGGTCAGCAACCCGGCATCGCCGAGGCGTTCGTGATCGAAAGCCTCGGCATGGCCGCGCGCAGTGCCGGCTTCGCGGTGCCCGGCGCGCTGGGCGTGCAGGAGGGCGGGCTGATCCTGGTCTGCGGCCTGTTCGGCGTGCCGCCGGATCTGGCGATCGCGCTGTCGATGCTGAAGCGCCTGCGCGAGCTGATCGTCGGCATCCCCGGCCTGGTCGCCTGGCAACTCAGCGAGGGCAGGCGCATCCTGCGCCGCAAATCCCCATAACCAGACTAGATCTGACCGACCCGTAAGGCCGCCTGCACCGCGGTATCCAGTGCGCTGAGGAATTTGGAGCGGTCCGCCTTGGTCAGCGGCGCCGGTCCGCCGGTGGTCATGCCGATCTCGCGCCTGTGCTGCGACACCGCGCGCCCGGCCAGCGCGCCGCCGATATTGTCCGTGGTCCAATTCCGCCCGGTTGGGGAGACCGCGCGCCCGCCGGCCGTCAGGCAGCGCGCGGCGAGTGGAATATCCGAGGTCACGCAGACATCGGCCCGGGTGATGCGCTCGGCGATCCAGTCATCGGCCACGTCCGCGCCGGCGGGGACCGTGACCATGCGGATTTTCGGATTGGCCGGCGGGCGGATCGGGCGCGAGCCGTTGGACACCACATGCACCACCAGCCCCAGCCGCTCGGCCACCCGGTACACTTCCTCGCGCACCGGGCAGGCATCGCCGTCCACGTAGATTTCCGTCATTCCGCTCCCTTTCATCCTGCCAGCATAGCGGCACAAAATCGTTGTGATACGGTTGCCTGAATTCTTGGGGGAAAGCCGATGCCATACGAACAGATCACTTACGAGGTTACCGGAACCACCGGGATCGTCACGCTGAACCGGCCGGAAAAGCGCAACGCACTGAGCGCCAAAATCCATCGCGAGCTTCACGCGGCGCTGCTGGAGGCCGACGAGCACAACGCCGTGCATTGCGTGGTGCTGCGCGGCGCCGGCCCGCATTTCTGCGCCGGGGCGGATCTGTCCGAGTACAGCGCCGGCAGGGGCCCCGATTATCGCGGCCGCGAGGAGATCGACGACGATATCTGGCGGCTGGAGCAGGGCCAGCGGCTGCGCATGCAGATATTCGACATGCACAAGCCGGTGATCGCGCAGGTTCATGGCACCTGCATCGGCGTCGGCACGGATCTGATGCTGCTCTGCGACATCGTGATAGTGGCCGAGGATGCCCGCATCGGCTTTCCCCCGGTGCGCGACCTCGGCACGCCGCCGAGCCATCTGTGGCTGTACCACGCCGGCCCGCAATGGGCCAAGCGCCTGCTGCTGACAGGCGACAGCGTGACCGGCAAGGATGCGGTGGAGATCGGCATCGCGCTGAAATGCTTCCCCGCCGACCAACTGGCCGAGGAGGTGATGCGCCTGGCCGACCGGATGGGCCTAGTCGATCCGCATCTGCTGTCGGCCAACAAGCGGGTGGTCAATCTGGGTCTGGAACTGATGGGGGCGCGCACCCTGCAGCGCATCGCCGCGGAGGTGGACGCCCGCGGCCACAACGCCCCGATGGCGCGCGCGTTCAAGAAAACCATGCGCGAGGAGGGGGTGAAGGCGGCCTTCACCAAGCGCGATTCGCTGTTCGGCAAGGGTCTTGTAAATGTCCGGGGCAGGGACCCAGACTGAAACGTCCGTGGAACCAAATTGAAGGGAAATAGAAGATGGAACCCCTAACCGACAATGACGACCGGCTGCTCGGAGCCGCGGAGTGGGAGATGGTGGCGCAGACCCGCCCGCCCGGCGTTGGCCTTATGTCGAAGGCGCAATTGCAGGCGCTCGGCAAGCGCCTTCGCGAGGCGCGCGACCGGTCCCGCCGCATCGCCAGCCAGCAGCAGCGCGAGATGCGCGGCAAAACGCCACCCCGCGGCGCCACGCCCGCGCGCGACAACACCGGCTCGTTGGGCAAGACCGAAATGCTGGTCGATGCGTTGAAACGGGTGACGGCCGCTTTGCGTAAACTGAACCGGCCCACCGCGGCCCAGGTGCTGCGCCAGGCGCTGGACGCGAAGCAGGCGGGGGCGCCCCAGCATCCCGGCCCTGGGCAGACCGCTTCCAAGGGTATGAAGTCGAAGGCAAGCCACCAGCCGACCGTCCGCACGGATCCCCGCGAGGTCGGGCGCGTATCGAAGGCCACCAAGGTCGCGCAGGCCAAGCGCGACCGGTAGGGCACCCTCCGCCCACGTTTGCGACGCGATCCTCGCCTCCCTGGGCCATGGGAAGTTCCGTGGGGGCGGGCTTTGCGCATCGCCATCTCCGGAGTACGCTGACCCGGCACCGCCCCAGATACATGCGAGGCGGCTTACCGGAGGATACGCCCACCATGACCATACGCTTCGATGATCGCGTTGCTATCGTCACCGGCGCTGGCGCCGGGCTTGGCCGCCAGCATGCGCTGCTGCTGGCCAGCCGCGGGGCCAAAGTGGTGGTCAACGATCCCGGCGGCTCGGTCGAGGGCGTCGGCGGGCAGCACGCGGTGGCCGATGCGGTGGTGGCGGAAATCCAGGCCGCCGGCGGCCAGGCGGTGGCCAGCTACGCCTCGGTCGCCGACGAAAAATCCGCCCAAAGCATCATCGACACGGCGGTGCAGAATTTCGGCCGGCTGGACATCCTGGTGGCCAATGCCGGCGTGCTGCGCGACAAGGCGTTCAACAACCTGTCGATGGAAGATTTCGAGTTCGTGATGCAGGTGCATCTGATGGGCAGCGTCTATTGCACCAAGGCCGCCTGGCCGATCATGCGGGCGCAAAAATACGGCCGCGTAATCGTCACCACCTCCGGCTCCGGGACCGTCGGCAATTTCGGCCAGGCCAATTACGGGGCGGCGAAGATGGCGCTGAACGGCTTCATCAACGTGATGCGCACCGAGGGCGCCAAATACAATATCCTGCTGAATGCCGTCTCTCCCTCCGCGCGCACCCGCATGACCGAGACTCTGCTACCGGAATGGGTGCTGGCTTTCATGCGCCCGGAGCTGGTTTCTCCCGCGGTCGCCTATATGGCCAGCGAGCAATGCACGATGTCCGGCGAGATCATTTCTGCCACCGCCGGTAGTTTCAGTCGGGTAAAATACATCCAAAGCGAGGGCGTGCAGTTTGACCCCGACCAGCCGGTCACGCCGGAAATGTTCGAGGAGAATTTCGATAAAATCATGGATATCAGTCAGCCCCAGCCGCACGGCATGAGCCTGCAGCGGCTGGAAGCCCGGCTGCGGGCGATGGGAAAACTGAAATAACCGGAGCCAACACTGCATTTTTTTCTTCGGGGGTGGGCGGTGGTGCAATGCCAAGCGGCATTGCATCCTACTGTCTGGGGGCTGGGTTAGGCCGCCTGCAAAATTCCCGGTTTGTCTAGCTTGTAGTCGGTCGTCCCCACGACGGTCAGTTCCAGCAAAACCGGACCGCCGGGCAGCGGGATCATCGCATCGCCGTCGGTCCAGCGCTGCAACCTTGTGCCGTAATGCTCGGCGTTCCACCAGCCTTCCGACAGCCCCGGATGGTCCATCGCCAGCTCCGTCACGCTATCGGCGGCGCATAGCCTGATGCGCTCGATGGCCACGCCCAGTAGCCGCCGGTCATCCAGCCAGGGGCTGGCACCACTGGCCGGCGCGCAGCGCGATACCAGCCGGGCCGAGCCGAGCCCGCCGGGCAGGGCGAACAAATAGCGCTGCGCATCCGCGCACACTGGCAGGAACACGCGGCCCCCCGCGAGCACCCGCAGCTCGGCATCGCGCGTGGTCGCTACCGGCTCCGCCGCCATCCCCGAGGCCACCGCGCGGTCGTGCAGGCGCTGCCAGGCCTGCCGAGCCGATTCCGGTTCGGTCATCAATTTCAGGTAAGGCATGGTCTCAGCGCACGCGCGCGGCGCATCGGCAAGGTCGGGATGCAGGATCAGCGGCGCTTCGGCATTGCTGAAGAAGCCACGGTTGCCGGTATCGAGATAGCTTTCGGTGGGCAGCCCCTCGGCCAACAGGATCGAGTATCGGTCCAGCTCGACATGGAAATATTCCACGCCCGCCAGACCGGTGACCTGGGCGATACTCATCTGGTTGATCAGCTGGCGGGCCGGCAGCAATTGCCCATTCACCAGCATGGCATGATCGGGCGACACCACGAGGTCGCGATGCGGCAGGCCATCGGCGAAGGCGCCGGCGCGGATGCGGACCGGTGCGACCGCCCAGGGATGCGGATGACGGGCGAGGTCCAGCCGCCGTCGGCCGACCCAGCGCACCGGCGCCAGAACCTGCGCCCCGGCATCCAGCGTGGCCACAAGATCGCCCGGCCGCAAATCCTCGACCGCGATCTCGCCATGATCGGTCAGGATACGCGTGCCGGCGGCGAAGCAGACCGTCAGCGCGGTGCCACCGCTGCCATCGTTGGAAAAGCTCACATCGGCAGCCGTGGCGCCCTGAAACGTGAAGTTGGCGAAGACCATCACCCGCATGCCGTTTTCGTCGATCTCCAGGCTGCCGCCGTTCTGGACCGCCGAGAACGCGCCATTGAAATAGGTCAGGCTGGTCAGGTCGATCGAATTATGGCCCTGAAACTGGCTGATTGCGCCGGCGAAGCTGTTCCCCTGGGTGCCGAAAATGAGCCGGTTCGCGGTACTGTCCCCGAACGTGAAGTTAACGCCGCTGCCGGACACCAGGCCGTTGAATTTCGCCGTCGATAAATTCGTCAGCGACCAGTTTGTAAGAGAATTCGCAGAATTGCCGAACGAGGCATTGGCGCCGATGAACGATGAATTGGTCTCGGTGACCGCGTTTGCCCGGCCAGCGGCGGTAAAAGTCCCGGACAGGTTCAGGCTCGCGTTGGCCAGGGTCAGGGAGATGCCGGAAGCCCCGCCAGTTGCCGAGGAGTCGATCGTCAGCGTCGCAAGCGCGTAGTTCTCGCCCGATCCGATGCTGACCGCGTACGAGCCCGCCGCTATGCCGATCAGCGAGAAATCCAGCACCACGTCGCCGCTATTGGGCACGGCGGAAGGCGACCAGTTACCGGCCGTGATCCACGATCCGTTGCCCGCATAATTCCACCTGGCAGCCATCGAGGTCTTCCTTTTTATCGCATTCTTTCGCGCGCCGCCGACGGATGCCGCGGATCAACAAGAAGCCATAATACTCTAAATTCGCGCTGTTATGCCAGAAACCTGTTCAGGTTGGCTCCGATCTCCGGGCTAAGCGATTGGGGAAGTCGCCGCGGTGTAATCGACCTCCGATACCGGCTCGAACCACTCCGAACCGCCGCCGGCATCGGTGTTCTCCGACATCGCCAGATGGGCGAACAGCCGGTCCGGCGCCGCACCATGCCAGTGCACCACGTCCGGCGGGATGACCACGGTGTCGCCGGGTTGCAGGATTTGCACCGGTTTGCCCTTTTCCTGCACTCGCCCGATCCCGGACACGCAATACAAGGTCTGACCGACCGGATGGCGGTGCCAGTTGGTGCGGCCACCCGGCAGGAAAGATACCAGGGTCGCGCGCATTCGCGACGGGGCGGTACCGACGACCACCTCGTCCTGCAACACGGTGCCGACGAAATTCGTTGTTGCGCCCTGCTTGGTCGGCCGCGCGGCGGCCCTGACGATTTTCATTGGATTTCCCTTCGGTTCGATGGCAACGATGTCGCGCCAGTCTGATGTGGCGCCAGTCTGATGTGGCGCCAGCCTGATGTCGCGCCAGCCTGATGTCGCGCCAGTCTGGCGCCTCCAGCGGTTTTTGACGAGCACCCGATCGCTCGGTTAAAGCAAATCCCAGCCGATCCAGCGGCACAGGCCGCGTCCCATCACCTGCTCCAGTTCGGCGCCCTGCAGCCACGGCAATTCCTCGGTAAACATCGTCACGCATTGCCGATAGCTGCACGGCATCCGGGTGATATCGGTGCCCCAAAAAAACCGTTCCGGCCCATAGGCGTCGAAGATGCGGTGCAGCCCGTCATGGATATTGTGGAACGGATAGTCGTGCGACGAATAGCCCGGCGCCCCGGTCGCCTTGATCGCGACATTCGGCAGTTTCGCCAGCGACAGCAGCTCGTCGATATTGGCGAAGGCGGCTTCGTCCTGGGCCGAGCGGATCAGGCCAAAATGATCGATGATCAGTTTCAGCTTCGGATGGCGTTCGGCGATGCCGCGAAACACCGGCAGGAACCGCCAGGCCATGGTCGCGAACGCGACCCCGGACCGTTCGGCGGCCGGCCAGAACCAGTCCAGCGTGCCATCATTATGCCAGGTCTGCTGGTCGGCCAGCACCAGCGCGGTCCGCAGGCCGAGCTGCCCGGGCCTGGCGCGGATTTTCCAGTGCTCGACCATGTCGCGGGTCTCGGGTCGGTTCAGCTCCAGATTGGCCATGATCGCGAACCGGCCGGGATGCGCGCGGACCGCCTCCACCGCCATTTCGTTGGATGCCGGGTCCCAGCTCGGCGGATGGATCAGTGCGGCATCGACCCCGGCGCCATCCATGCCGGTCAGCAACTCCTCGGCGCTGAACACCGGAACCGGGCGGTGAATGCCGCTGGGCTTGCCGCTCGACCAGATATGCACCTGGGCATCGATGATTTTCATTTTTTTCCCCTTATTTTTGTAATCAATTCAGCCGTGCCGCCTGCGCCATCACCTCGATCGCCTCCGGCTGGCGCGATCGCACAGTCAGGCTGGTGGCGCCCGACGCCTCCCAGGCGCCGAAGCGCTGGCGGATCCGTGCCGCCGGGCCGACCAGGGATTTCAAATCCACCCACTCATCGGGCACCGCGGCGGCGGCTTCGTCTTTGCGCCCCGCCAGGTACAGCTCCTGGATGCGGTCCGCCGCGTCGCCAAAACCGCGGCGGATCATGATGTCCTTATGGAAATTCTTGTCCTTGTGGCCCATGCCGCCGACATATAGCGCCACCTCGGGCTTCAGCTTGGCCAGCGCGCCTGCCACGTCGTCGTCCACGCTTACATGGACCGTCGCCTGGATGGCGAAATCGGCCAATGATTTGCCGTTGCCGGCGCGGCGGAACCCTTCGTCCAGCCAGGGCCGGTATTCTTCCAGCGAGCCGGGAAAGAAGCCCATCGGCAGCCAGCCATCGGCGATCTCGGCGGTCAGTTTCACCGTCGCCTCGCTGCCGGTCGCCAGATAGATCGGAATGTCGGGGTTCATGTGCAGGATGGATTTCAGCGGCTTGCCGACGCCGGCCGCACCTTCGCCGGTGTAAGGTAGGCTGATCTCGCGCCCCGCGTGGCTTACCGGCTCCGCGCGGGCGAAGATCTTGCGCAGGATCGCCACGTAATCGCGGATCCGGTAATAGGGTTTGCCCCAGGGTTCGCCGTACCAGCCCTCCACGATCTGCGGCCCGGAGACGCCGAACCCGGCGATGAACCGCCCGCCGCCGGCCAGCGCGTCCACGGTGCCCGCGCACATCGCCGCGTTCGCCGGCGTGCGTGCCGCCAGCTGCATGATCCCGGTGCCGAGTTTGATCCGATGGGTAAGGGCGGCCAGATAGGCCAGCGGCGTCACCGCGTCCGAACCATAAGCCTCCGCGGTCCAGATGCTGTCATAGCCCAGTGCTTCCGCCCGCTGCACCAGTGCTACCGGAATATCCAGCTTGGCGCCGGAATAGCCAATGGACAGGCCGAGTTTCATGGCGTTTCCCTTTTTGCCTTAGGTGCCAGGATATCAGGCTGCCGGATCGCCGCCAGTGCCGGGTGAAGGAGTAAGGGCAGGGGCCGCTACCCACTGGCCCCCCTTTTATCAAACATTCGGGCACATCGAAAACGTCAGTAACGCCGGGGACGAGCTTGCTGAGATCGAGCTGATCGGCGATCTTGCTGGTATGCTGGAGCCGGCGGCTCTCGGTCGAGAAAATCGGAGCGAGAGATAAGAGTTGCTGATGTTCTCGATGTGCTCGAATGTTTGGTAAAAGGAAGGCCAGGGGCTCTGCCCCGAACCCCGCCGGGGCCGAGCCCTGGACCTCCTGAATTGGGGTTTCCAAAGGGCGACCGCCCTTTGGCGGGTTCGGGCAGCGCCCGATCTGGCCTGATAGAAACGCGACACCAGGGGGAAATAAGATGTCGGTATTCGTTATTGGCGGTGCGGGGTTCATCGGCATCCGGGTCATTCCGCTGCTGGTGGCCCGCGGCGAGACGGTCGTCTGCTTGGACATCAACCCCAACGTCCCGCTCGGCGACGCGGTGAAAATGGTGCGCGGCGACGTGACCCAGTTCGACGATGTGATGTCCGCCATGGCGGCGGCGAAGCCGGACCGGGTGCTCAATCTATCGTATCATATCGGCAGCGACCTCGCTCCGCATGTGGCGATGAAGCTGAATGTCCTCGGCATGGATAATTGCTTCGAGGCGGCGCGCATCCTGGGGGTGAAGCACGTGGTCTACGCCAGCTCGCTCGCCGTCAGCGGTCAGCAGCGTCATTTCGGCGAGCGCGCGGTGACCGAGGACGATTTTCGCCACGGCAATGTGCAATACGCCATGCACAAGATCTTCAATGAGTGGCAGGCGCAGGATTACAGCGAGAAATACGGCATGCTGATCACCGGCGTGCGCCCGGCCAACGTCACCGGACCGGACAAGCTGCGCGGCTCGGTGGACCATGTGAACTGCATCACCCAGCCGGCACGCGGCAAGCCGGTGTCGTTCCCGTTCAAGGATACGACGCGCATTCCCATTCACGTGGACGACATCGCTGAGGTGTTCGCCCGCGTGCTGATGGAGGAAAAGCCGCAGCATCGGATCTACAGTTCCGGCGGTCAGACGATCAGCCTGGGGGAACTCGCCGAGATGGTTCGCGGCTTCCTGCCCGACGCGCGGATCAGTTTTGACAAGGAAACCGGCGGCAGGGAAATCTCCGGCAACTACCTGATCGACAACTCCCGCCTGGTGCAGGAATTCTCGCTGCAATACCGGCCGTTCCGCGAGCGGGTGCACCAGATCATCAACGACATTCGGGCACAGGAAGGCTTGCCGCTGATCTCGGCGTGAACGGCGGCGGGAGTGGTGAACATCGCCCTGGTTCGTCATCCCGCCCTGCAGATCGCGCCCGGTATCTGCTATGGGCGACGGGATATCCGGCTGAGCCCGGAAGGGATGACGGCATTGCCGGGGAACGCCGCCGGGTTGGCTTGGTTCGCGGCGGCGGCGATCTGGAGCAGTCCGGCACAGCGCTGCACGGCGCTTGCCGATGCGATTGCCGCAACGCGGGATTTCCCCCGTGCGGATGATGCGCGGCTGCTGGAACTGGATTTTGGCGACTGGGAGGGCCAACTCTGGGACCGCGTGCCGAGGGCCGCGCTCGATCGCTGGGCGGCCGATCCACTGGCCTTCGCCCCGCCAGGCGGCGAGAGCGGCGCGGCTTTGATCGACCGTGTACGGTCGTTTCACGCGCAGCTGGTGGCGCGTGGTCAGGATTGCGTGGTGGTGTCGCATGGCGGACCGCTGAAGGTGCTGGCGGCGCTTTTGCGGGGCAGGGTGGTGGATCTTCTGGCCCCGGCGCCGGCCCTTGGTTCGGTGGAAATGATTTCCTGCTGATGGAATTGTCTATACCGCCAGCCCGGAAAGCACGACGCATTCCACCACTGTTTCGGTGGCGCCCAGCACATCGCCGGTGTAACCGCCGATCTGGCGTTTGGCGAGCATTGCCATCGCGGTCAAGCTGGCCAGGGTCAGGACCATCGCCCTGAGCGCCATGGGTGGAGACAGCAGGCAGACCGTCGCCAGCATGGCGAGCGCCAGTCCGATCGCTGCGGGCGTCGGTGCGACGCGTCCAAGCGAGGCGGCCATCCCATCGGTGCGGGCTGGTTTCAGCGCCAATAAAATCGCGATCATCGCGGCCCGGCCAAGCGCGCCGGAGACGATCATGGCAGCGATGGGGGTGGCGCTGGCGGCGATGGCGGCGGCGCGGATGCCCAGCGACAGGATCAGCGCGATGGCGCCAAAACTGCCGATACGGCTGTCGCGCAGGATTTCCAGCTTGCGCTCGCGTGTGGCCCCGCCGCCAAAACCATCGGCGGTGTCGGCCAGGCCGTCTTCGTGCAATCCCCCGGTGGCCAGCACCAGCGCGGCCAGCGCCCAGCCAGCGGACAGCAAAGGGGTCATGCCGAGCGTGACGCCAACCCAGAACACGCCGCCGCCCAGCGCACCCACCGCCGCGCCAGCCACCGGATAGGCCCAAATGCAACTGGCTTGGTCCGGCCCGCCGCCCGCCCCCCTGAAGCGGCCCACCGGCAGGCGCGTCAGCAGGCCGAAGGCGGCGGCCAGTTGGCCGATCATTGGCGGTCCGTCACCCCGGCCTGCGCGAAGGTCGCCATGCCCTGATGACAGGCGAGGGCGGCGCGCAGTACAAGCACCGCGAGCGCGGCACCGGAAGCCTCGCCCAGGCGCATGCCGAGGTCCAGCAGCGGGTCCATGCCAAGCGCCTCGGCCAGGCCGCGATGGCCGGCCTCCGCTGAGACATGGGCGATGATCGCGTGATCCAGCGCCCCTGCCGTCAGCCGCGCGAGGGGGGCCGCCGCCGCGGTGCAGACAAAGCCGTCGAGCAATACCGGGATCGCCAAATGCCGCGCGGCCAGCGTCGCTCCCAGGATCGCCGCGAGTTCGTGCCCGCCCAGCGCGGCGGCGGCCAATAACGGATCGGACAGAACGGCGGCGTGACGCGCCAGCCCGGCATCGATCGCGGCGGTTTTCCGCAACAGCCCGGCATCGTCGATGCCTGTGCCGCGGCCCGCCCAGCGCGCGCCGCCGCCGCCGTACAGCGCCGCCGCGAGCGCCGCGGCGGCGGTGGTGTTGCCGATGCCCATCTCGCCGAGGCACAGCAAATCGGTCCCGGGAGCCACCGCCGCATAGCCGGTGGACACGGCATGCAGGAACGCCGCCGGGTCCATGGCGGGGGAAACGGTAAAATCCGCGGTCGGTGTGTCGAGCCGCAACGGCACAACGCGGAGTTCGGCCTGAGCCAAGGTAGCGAGCTGGTTGATCGCGGCACCTCCGGCGGCGAAGTTCGCCACCATCTGGGCGGTGACTTCCGGCGGATAGGGCGAAATCCCCCGGGCAATAACGCCGTGATTGCCGGCGAACACGACGATCTCCACGCGGTCCAGCCGGGGCATGTCCCGGCCTTGCCAGCGCCCCAGCCAGGCGGCGAATTGCTCCAGCCGGCCGAGGCTGCCGGGGGGCTTGGTCAGGATATTCTGGCGGGCTCGCACCGCCGCCTCCGCGCCGGCGCTGCCGGGCGGCAGGTCGGCGCCGGCGTCACGGAGTTCGCTGAGTTGAAGAAACCGGGTCATGGATATCCTTGTCCCGCTTCCGGGGCGATGGCGTGAAAATACGATCCGGTGGCGAAACCGCGCCTGCCGCCAGCCGGACCGATAGACTGGCCGCGGCCATCGCGCAGCTGCGCGAGCGGCGCGTCGGTGCCGGGATTGCTGGTCGTTGCGTAATGAAATTCATGTCCGCGCAGCACGCTGCCGGCAATTCCGAGCAAGGAGGGGCCGAGCAGGGTTGCCTGCCGATAGCCCAGATGCAGTTTTCGGCGGGCAAAGCTGCTGCTGTGGCCGAGCAGGCCGGTCATCGCGTGGGTTTCGCCGCCGGCGTCTTCCAAGGCCTGGCCCAGCACCATGTAGCCACCGCATTCGCCGTGCACGGGGCGCGTCTGCGCGAAGTGCCGCAGCCCGGCATGAAACCTCGCGGCGGCGGCCAGCCGCCCGGCATGCAGCTCCGGATAGCCGCCGGGCAGCCAGCAGACATCGCAATGACCGGGCGGTGGCTCGTCGGCGAGCGGGGAGAACGGAAAAATCTCTGCCCCCGCCTGCCGCCAGGATTGCAGCAGATGGGCATAAACGAAACTGAACGCGGCATCCGATGCCAGCGCGATGCGCTGCCCCGGTGGCCGCAGACCCCTGGCGGGAACCGGCAAGCCGGCGAGCGGCGTGGCGCAGCGGAGGATCGCATCCAGATCGAGCTCCCGCTCCGCCAGATCGGCCATTCGGTCCAGATAGGCAGCGAGCCCGCCATGCTCGCCGGCCTGCACCAGCCCAAGATGGCGTTCCGGCAGCGCGATCGACGGATCGCGCATTACGCAGCCGAATACCGGCAGTCCGGCCGCGCGGATCGCCTCGGCGGCGCCGTCGCGGTGGCGCGGGCTGGCGGCGCGGTTCAACACCACGCCGCAGATGCGCACCGTCGGGTCGTGCAGCGCGAAACCGCGGGCGACGGCCGCGGCCGATTGGGACTGGCCGCTGACATCCAGCACCAGCACCACCGGCAGGGTGAAACGCGCGGCCAGATCGGCGGCATTGCCGTGCCGGCCCGGCTCGTCGCCGACGCCGTCGAACAGGCCCATCGCCGATTCGATCACGAAGATATCCGCATCCGCCGCGGCGTTCACCGCGATCGTGGCAAGCAGGTCCGGCGGCATCGCCCAGCTATCCAGATTGACGCAGGGTGCGCCACAGGCGGCGGCGTGGAAGGCCGGGTCGATGTAGTCTGGCCCGGACTTGCCGGCCCGCACGGCCAGGCCGCGCCGGCGCAGACCGGCGATCAACGCCAGTGTTACCGTGGTTTTGCCGCTGCCCGAGCGCGGGGCGGCGATAATCAGGCCGTTCGGGCTCATGTGCTCGCTTCGCCGTGACAGCGCCGACCGGGGCCGATATAGCTTGGGCCGTGCAGAATGAGCGTCCGCTTCGCCGGGGTTGGACCACGGGCGCCTGCGCCACGGGCGCGGCCAAGGCCGCCTGCGTGGCGCTGTATACCGGCGTCTTTCCCGATCCGGTCGAAATCACTCTGCCGCGCGGGGCCAAAATCGGTTTCGCGCTGGCCGAAACCAGCCGCGATGCCAGCAGCGCCACCGCCGGGGTGGTCAAGGATGCCGGCGACGATCCGGACGTGACGCATGGCGCGCTGGTGCGCGCGACGCTGCGCCGGGCGCCGGCGGGTTCGGGCGTGGTGTTCCGCGCTGGGCCGGGGGTGGGCATGGTCACCCGCCCCGGGCTGCCGATCCCGCCGGGCGAGCCCGCCATCAACCCGGTGCCGCGCCAGATGATCCGCACGGCGCTGGCGGAAGCGACGGGCGAGAAAAATCCCGATATTGTAGTCGAAATCTCCATCCAGGATGGCGAGGCGATCGCTAAAAGCACGCTGAACGGGCGCCTGGGCATTGTCGGCGGATTGTCGATCCTGGGCACCACGGGGATCGTGATCCCGTTTTCCTGCGCGGCCTGGATCGACAGCATCCATCGCGGCATCGATGTCGCGCGCGCCATCGGGCTGGATCACATCGCCGGCGCCACCGGCCGGAATTCGGAGCAGTCGGTGCAGGCTTTGCATCGGCTGGACGAGGTCGCGCTGATCGAGATGGGCGATTTCGTCGGCGGCATGCTGAAATATCTGCGCACCCATCCGGTTGCGCGCGTGACGATCGCCGGCGGGGTGGCAAAGATGACCAAGCTGGCGCAGGGGCGGCTCGATCTGCATTCCAAGCGCGGCGCGGTCGATTTTGCCGCCCTGGCCAGGCTCGCCGGCGGATCGGCGGCACTGAGCGGGCGGATGCAAGCGGCGAACACCGCGGCGGAGGCGTTCGCGCTGGCGGGCGGGGAAGGTATCGCGCTCGGCGATGAGGTGGCGCGGCTGGCCTGGCAGATAGCCGCCGATGTGCTGGCGGGGTCCGCCATCGCGTTGGAGATCGTGCTGTTCGACGCCGCCGGCACCCTGGTCGGGCGGACCGATTTTCGGCCGGTTCATGGCGCGCCCCGGAATCGGCGCTGATACGAGGGGTCGTACAGAGCGCTGTCGCGAAAACCCTCGGCGGCCAAAGCCGGGCCGACCAGCACCAGGGCGGTGCGCTCGACCGGATCGGCAGCGAGCTGCTTGCCGATGTCGGCGAGCGTGCCTCGGAAAATGCGTTCGTCGGGCCAGCTGGCGCGCGCCACGATCGCCACCGGGCAATCGGCCCCATAAAACGGGATCAGCTCCGTTACCAGCAGGTCCAGCGCGTGGATCGCCAGATGCACGGCGAGCGTCGCGCCGGTGGCGGCGAACGCGGCGAGCGTTTCGCGTTTGGGCATGCGCGACGCCCGCCCGGACAGCCGGGTCAGCACAACGCTCTGCGCGATCTCCGGTAGCGTCAGCTCGCGCCTGAGCGCCGCGGCGGCAGCGGCGAAGGCAGGCACGCCGGGGGTCAGGGTATAGGCAATGTTGTTGCGTTCCAGCCGCCGGATCTGCTCGGCCACGGCGCTGTAGATCGACAGATCGCCGGAATGCAGCCGGGCGACATCCAGCCCGTCTGCCTGGGCCGCGACATATTCGGCCTCGATGCCGTCCAGCGTCATCGGCGCGGTGTCGATCAGCCGCGCCCCTGGCGGGCAGTGGGACAGCATCTGAGCGGGAATGATCGAGCCGGCGTAGAGACATACCGGGCAGCTCGCCAGCAGATCGCGGCCGCGCAACGTCAGCAGATCGGCCGCGCCGGGGCCGGCGCCGATGAAGTGCACGGTCATGGTGCTTGCACGATGGGTGGCTCCGCGATGGCGCAGGTGGCGGCGGCGCTGGCGATGCGTGGCAGCCGCAACCGGCTATGCGGACCGGCGGCGGCGAGCGCGCTGCCTTCGGCGACCGAGGCGGCGCCGGTGGCCGCCTCGGCCCGCGCCGAACGGGTGATGCAACGGGGCTGGGCCGCGGCAAGGTCGGCGGGAGAAACCCGCAGCAGCTTCAGCCCGAGCAACAAGGCCGCCGCCTGCAATCCGGGTTCCGTGGCTTTGAAGTCCGGCGCGGCCAAGGCTGTGGGTTCGCAGCCGGATAGCGCGGCGGCCCGTTCGACCAGGGCGACGATTTCTTCGGCGGGGCAGTCGCGCCGACAACCCAGACCCGCGATAATCATTTGACGGCGGCCCATTGGGTGATCGGCATGGCCGGGCGGAAAGCGTGCATCCGCCCGATGCTGTCCAGCCGTTCCAGCGACAGCCGGGTCAGGGTGCCGCCATGTTGCTGTTGGGCCTGGAACAGGATGGTTTCCGTTTCCACCGTAACCGCATTCGCCACCAGGCGCCCGCCCGGCTGCAGCGCGGCCCAGGCGGCGGGCAGCACGCCGTCGTTTTGCGCGCCACCGCCGATGAACACCGCGTCGGGTGGCGGCAATCCGTGCAGGGCGGCGGGGGCGGCGCCGGTCAGCACGCGCAATTGCGGCACGCCGAGCGACAGCGCGTTGCGGATCGCCCGCGCCGCGCGGTCGGGATGCGGTTCGATGGCGATGGCGCGGTTGGCCGGATGGCGCAGCATCCATTCGATCGACACCGAACCGGACCCGGCGCCGATATCCCACAACAGCTCGCCCCGGTGGGGTGCCAGCGCCGACAGCGTGACGGCGCGGATTTCCCGGCGGGTGATCTGGCCGTCATGTTCGAACGCATCATCCGCCAGCCCGGCGGTCAGTGGCAGGATGCGCGCGCCCGCAAGGGCAATCAGCTCGATGCCGACCAGGCTAAGGGGGCAGATATCGTCCGGCAGGATCGCATCGGCGGTGGTCACTCGCACCCGCTCGCGCGGGCCGCCGAGCGCTTCGAGCAGATGCAGACGGGACGGGGAAAATCCGTGGGCGCAGAGCAAAGCGGCCAGTTGCGCTGGCGTGGCGGCATCTTCCGACAGGGCCAGAAGTTTCGTGCCCGGTTGCAGCAACGGCATGATTGCAGCCAGCTGGCGGCCGCAGAACGAGATCGTGGCGGTGTCCTGCAGTGCCCAGCCCAGAACCGAGCAGGCCAGCGAAAACACCGAGGGGGCCGGCAGGCTGAAAATTTCGTCCGGCGGCACGATCGCGGACAGCGTGCCGCCGATGCCGTACCAATAGGGATCGCCGGAGGCCAGCACCACGACCGGCTGTCCGCGCCGCGCCAGGATGGCGGCAAATGCGTCGGCGATCGGGCTCGGCCAGGGCAGGCTGGTGCCGCGGATCAGACCGTCCGCCAGCGCCAAATGGCGGGCGCCGCCGATGACCAGCACCGCCTCGGCAATCCGCGCGCGGGCCAGCGCGGACAGGCCCTCGACACCGTCCTCGCCGATTCCCAAGATGGTGAGCCAGCGTTTGGTCATCTTCTGGCTCCGGAGTTTCCATGCACAGGCTGCGCGTTCTTATTCTGGGCGGCACGACCGAAGCCTCGGCGCTGGCGCGGGCGCTGGTGGACGATGGGCGGTTCGATGCGACCTTGTCGTTCGCCGGGCGGACCCGCGCGCCGGTGTTGCCGCCGATCGCCTGGCGTATCGGTGGTTTCGGCGGAGCGGCCGGGCTGGCGGCGTATCTGCGCGCGGAACGGGTCGGCGCGCTGGTGGATGCCACCCATCCGTTCGCCGCGCAGATCACCCGCAACGCCCGTGAGGCTGCCGCGCTGACCGGGGTTCCGCTGTTGCGGATCAACCGGCCGGAATGGCGGAAAACCGCAGGGGATCGCTGGATTTGCGTGCCCGACATGGTGGCCGCCGCGCGGGCACTGGGACCGGTGCCGCGGCGTGTGTTGCTGACGATCGGACAGCAGGACCTTGCCGCCTTCGTTGCCGCACCGTGGCATGACTATTTGATCCGCAGCATTGATGCGCCGGCGGCGGCAAGCCTGCCGCCGCGCGCAGTCGTGCTGACGGCAAGGGGTCCATTCTCGGAGCCGGAGGAGAGCCAGCTGCTGGCTTCCCACGGGATCGATGTGCTGGTCACCAAGAACTCGGGCGGCACCGCGACCGCGGCCAAGCTGGCGGCGGCCCGGGCGCTGCGGGTGGAGGTCGTGATGATCCGCCGCCCACCGGAGCCGGAGGGGGAAATGGTTGCGAACGCCGATGCTGCGCTGGCGTCGCTGGCGCATCAGGCGGCGTCCATGCCGCGCGGCGTGTAAAGCCAGGGCGCGGCGCCCGGCCGGTCGATCCGGCGCGTCGCGGCCGAGCCGATCAACACCAGGGTGCGCATATCCGCCCGCGCGGGGTCCGCATCGGCCAACGGGAAAATATCGATCGCTTCGTTCGCCCGGCTGACGGCGGTTGCGAACACGACCGGGGTGGTTGCCGGCAGGATGTTCCGCAGCAGCGAAAAGGCGGCGCCGAGCTGCCAGGGGCGGGCGCGGGAGACCGGGTTGTACAGCGCCAGCACGAAACCGGCGCCGGCGGCCGCTTGCAGGCGCTGCGTGACGGTGGCCCACGGCTTCAAATTATCCGAAAGCGACATAGCGCAAAAATCATGCCCGAGCGGTGCGCCGACCCGTGCCGCCACCGCGAACATCGCGGAGATGCCGGGCACGATTGCAACCTCGATGCCGCGCCATTCGGGCGCGCCCTGTTCGATCGCCTCGAATACCGCGCTGGCCATGGCGAAAACCCCGGAATCGCCGGACGACACCACGGCCACAAGCCGCCCTGCCTGCGCCAGCGCCAGCGCGTGCCGCGCGCGCGCGATTTCCTCGCGGTTATCCGAGGCGTGGCGGGTCAGGCCGGGGCGGTGCGCCACGCGGTCCAAATAGGGGCCATAGCCGACCAGATCGGTTGCATCGGCAAGTGCCGCGGTGGCCTGCGGCGTTTGCATATCGGGATCGCCGGGACCGAGCCCGACCAGGGTCAACCCTCCGGTCATCGCGGCTTTTGCCGTCCCGGTACCAGCACCATCGAGAAATACGGCGCGCTGGTTTCGGTCATATCGGTCAGTTTCAGGATACGTTCGCCTGGCATGGTGCCGTGCTCGACATAAACCGCCCGATCTTCCAGCCCGGATGTGCGGAGCGCGCGGCGGATTTTGGCCAGGTTGCGGCCGATTTTCAGGATGACCGCGGCATCGCATTGCCCCAGCCGCTCGGCCAGGGTGGCTTCGTCCAAGGTGCCCGGCAATATTGTCAGCACGTCATCGCCATGGGTGAACGGCAGGCGGGCCTGCGTCCAGCCTCCGCTCATGCCGGTGATGCCAGGCACGATCTCGTTGCGATGGGAACGGCCGAGCCGGTCGAACAGATACATCGCCGAGCCGTAGAAGAACGGATCGCCTTCGCAGAGCAGCGCCACGTCGCGGCCGGCATCGAGATGGCACGCGATGGCGACGGCGGCGGCGGCATAGAATTCGCCCATCCCCGCCCCATAGCGCGGATCACCGATGGCGATTTCGGTGGTGAACGGGTAGTCGAAACGCAGTTCTGTCGCGGCCGGATGGATATGCGGGCCAGCGATGCAGCGGGCATGGCCGGGCCGGCCGCGCTTGGCGAAATACGCCACCACGGGCGCGGCGCCGAGGATGCGGACCGCCTTCAACGTCAGCAGCTCGGGATCGCCCGGTCCCATGCCGATCGTGTACAGCGTGGCCGGGGTCATGCTTCGGCCTCGCTGGCCAGCGCGTTGACCGCGGCAACCGCCATCGCGCTGCCGCCGCGCCGGCCGGTGACGATCAGGAACGGCATTTGGCCATATTCCATCAACGCCTGTTTAGACTCGGCGGCGCCGACGAAGCCGACCGGCATGCCGATGATCG
The DNA here is from genome assembly GCA_043742865.1 of Acetobacteraceae bacterium. Lineage (GTDB taxonomy): Bacteria > Pseudomonadota > Alphaproteobacteria > Acetobacterales > Acetobacteraceae > PALSA-911. The sequence continues at coordinate 25,877 of JAYTXR010000136.1, forward strand.
CGGCCGGCGGCAGCACCCCTTGGTCCAGCAATTCCAGCAGATGAAACAACGCGGTCGGCGCGTTGCCGATGGCAACCAGCGCCCCTGCCATCCGTTCGCCCCAAAAATCCAGCGCGGCGGCGGAGCGGGTGTTGCCGATGCGGGCGGCCAAAGCGGGGGTTCCGGCCGATTGCAGCGTGCAGATCACCTCGTTGCCGGCCGGCAGCCGGGAGCGGGTGATGCCGTGGGCAACCATCTGGGAATCGCACAGGATCGGCTTGCCGGCCAGCAGGGCAGCGCGCGCGGAGGGGACGAAATCGGCGCCGAAGCGCAGGTCGTTTGTGATCTCGACCATGCCGCAGGCATGGATCACGCGCACCGCGATGCGGGCCTCATCGGCGGAGAAGCCGGACAGATCTGCCTCCGCCCGGATGGTTGCGAACGAGCGTCGGTAGATGGCGGCGCCGTCGCGGAGATAGTCGCGTTTCATGGCGCGGCCGCGCCCGTTAGGATGGCGGCGGCCTGTCCCAAAGTCAGGCCGGTTGCATCAGGTGCGTCGTGCGCGCGGCCGTTGCGGACGATATCGTAAGCCCCGTCGCGGCCGACCAGCGTGAACGGGGCCGGGCCGGGATGGGCGCAGCCTTTGGCGCAGCCGGAAATATGCACGAAGCGCGCCGGCGCGCTGGCGGCCAGCAACGCCGCGGCTGCGTGAGTATCCACCGTCGCTGCCGCGCAGCGCGGATGACCGATGCAGGCGGTTATGCAGCGCCTGGGGTCTTCGGGGTCGGTGATCCATCCGCTCGCCGCTGCGCCCAGGGCGGCGGCCTGCGCGGCGGCGACGCCGGCGATCAGCACGGTGCGAAACGGGGTGAGGCGCAAAATCGCATCGCCGAACCGTTCCGCCAGCGTGGCGAGCTGATCCAGCGTTTCCGCGGTCAGGGCGCCGAACGGAACTCCGAGGCCGAAACTACCTTGGTGGTCCCGATAGGCCCGGAAGCCGAGGATGTCGGGCGGCAAAACGGGGATTGGCGGCAGCTCGGCGACCAGGCCGGCTTGCGCGAATATCCGGCTTGCACCGCAGTGTTCCACCCGGTCGCGCATGCGTCGGGCGCCGCTCGCGGCAAAGCCGCGGGCCAGACGCAGCATGGCATCCGGCACTGATGTCGCCTTGCAGTCGGCTCCGCTTGTTTCGCCGTCGATCCACAGGCGCCATTTTCCATCTTCGGCGCGCGCGGCGATATCGGCGCGGATGCCGCGCAAGCCGACTGTGCCGCCGCCATCGACCAAAAACAGGAATTTGTCCGGCAACTCGGGTGCCGCGGCATCGAGCGCGTCGGCGATGGCAATGCTGTGCGGGTCGACGCCGGGATCGGCTCCGGCGAGCGGGGAGACCAACAGGTTTGGCCCGCTATCGCCGAGCCGGGCGGCAACCATGGCGGCGGCGAATAACCCGGCGGAGGTAGGCGTCAGGCCACGGATTTGCAGATTGCCGCGCTGGGTCAGCTCCAGGATGCCGTTGCCGTGAAGGGCGGCCGCGCCGGCGATGGTTCGCGCATCGGCGGCGGACAGCATCGCCCGGCGCGGCCGCAGGCGAACCAGCCAGCCGTCGCCGGATGGCATCGGCGTGAACAGGCTCGGACACCAGCCCCGGCTATTCATGGTTCCGATGCCTCCAGCGCCGCCGCAACCGCGTTGCGTCGCGGCCGCCAGAAATCGCGGTGCCGCGCGTCGCAGAACCGCGCCGCCATCGCTGCCCGGGCGGCCGGGTTGGCGTTGCGCAGGAAACGATCGACAATGGGGTCGCCCAGGGTGGCGTCGAACAGCAAGTCGAATTGGGGATCGAAGCGTTGTGCCATGGTGGCGGCGAAGCCATGCAGCGCGTCGAGCGCGCGGGCGATCTCCGACGCGCCGCGATAGCCGTGCCGCATCATGCCGGCGATCCAGGCCGGATTGGCGGCGCGGCCGCGCACTACGCGGATAATTTCCTCGGCCAGCAGGCGGGTGCGCGGCGCGTCGGGACAGGAAATGTCGGTGTGATACAGCGCCGGCGCCGCGCCTAAAAACGCCGCGGCGGCGGCGAAGCCTCCCTCATGGGCGGCGTATTCGGGGCTGTCCAGCAAATCCGTCTCGGCGTGGTCCTGCTGATGCACGAAGCCATCCGCCCCGGCGATCCGGGCGGCAAACCCGCTTGCGTCGGGCTGGCCCTCCAACCCGGCGCCATAGGCGTTTGCCGAGCCGGCCAGATAGGCCGCCCCCAATTCCGCACGGTCTTGCCAGGCTCCCCGGGCGATCGTTTCGGCAACCCCGGCACCGTAATCGCCAGATGCCGGGCCGTAGATGCGCGTGGTCGCCTGCCGCAGCGCGTGCCCCTGCAGGCCGCGTGCGGCGGCGGCGAGGCGGTTCCAGTCGGGCGCCTCCTCGCGCGCCGCGATGGCGCGGATGGCGCTGTCGAACAGCGCGATCTGGGTGTCGAAGATATCGCGGAACAGGCCGGAGATGCGCAAGGTGACATCGACGCGCGGCCGGTCCAGCCGGGCAATGGGCAGGATCTCGATGCCGCTGACCCGGTCGGAGCCGTCATCCCAGAGCGGTCGGGCGCCGATCAGCACCAGCGCCAACCCCAAATCCTCGCCGCCGGTCCGCATCGTGGCGCTGCCCCAGAGATCGAGCACCAGGCTGCGCGGCCAGTCGCCATGGTCCTGGCGGTGGCGGCGCAACAGTTCGGCGGCGGATTTTTCCGCCAAGGCGATGGCGGA
>JAYTXR010000137.1:0-13473 GCA_043742865.1 Acetobacteraceae bacterium
GGCATAAGCGCCTTGGCCACCATGTCGGGTGCGCGCGCGATGACGCGCAAATAGGCCAGCGCCGGCGCGTCCGGTTGCCGGCGGCTTTGTTCCCAGTCGCGCAGCGTGCCGACCGGCACGTGAAACCGCGCCGCAAATTCGGCCTGCGAGAGCCCCAGGTGTTTGCGCACCGTCCGCACGATCGCCGCGGCGGTTTCGCCGTCAGTCAGGATCGGCGCCGCATCCGGATCACTCGCGACGTTGCGGGCGATATCCTCGTCGGTCTGCGCATCGATCGCCCGCCAGTCGGTTTTTTCCAGCGCCGTGGCAACCATCCCGGGGGTGACTTTCACGATAGCCATATGCGTTGCTCCTGCCTGCTGGCCTTGCGCACCGAAATGATCCGGCGCTTGCCGTCGCGAATCGTATAGGTGCAGACGAACAGACGGCCCGCTACCAAGCCGAAGGCATTGATCCGGGTCTCGCCATAGTGTCGCCTTTCATCCACGAATTCGCCGATGCGGGTTTCCAGTACCGCCGCCCCAAAGGCGAGCGAGACGCCATGCTTGGCGACGATCGCTGCATCCTTCGCCTCGTCGAACTCGATATCCACAATGTGATATACGGCAATGCCGTATATAAGTCAATGAATATTCCAGTCCGGGCCTTGGCCAGAGATGCATTGTAACAGCACAATGAAGTGGAATATGGGTTGTGTCGGCATTGGGAGCGGGTCGGCGCTGGCCGAGGGTAGAGCCGGTCAGTAAAGGCCGCTCATTTCTTAGGAACAAAAAGGGGCCAAAGAATCACTTTAGCCCGTCCTATTCACCGCGCGCTTCCGAATAAGGCTTCCTGATCGGGGCACGCAGTTCAGCTTGTCGCCTTTTCAGGGGCGATTTTTGGTTCTGTTTCTGGAGGCGTTGGGGGTTTACGGGATTGGGTGAATGCTGGGGCGATGCGGCCCCGTGTTTCACGGTCCGGCGGGTTGGAAGCTACGGGCAATACGGCGGAACAGAGCGGCCTCAGGGCAGGCTGTTGCAAGGGCTATGCGAACGCGCGTTGCCGGCTCGGTGATACGCCCGGCGATCTTGCGCAGGCGCGTCCGCAGCGTGGCAAATTCGGCCGTGACGAGAGGATGCGGTTTCGGTATGGCATCGCGCACCGTCAGCATCAGCCAATAGGCCCCGGTGTGCAGCACGAGGCGAACCTGATTGCCCAACGGCGAGCGAAGACGGCAAGACACCGATCTGGCAGAACCAGACTTTCCGAGTTGATCACGCCGCCAGCCTCGAAATCGTCGAGGCGCTGAGATGGTTGCTGCGGGCAATTTCCATCAGCGTTTCCTTGCCGTTATCACATCGCCGGTGCACCCAGCTTAGCAATAAAGCGCGTGCCTGGGGCCGGTGGTTCTTCCGGTGGTCCGGCGAAGCACTGCGCCAAGCTCATCCAAGCACGAGCCGGTTCACCGGTAACATGCAGGCCGGTGTCGGCGACGTTGCGGACCTGGGTGACGACCTGACAAAAGTCCAGTGCACTACCCTCGACGCAGTTCTTGGATGAAGGGGCGTGCCACTCCCTGATCGCACCCGACGGTCCGGTCAGGCGCACGTATGGGGGCGGGCCGGGAGCCGGACGCTGACGATTGGCGAAGGTCCAGCCATAGGTGCGCACGCCGATCTCGGCGATGTTGCACAGCCGGTCCGTGGGCGTCCGAGCCACGGCCATCAAGTCGTAGATCGCCTGACCATGCGCCCAAGTCTCCATCTGGCGCGCAGTGGTGAACATGCGCACGCCCATGTCGGGACCGGCCCATTTCAGGCGCGCATCTGGGGGCATCGTCGAGAGTTTGTCGCAGAGGTTGCCCACCTGCGCGTACCACCGTTCCAGCAAGCGCTTGCCAATCAGGTCGCTCAGGCGGTGCCGGGTTTCCTGCACGCGGGTCAGCCCGCTGTCGATCAGGGCCTGGATCTCCCCCCGCATCCGCGCAAACGGCTCGGGTCCCGCCACCGACGCCGCAGCCATGAGATCGCCGGCGTGTAGATGCTGCACGACGTCGTTGACCGTCCAACTCTTGAACTGCGTCGCGCGCTCCCAGTCAGTGTCCTTCAGGGTCAAGAGTAGCTTGTGCAGCTCATCCGATTCGGCCTGGAAGTCTACCGCCTGCTGCAACATGGTTCGTCACTCCGTCATCGCCGCGTAGGCCGGTGCGAGGTTCAAGGATATTCTAGCTAGCGCTATATCACTTCCCCCGGCACACTTGAGCCAAATTAAGCCCGTAGGAACCCAAACCATGCGTATCCACAACCTCTACGTCGACGACCAGGGGGAAACCCATTTCCGCGATATCGAGGTCGAATGGGCCGAGGAAGGACCCGGCGGCAAGATGTCGAAGAAGCTGCCGGCCACCGGGCTGATCTTTCGCGCCACCCCCGGCACCTATGACTATGACTGGCACCCCGCACCGCGCCGGCAGTACATCGTCAATCTGGATGGCGCGGTGAAGATCACCGTCAGCGATGGCGAAACCCGGGTGATCGGGCCGGGCGAGGTGTTCCTGGTCGAGGACACGCACGGCAAAGGCCATATCTCCCAGGCCGTGGACGGAAAATTCCGCCACTCGCTGTTCATCCCGATCGAATAAGGCCGCTTCGCCATGAAAATCTGCTTTTTCGACGATTTCAGGCTCGGCATCATCAAGGGCGATCGCGTCGTCGATGTGTCCGCGGTGGTTGCCGACATCCCCCATACCGGGCCGCATAACCTGATCTCCGGCCTGATCGAACGCTTTGCCGACTACCGCGGCAAGATCGAGGCCGCCACCGCCGCCAGCCCAGGGGTGCCGCTGTCGGGGGTCAGACTTCGCCCGCCGCTGCCGAAACCCGGCAACATCGACTGCATGGCGGTGAACTACATGGAGGATGGCACGCGCACCCATCCGGCCCCGCTGAACGCCTTCAACAAGGCGCCGGGCACGGTGATCGGGCCGGGCGACACCATGGTGCTGCCGGACGTGCCGGCGGTGATCTTCGAGGGCGAGGCGGAAATCGCGCTGGTGATCGGCAAACACACCAGCCACGTCTCCCAGGCCGACGCCTTCGGCCATATCTTCGGCTACATCAACTTCATCGACGGCTCCGCCCGCGGGCTGCCGCCGCCCGGGGCGGTGTTCTTTCAGATGAAGTCGCGCGACACATTCACCCCGATCGGCCCCTATATCGTCACCGCCGACGAAATCCCCGACCCGCATAATCTTCGCGTCCGGCTATGGGTGAACGGGGAAATCAAGCAGGATTTTTCGACTTCCGACATGGCGCACAAGATCCCCCGCTGCCTCGAATGGGTCAGCGCCATCCACAGCCTGGAGCCCGGCGATATTCTTGCCACCGGCACCAACCATCGCGGGCTCTCGAGTTTCATGAATGGCGACAAAGTGGAACTGGAGGTCGAGGGGCTGGGCCGGCTGGCGATCCGTGTAAGCGACGCATTGGACCGCAAATGGTCGCGCGAAACCCGGCTGGACCGGCAGAACCAGGGTTTTGACAGCCCGACGCCGCAAATATCCGGAAAATACACCCCTACCGGCTGATCGCCGGGCTGCCTTTCCAAATTTCCCTACCAGTCGGGCCGCGAACCGGCGTACTGAGCCCGGCTCGGTACGCCCTTTCGGCGTTTGGCCGGCGTTTCTGGATCCCTTAACCAAAATGAGCTTTCCCCCGATCAATCCCGCGCTTGCGCGCGCCCTGGCCACGCGCGACTACCTCGAACCGACGCCGGTGCAATCCGCCGTCCTGGCACCGGAAACCGCCGGGCGCGATCTGCTGGTCTCGGCGCAGACCGGTTCGGGCAAGACCGTGGCCTACGGCCTGGCCTTCGGCCCCGATTTGCTGGGCGAGGCGGAAAAGTTCACGCCCCGTTCCGGCGCGCCGCTGGCGCTGATCGTCGCCCCCACGCGCGAACTGGCGATGCAGGTGCATGGCGAGCTCACCTGGCTGTACGACGACACCGGCGCCCGCATCCTGGCCTGCGTCGGCGGCATGGACGCCAGCCGGGAGCGCCGGTCGTTGGCCAATGGCTGCCATATCGTCGTCGGCACCCCGGGCCGGCTGCGCGACCATATGGAGCGCGGGCAGCTCGATATCTCCGGCCTCAAGGTGATGGTGCTGGACGAGGCCGACGAGATGCTCGATCTCGGTTTTCGCGACGACCTCGAATTCATGCTGAACGCCACCCCGAAATCGCGCCGCACGCTGCTGTTCTCCGCCACCATCCCGCGCGAGATCGCCGCCCTGGCGCGCAGCTATCAGCGCGACGCGCTGCGCATCGACACCCTGGTGCGCAACCAGGCGCATGGCGACATCGAATATCGCGCCATCCGCATCCCGCCCTCCGATACCGAGCGCGCCGTGGTCAATGTGCTGCGCTTCTTTGACGCCCGCGCCACCCTGGTGTTCTGCGCCACCCGCGACGGCGTACGCCAGCTGCACGCCAATCTGCAAAAACGTGGCTTTGACGCCGTGGCGCTGTCGGGCGAACTGAGCCAGGAAGACCGCACCCAGGCGCTGCAATCGCTGCGCGACGGCCGTGCGCGCATCTGTGTGGCGACCGATGTGGCCGCCCGCGGGCTGGATCTGCCCGATCTGGGCCTGGTGGTGCATGCCGATCTGCCGACGAACAAGGAAACCCTGACCCATCGCAGCGGCCGCACCGGACGTGCCGGGCGCAAGGGCGTCTGCGTGCTGCTGGTGCCCCACCCCAAGCGCCGCCGCGCCGAGGGGCTGCTGGCCTCGGCCAATATCAACGCCGCCTGGTCTGGCCCGCCGACCGCGGCCGAAATCCGCGCGCTGGATCAGCAGCGGCTGCTGGCCGACCCGATCCTGACCGAAACCGCGACCGAGGAAGACCTCGCCCTCGGCCGCGTCCTGATCGCCGGCAGCACCGCGGACGACATCGCCGCGGCGCTGATCCGGCTATATCGCTCGCGCCTGCCGGTGGCGCAGGACCTGTCCGACGTCACCCCGGTTGCCGACCGGCGCGAAGCCCAGCGACCCGACGCCCGGGGATACAAGAACGCCGAGCGGGAATTGGCGCCGGTGCGGGAAAAACATGCGCGGCCGGAAAATATCACCTGGTTCAGCCTCAATGTCGGACGCCAGGGCAATGCCGACCCGAAATGGATACTGCCGCTGATCTGCCGGTTGGGGAATGTAACCAAGCAGGATATCGGCGCGATCCGTATTTTTGATACCGAAACCAAATTCGAGCTGGCCGAGGAAATCGCCGAGGCGTTCAGCGCTTCGGTGCGCGCCTCCGGCGAGACCGAGATCCTGTTCGTGCCGACCACCCCGGCCAGCCAGAACCCGCGCCCGACGGGGAAATATCCGGCAGCGCGGACCGATCATGCTACGCCCCGCGCGTTTCAGAAGCCGGCGGCCCGGGCTTATGCGAAGCCTTATAAGGCGGCTAAGCCCAGGGCGGCCAAAGCTTAGTGAGAATGGGGCTTTGCCCCAAACCCCACCAGGGACCCGTGGTCCCTGGACCCACGTTATTTTAGGATGTCGCGGGGTTCGCCGCGCAGGATGTCGCGCGGTGGCGGGCGTGGATCGGCGCAGGTCTTGCCGCCCTGCGCCAGCGGTATCGCCACGTAAAGCTGGCCGACGGCGGGCAGTCTTGGCACGGAGTTCAGATTGAGCGCCAGCGGGGCGGCTTCGGCCGGCCTGGGTGCGGCGCAATCGGCCGGTTGCGCCCGGGCCAGCCCTGGCAATCCTGTAAGCGCGGGCAACCCTATCAGCGCGGCCAGCATTGGAAAAATTCGCATCGCGCCAGCCTGGCGGAGCGTGGTTAACGCGCGGTGGACGGATCGCTGCGCGGAAAGCAGGCCAGCAAGGCGGGGATAAACACCAGGCTCGCGACCAGGGTGCAGGCCAGGCTGATCAGCAGCAGCAGGCCCATGCTGGCGGTGCCCGGATGGCGCGACGCGGCCAGCGAGCCGAACGCGGTGCCGGTGGTCAAGGCGGAGAACACGATCGCCCGCGCGGTCGCCGAGCTGAGCACGTCGCGCCGGCCGACCCTCCAGTTCATCACGAAATAGACGTTGAACGACACCCCCACCCCCAGCAGCAGCGGCAAGGCGATGATGTTGGCGAAGTTCAGCTGAATGCCTGACAGCACGCAGACCAGCACCGTCATGCCAGCCGACAGCAGCAGCGGCGCCAGCACTAGCGCCACGTCCAGCCCCCGGCGCAGCGTGGCGAACAGGATCGCGGTGATCGCCAGCAGGGCAAGGATCGCCGCCATCCGGAAGGCGCCGACGATGGTGTCCGCGGTTTCCACGATCTGCACCGCCGAACCGCCGGCATCGGGTGCGACGGCGCGAACCGCGCCGACGAAGGCCGACAGGCCCCGGCTGTCGCGCGCGCCCGGATGGGCCAGCACCTGCACCCGCGCGCGCCCGTCCGCCAGCACCCAGTCCCTGGTTATGTCGGCCGGGATGTCCGCGCGGGTGGCCGGGGTCGCTGCCAGTGCGGCGCGCAGCCGGTCGATCTCCGCCGGCAGGAAGCGGATCAGCGCCTGCTCGGCCGCCAGCAGCACCGGATCGGGCGCGGCGATCAACCGGCGCAGATCGCCGGCGATGGCGGCCAGCGGATGGTCCGCCGGCAGCTTCTTCAGGGCCGGCCCGATCTGTGCTAGCGCGGTGGACGCGGCCATGCGGATCTGCTCGACCGTCACCTCCGCCGCGGGCTCGCGCCTGGCCAGGGTGGGGGCCAGGATCGAGGCGGCGTCGGCGACGATGGCGAGCTTGCCGGGCTGGTCCGCCGGCACGAAGCTGTCGAGCGTCAGCACGTCCCCGGTCAGTTTCATCGGACTGAGCAATGCAGCCAGCCGGGTGGCCTCGTGGATATTCGGGGCGATGATGTCGGCGCTGTACGGGTTGGTCAGCGGCGAGGCCAGCAGATCGTTCAGCGCCTGCATCGCCTCGGTCGTCGGGTCCTTGGTGTGCAGCGGATCGGAGTCAAATTCCAGCCGCGGCAACGCGATCAAAGCGAGGCCGAAGATGACGGCGAACCCGACCAGCACGCCAACCCGACGCCGGACGATCAGCTGGTCGATCGGCATTGCCCAGGGAAAGCCGGTCTCCGCCGTTTCCGGGCCGGGGCGCAGCAGCGTGATGGCGGCGGGCAGGAAGATCAGCGTGCAGGCGAAGGCGATCCCCATGCCGACGCCGGCGATCAGGCCAAGTTCGGCCACGCCGGCGAAATCGGTCGGCACGAAGGCCAGGAAACCGGCCGCGGTGGCGGCGGCGGCGACCAGGATCTGTTTGCCCGCCCGCCGCGCGGTGGCGGCCAAAGCTTCCTCCGGATCGGCGGTGTTTTGCCGGGACCGGCGGTAGCGGACCGAGAACTGAATGGCGAAATCCACCGCGATGCCGACGAACAGGATGCCGAAACCGACCGAGACCAGATTAAGCGTGCCGACCGCGATTGCGGCGAACAGCAAGGTCAGCATCAGCCCGAGGCCCAGTGTGCCGAGGATCGCAACGATCAGCCGCCAGCTGCGCACCGCCAGGAACAGCCACAGCGTGATCAACACGACGCTGACCGCCAGGCCTGCGGCGACGCCCTGCGCGACGGTGGCGAATTCCTCGTCGGCCAGCGCCACCGAGCCGGTGATGCGGACATTTGCCTGGCCGGATCGGACGAATTCCAGTCGCGCGATTGCCGCGCGCACGACCTCGGTGGCCGCACCTCCCGGCTGCAGCGCGCCGTAATCCAGCTTCGGCTGGATCAGCACGAACCGAAACCGGCCCTCCAGCTCGTCCATGCCGCCGCCGAGCATGCGGATCCAGGACATCGGTGTTGCGTGGCCGTCCAACGCGCCTTGCATCGAGTGATGGAAATTCTCCAACGCGGAGCGGTAGGGCGTGAGATCGGCCTGTCCCTGGGTCACCCCGATGCCGAGCAACGCGAGGGACGCGAACAGCCCGCGCGCGGAGGGATCGGCGGCAAGCTGGCCCAGGAATGGCTGGGCATCGATGGTGTGTTCCATCAGCGCCTCCAGCGCCGGCTTGTCGAGGAACAGCAGGCCCTCGCGGTCGAAATAGGGCGAGGCGTCGGGCCGGCGGACCGAGGTGAAATGCGCCCCGTCGGTCGCCAGCGCCTGCGCCAGCCCGGCCGCGGTGTCGTCGGCGATCTCCGGCGAGGTGGCATCGATCACCGCGACCAGCAGGTCCTGGAATTGTGGGAAGTCGCGGTCGAACGCGATCGAGCGTTGCCGCCACGCCAGACGTTCGGAGAACATCTTGTCGGTGTCGGTGCTGACGCCGAGCCGCGTGTACGCCACCAGCCCCGACAGCAGCGCCAGCACGATGCCGCCGAGCACCACCGCCACGGCGTGGCGCCGGCTGAAATCAACCAGGCGGACCAGCGGCGTCATGTCAAACGCGGCGCCCCGAAATTCAGGATCCGCCGTCGATGGTCAGCATGGTGCCGGAAGTGTAGCCCGAGCGCGGACTGACCAGGAACGCGGCGGCCCAGGCGATTTCCTCGGGCGAGCCGGCGCGGCCGAACGGCATGGTGCTGAACAGCTCGCGCCAGCGCTCGGCGTCGCCGAACTGCTTTTCCGCCCGGTCGCGGTTCAGCATCTCCAGCCGTGCCGTGGCGGTCGCCCCAGGGTTGATGCCGACCACGCGGATGCCGTCGGCGGTGGAGGATTTTCCGAGCGCGCGGGTGAACGCGATCAACGACGCGTTGCCGGCGGAACCGGCAATGTAGCCGGGGTTCAGCTTCTCCCCCGCCGCGCCGATGATGTTCAGGATGACGCCGGCTTTGCGCGCCTTCATCTGCGGGTAGACCGCGCGGGCGAGCGAGATGAAACCGAACACCTTCAGATCCCAAGCGCGCCGCCAGGTGTCGTTGTCGACCGCCAGCAGATCGCCGGGCGGGATGGCGCCGGCGTTGTTGACCAGGATGTCGATCTCCCCGGCGTCCTGCGCAACCTGGCGCACGGCGGCGTCGCTGGACAGGTCGGCGGCGATGATGCGGACCTGAACCTGACGGCGGGCGCGGATTTTCGCCGCGGCGGCGTCCAGCGCCGCCTTGTCGCGCGCCACCAGGATCAGCTCGCAGCCTTCATCGGCCAGAACCTCCGCGCAGGCCTGGCCGATACCCTTCGAGCCACCGGTAATCAAAACGCGCTTGCCGCCGAGTTGTAGATCCATTGTCAGGCCACTTTCTGAAGTCTTGCCGCGTAGTCACGGCAGGCGTTGCCGAACGCGGCGAACAGCGCCACGCTGGCGGGGTCGTCGGCATAGCGCCATTCGGGATGCCATTGAACCCCGAATGCGAAATTCGTCGCATTTTCGACCCGTACTGCCTCGATCGTGCCGTCCGGCGCGGTGGCTTCCACCGCCAACCCCGGGGCCAGCCGGTCGATCGCCTGGCCGTGCAGCGAATTCACCGTGATCTCGGTCGCCGACAGCAGGCTCGCCAGCCGACCGGTCAGCGCGATCTTGTGCTTCGGGCCGTAGCGCTGCTCGGGGCTGCCGGGGCCGCCGCGATGGTCCTGGTAGCCCGGCAGCGTGTGCACCTGCTGATGCAGCGTGCCGCCCAGCGCGACGTTCAGCTCCTGGATGCCACGGCAGATCGCCAATACCGGCAGGCCGCGCGCCAGCGCCGCGCGCAGCAGCGGCAGGGAGGTGGCGTCGCGCTCGCCATCATGGCTGCCGGGTGTGGCGCTGTCGCCGCCGTCATACAGGCTGGGATGGACGTTGCTCGGGCTGCCGGGGATCAGCAGGCCGTCGAGACGGTCCAGCAGGCCCGATTGCGCCTCGCCCATTGGCGGGATCAGCACCGGAAGTGCGCCGGCGCCGCCGAATACCGCGATGGCGTAGCGCGCCGGGGTGTCGTGGCGGATCAGGCCGTCCAGGGTCTTCGCGCAGGCGGGAATGCCGACGACGATGGTCATGTTCAACTCCCGGTCAGGGTTTCGGCCGGTACAGATCGGCGGTCGCCGCCCCGATCGCGCCCAACAGCATCAGGCAGGCCATGCCGCGCGGCGTAGCGTCGGTCAGCCGTCCGACCAGCAGCACCGAGGAGGCGCCGAGCACGAACTGCCAGGTGCCCATCAGCGCCGCCGCACTGCCGGCATGGGCCGCGTGGCGGGTCAGCGCGCCGACCGCGACGTTCTGCAGCGTGAAGCCCAGGCAGAGCATGCTGGTCACGATCAGCCCGATCGTCAGCGGCAGGATACGAATATCGGCGAACGATATCGCGACCAGGCATGCGGTGGTGCCCAGCAACACCCGCACCGCGATGCGCATCACCGCCGAGGCGCCGAACCGCGGCAGAATGCGTGGATTGATCTGCGAGGCGACGATGAAGCCGGCCGCGCACAGGCCGAACACGGCGCCATATTGCGCGGTGGACAGTCCGAAGGTGCCGATCATCGCCTGCGGCGAGCCGCCGATATAGGCAAACATCGAGAAGCTGACGCCGCCGGCCATCGCCGCATGGGTGGAGAAGATGCGTTCCCGCGCGATCGTCGCGTAGCGGCTGATCAGCGTGGTCGGCGACAGGCTGGCCCGGCGCTCCGCCGGCAGCGTGTCGGGCAGCTTCCACCAGACCACCCAGCAGCACACCGCGCCGTACAGCGCGCAGACCAGGAAGATCGCGTGCCACGGCGCCACCAGCAGGATCGCCCCGCCCAGCGTGGGGGCCAGGATGGGGGCCACGCCGGAGACCAGCATCAGCTTGGACATCATCCGCGCCGCGGCGATCCCATCCGACAGGTCGCGCACGATGGCGCGTGGGATCACCATGCCGGCCGAGCCGCCGACCGCGGCGATGAAGCGGAACACCGACAGCCAGAACAGATCCGGTGCTAGTGCGCAGCCGATGGAGGCCAGGGTGTAGACGCCGGTGGCGATCAGCAGCGGCAGCCGCCGGCCGAACCGGTCCGACAGCGTGCCCTGCGACAGCTGGCCGATGGCCAGCCCGGCGAACCAGGCGGCCAGAGTGATCTGCGCGGTGCCGGGGGCAACGCCATAGGTCGCCTCGATCTGCGGGAAGGCCGGCAGATACATGTCGATGGAAAGCGGCGCCACGGCGGTCAGAAAGCCGAGCATCAGCGGCAGCCAGACGGGAGTTCTCATCGGCTGCATAGGCGCATGGCTTTATTGTGCGGCGCAACACTGTTTTGGAAAGGGAGGGTTGCGCCCCGCCGAAAGGCGCAGGGTGTCAGACGTCGGAGCCCCCGCCATCGGAGCCCCCGCCATCGGAGCCCCCGTCCGAGCCGCCGCCGGAACCCCAGTCGCCGCTGGAGGAAGCGGCCGGGCCGGGATCGGCCTGGCGGTTCCAGTCCCCGCCGCTATCGGCGTTCCCCGTGTCCCAGCTGCCCTGGTCTACATAGTTCTGCGCGGGGGGTTCCGGCAGGGCAGCGGGCGTAGCCCACGGGCTGGCGGCTGCGCCCCCACCAAGACCACCGGCACCAAACCCTCCCCCGCCGTGACTGCCGGAGAACAGGTTCATCAGCGCATTGCCCGCCACCATGCCGCCGGCGACCCCGGCCGCCGTGGTCAGTGCCGAGCCGAGGAAGCCGGAGCCGGAGCGCTGGAACATCCCTGGCTGCGCGCCCGGCGGGTATTGCGGAGCATATTGGGGTGGCGGCGGGGGATAGCCCTGCTGGGGATAGCCCTGCTGGGGAGCGCCCTGGTTCCATACCGGCGCCCCCTGGGGCGCGCCCTGCGGAGGCGGTGCGGCGGGGCGGCCGCCGAACAGGCCGCCGAAGAAGCCGCCGCCGCTCGGCTGCTGTTGCGCCGCCTGTTGTGTTTGGGCCAATGCCTGGCGGGTCTGCTGCAGCTCCGCTTCCAGGCGCTGGATGCGGTTCTGGGTCTCGGCCAACGCATGTTCCTGCACGAAGGCGGTCTGCGTCAGCCGGTAGCGCGCGTCCGGATACTGGACCATCAACTGGTTGATCAGCCCGTCGGCCTCCCGGTCCACCGCCGGCAGCGGCGGGATCGTCGCCGGGACCGAACCGGGCGAAGCGGGCTGGGCGGCCTGGGCGCCGCTGACGCGGGTGATGAAATTGGTGATCAGGTCGCGTTCTTCATTGGTCATTGGGACACCCTTTGGGTTGACCTTGATTCGTACCAGTGGGGAATACACGGGATTTGGTCGAGCGGCGATCCTATTCAAGCCGGGTTATTCAGGCCGGGCCAACGTCAGGCCGGGCAAGCATGAGGCCGAGCCTGGCGGTCTCGATCACCGGGCAGCGGTTCATCACCACGAGGATCCCGGCGTCGCGGGCCTTTTGCGCGGCAAGCAGGTCTACCACGCCGAGCTGCATCCAAATGATTTTTGTCCGCAGCCGGATCGCCGCGTCCACGCTGGGGGCGACATTGGCGGAGGCGCGGAACAGATCGACCATGTCCAGGGTCCCGGCTTCATCCAGGCTGGACACCACGGTACGGCCATGCAGCGATCGCCCCGCCAAAAGGGGATTGACCGGCGTGACGTCGAAACCCGCACCCAGCAGGAACCCCATCACCTCGAATGAGGCCCGGTGCGGTTTGTCGGAGGCACCGACCAGGGCAACCCGCCGCGTGCCGGTCAGAATGCGGGCGAGGGTCGGGTCGTCCAGGCCGTCGATGCTCATTGCAGCCTCCCCTGCTTGCCCCGTGTTCGGCGCTGCACCATAAAGCCGCCTGTTCCGCGCGTTTTCGTCCATGGACCCGCCCGATTGACCCAGATTTCCGCTGTCGGCAAACCGAGCTTCCAGGAACTGATCCTGCGGCTGCAGAATTTCTGGTCGCGCCAGGGCTGTGTGCTGCTGCAGCCCTATGATGTGGAGATGGGCGCCGGCACGTTCCACCCCGCCACCACATTGCGCGCGCTGGGGCCGAAACCCTGGCGCGCCGCCTATGTGCAGCCCAGCCGCCGGCCGGCCGATGGCCGCTACGGGCAGAACCCGAACCGCTTGCAGCATTACTATCAGTTCCAGGTGATCATAAAACCCTCGCCGGTGGAGGCGCAGGAATTGCTGCTGGCGAGCTACCGGGAAATCGGCCTGGACCCGCTGCTGCATGATTTCCGCTTCGTCGAGGATGACTGGGAAAGCCCGACCCTGGGTGCCTGGGGGCTTGGGTGGGAGGTCTGGTGCGACGGCATGGAGGTGGGCCAGTTCACCTATTTCCAGCAGGTCGGCGGCATTGCGGTGCAGCTGCCGAGCTTCGAGATGACCTATGGGCTCGAGCGGCTGGCGATGTATGTGCAGGATGTCGAGAATGTTTTCGACCTCGATTTCAACGGCTCCGGCGTCAGCTATGGCGACGTGTTCCTGCGGGCGGAGCAGGAATACAGCGCGCATAACTTCGAATTCGCCGACACCGATATGCTGATGCGGCATTTTAGCGACGCGGAAGGTGAATGCGCCGCCCTGCTGGGCCACCGGCTGGCGCTGCCGGCCTATGACCAGTGCATCAAGGCCAGCCATCTGTTCAAT
>JAYTXR010000138.1:0-6969 GCA_043742865.1 Acetobacteraceae bacterium
CAGGCCAGGATCGATTCCTGGCACACCAGCCATCGCAGCCAGCCGTTCAGCCAAAGCGACTACGAGAATTTCCTGCGCGAGATCGGCTATTTACTGCCCGAGCCGGCCGATTTCGAGATTGCGACCGAGAACGTCGATGCCGAAATCGCCTCGATCGCCGGACCGCAGCTGGTGGTGCCGGTCACCAATGCCCGCTACGCGCTGAACGCCGCCAACGCCCGCTGGGGCAGCCTGTACGACGCGCTGTACGGCACCGACGCGATCGGCGAGGACGGCGGCGCCACCCGTGGCGGCAGCTATAATCCCTCCCGCGGCACCAAAGTCATTGCGCGGGCCAAGGAATTCCTCGACCAGGCGGCACCGCTGGTTTCCGGCGGCCATGCCGACGCGGTTGCGTATCGGCTGGACGATAGCCGGCTGGTGGTCGAACTGGCCTCCGGCGCGCACGCGGCGCTGGCGGACGAGGCTGCGTTCGTCGGCTATCGCGGCAGCCCCATGCATCCGACCGCGGTGCTGATCCGCCACCACAATCTGCATTTGGAAATCCAGATCGACCGCAAGCACGCGATCGGTTCCACCGATGCGGCCGGGGTCGCGGATGTGCTGGTGGAATCCGCGATCACCACGATCCTGGATTGCGAGGACAGCGTCGCGGCGGTCGATGCCGAGGACAAGGTACTGATCTACCGCAATCTGCTCGGCCTGATGAAGGGCACACTGACCGAGAGTTTCGAGAAATCCGGCCAGACCCTGCATCGGCGCCTGCATACCGACCGCTTCTATTCGGCGCCCAATGGCGGCGAAATCTCGGTGCCCGGCCGCAGCCTGTTGTTGATACGCAATGTCGGCCATCACATGTACACCGACGCGATCCTGGACGCAGCCGGCGCCGAAATCCCGGAGGGGCTGATGGACGCGGTCATCACCTCGCTGATTTCCATCCACGACCTGCAAGGCACCGGACCGCTGCGCAACAGCCGCGCCGGTTCGGTCTACATCGTCAAGCCGAAGATGCATGGACCCGAGGAAGTCGCGTTCGCCGACACGATCTTTGCCAGAACCGAGCATCTGCTGACGCTGCTGCCGAACACGCTGAAGATGGGCATCATGGACGAGGAACGCCGCACCTCGGCCAACCTGAAAGCCTGCATTTATGCCGCGCGCAACCGCGTGGTGTTCATCAACACCGGCTTTCTGGATCGCACCGGCGACGAGATGCGCACCTCGCTGCAAGCCGGGCCGATGATCCGCAAGAACGAGATGCGCAACAGCGCCTGGATCAAGGCCTATGAGGACCAGAACGTCGATATCGGCCTGCAGGCCGGCCTGCGCGGCCGGGCCCAGATCGGCAAGGGCATGTGGGCCGCACCGGACCGGATGGCGGACATGCTGGCGCAAAAGATCGGCCACCCGATGGCCGGCGCCAACACCGCCTGGGTCCCCTCCCCCACCGCCGCCACGCTGCATGCGCTGCATTATCATCAGGTCGATGTCGCCAGCCGGCAGCAAGAACTGATGAGCCGCCCGCGCGCCAATTTGTCGGCGCTGCTGACCATTCCGGTCGCCACCGGGGTGAATTTCTCGGCCGAGGACGTGCGCCAGGAACTGGAAAACAACGTCCAGGGCATCCTCGGCTACGTCGTGCGCTGGATCGACCAGGGGGTGGGCTGCTCCAAGGTGCCGGACATCCACGATGTCGGGCTGATGGAGGACCGTGCCACGCTGCGCATCTCCAGCCAGCACATCGCCAACTGGCTGCATCACGGCATCGCCACGCAGGCGCAGGTGATGGAGGTGATGCAGCGCATGGCCAGTGTGGTGGACCGCCAGAACGCCGCTGACGCGCTGTATCAGCCGATGGCGCCAAAATTCGACGGCATCGCCTTCAACGCCGCCTGCGACCTGGTGTTCAAGGGTGCCAGCCAGCCGAACGGCTACACCGAATTCATCCTGCACGCCCGTCGGCGGGAAGCAAAGGCGAGGTAGGCTACTCCGCCGCCATCGCCATCCGCGCGGTTTCGGCGCGGAGCCAGACCGAAGTGTCGTGGAACACCGCACCGCCCATGGGCGGTGCGGGTTCGTCGCTGGTCAGCGCGTTGATGCCGATGCCACCCTCGAAGGCGGCGTTCGGCCAGACGCTTTCGACCACGATGACACCCGGTTGCATGCCGTCGGCGATCCGCACATGCACCACAACCTCGCCGCGTTCGTTGCCCAGCCGGACTTTGCCGCCGTTTGTCAGCCCGAGTTTCGCGGCATCGTCGGGATGGATCATCGCGGTCGGGCGGATTTCCCGCTTTTGCGAATATGCCAGCTCGGTGAAACTGGTGTTCAGGAAGCCGCGCGCCGGGGCGGTGACCAGGCGGTACGGCCGGTCGGCGGCGCCGTCATCGATGATGGCGAAATGGTCGGGCAGCTTGGGCATGCGCGCATGGTCCGGGCCGATGCGGCTCCAGTCCGGGGCAAAATGAAACTTCTTGTCCGGATGACCGAAGCCGGTGAGGAAATGCGCCTCCTCGAATTTCGGCTGCACGTCCACCCAGCGTTGTTCCAGCACCGTGGCGGCATCCGGCCAGCCGGACGAGGTCAGCAGCTGGTCGATCAGCTGCATGGCCGTCATCTGAAAGCCCGGATGCTCGGCGCCGAGCCGGCTGGCGAGGCCCTGATGGACCTCATGGTTGGAGCGGCAGGTGCCCGGCGGTTCGATCAGTTTCGGGCCGATCTGAATGTGGCTGTGGCCGCCGGACTGGTAGATGTCGTCATGTTCCATGAACATCGTCGCCGGCAGCACGATGTCGGCCAGTTGAGCAGTCTCGGTCATGAATTGTTCATGCACGCAGGTGAACAGATCCTCGCGCAAAAAACCGCGGCGGACGCGGTTGCTGTCGGGCGCGACGGTAACGGGGTTGGTGTTCTGGATCAGCATGGCATGGATTTGCGGACCCCCGGCCAGCGCATCCGGCACGCCGGTCAGCACGCTGCCGATGCGGCTCATGTCCAGCACGCGGGTGCGGAGGTCGCGCGCGTCGGAACCTTCGATCAGGGATTTGTTCCAGTTGTAAATGCCGCGGTTGTTCCAGAACGCGCCCGCCCCTTCGTGGCGCCATTTGCCGGTCACGGTCGGCAGGCAGGTAACCGCGTGCAGCGCCGCCGCACCGTTGCGCGTGCGGGTGAAACCATAGCCGGCGCGGATATAGGCGCGTTCGGTCGTGCCGTAGAGTTTTCCGAACGTCTCGATCTCGGCAACCGGCAGGCCGGTGATGGCCGCAGCCCATTCCGGAGTGCGGGCTTGCAGATGCGCCTCCAGCTCCGCCGGCACGTCGCTGTATTGCGCCATATAGGCGCGGTCCGCATAACCGTCGCGGAAAGCGATGTGCATGACGCCGCAGGCCAGCGCGCCGTCGGTGCCGGGACGCGGGGCGAGGTGGAAATCCGCCTGCTTTGCGGTGCCGGTGCGGTAGGGGTCGATCACCACCAGCTTCGCACCGCGTTCTTTGCGCGCCCGGGTGATGTGCACCATCGCGTTGACCTGGGTGGACACGGGATTGCCGCCCCAGACCACGATCAGGTCGGATTTGGCCATCTCGCGCGGATCGGGTCCGGTAAAGCGGCCGACCCCGGCCATCCAGCCGGCCTCGCAGAGCGAGGTGCAGATGGTATTCTGCTGGCGGGAATAGCGCATGACATGGCGCAGCCGGTGGATGCTGTCGCGCTGCACCAGCCCCATGGTGCCGGAGTAATAGTACGGCCACACCGCCTCGCTGCCATGTCTTTGCGCGACGTCGATGAACGAAGCAGCGACGCGGTCCAGTGCCTCGTCCCAGGATATTTCGCGGTATTGGCCGGAGCCCTTGGGTCCGGTGCGCATCCGCGGCTGGATCAGCCGGTCGGGATGGTGGATGCGGTCGGCATAGCGGGCAACCTTGGCGCAGATCACTCCGGCGGTATAGCTGTTCGCCGCCGCACCGTGCACGCGGCCGATGCGGTTTCTGTTCAGCACCTCCACTTCCAGCGCGCAGGTGGAGGGGCAGTCATGCGGGCAGACGGAACTGCGCGTTTCGATGGTTGCGAACATTACAGCTTCGGTTTCAGACACGCGACGACGAATGGCAGGAAATACCGGGACGGCGGCGTTGGCAGGTCCTTCACCTTCGCCGCCTCGTCATAGCGGCGCAACCGGATGGCGTCCTGCCAGTGTGGCAGGGCGCGGAAGGCGGCGGTTTCGGCCGCCGACATCTTCCCGCCCTGCAACGCCAGGCTGAGCACGGAATCGGGGGATAATTTAGCCAGGTAATCCGCCTCGGTGGCGCACAGGAAGCGCTTGGCCGCGACATGCAGTCGGACCGGTTCGGTGACTTCCGGGCCGAACCATTGGGCCAGAAAGTCGTGGCCGACCTGCTCGTGACGGTCATCGACGCCGCGCCCGGCCGGATTTTCACCGAGATCGTGCACCAAATGGCCGATATCATGCAGCAACGAAGCCGTGATCAGCGGGGCGGCGTGGCCGTCCTTCTCGGCAAACATCGCCGCTTGCAGCGCATGCTGGCGCTGAGTGACGTCGTGCAGGCCGTAGCGCCCGTTGGCCTTGCCCTCCAACAGGCCGTGGATATGGGTGATGATAGGGTCGGTGTTGCTGGCACTCATGACATCGCCCATCGGTCCGGCTTATTTCAGCGGCGAGAACGAAGCCGGCACCACCAGCATGTTCTCCATCTTCAGCAGCGTCCCCTCCGGCGAACCCGGCGGCCAGATGCCGCGCGCGACCGCTTCGCCGCGGATTTTCTGCCGCTCCGCCGCGTCCTTATAGGCCCAGATATGCACCCATTTGTTCAGCCCGCCGATTTCAGAATACCAGGCGGCGACCAGCGGCGACAGTTTCACCCGCTCGTCGATCTTGGCGGTCCAGCGATCGATCATGCCGGGCACCGCGCCGGGTGCCAGCGTGTAGCTGCGGATTTCATAGACGCTGCCCAGCGCGCGCGGCTCCAGCTTCGGAGAGAACGGGGCGGGCAGAAAAATCTCGCTCTTCTGCTCGATCGTGAACTCCCGCGTGGCGGGCGGCCAGCCGGGCTCCTTCGCGGCGGCGGCGCGGGCTTGCACCCGGGCTTCGAAGCTGTCGTAGGCCCACACATGGATAACCTGATTAAGTGCGCCGATTTCGGTGTACCAGAACGCAGCCAGCTTGGAATGCTTTTCCCGGATCGGCAGCGCCGCGGAGAACGCCTCGAGGAATTTCGGCACCGTGCCCGGCTTCAACTGATAGGTACGCATTTCGATAATCATGGCGTTGTCCATCCCCAGGGTTTTCCTGAAGAACGATAATCCCCTGACGTATCCGGTCAATCTGCCGGGATTTTTGGCGATGGAGCGCTAAGGATCCCGCCAATGGCAGCGCTGGCACCACCGGGTGGTCGGGCCGCGCGTCCTGACCTAACATCTGTCCTGAGCGAGCCTTGTCGGCGTCGCGTCGATGATGGCAATTTACGTCTGACTTAGGGGAAAGTTTCGTGATCAAGCTGGGATACAAGGCCTCGGCCGAACAGTTCGCGCCGACCCAATTATTGGATTACTCCGTTCTTGCGGAACAGGTCGGCTTCGATTCCGTCTGGGTCAGCGATCATTTCCAGCCCTGGAAGCATACCGACGGCCATGCGCCATTCTCCATGGCCTGGTTGGGCGCGCTGGGGGCACGCACCTCGCGCATCGTCATGGGCACCTCCGTGCTCACCCCCACGTTCCGCTATCATCCGTCCATCGTCGCGCAGGCATTCGGCACTCTGGGCGCGATGTTTCCCGGCCGCGTCATCCTCGGCATCGGCACCGGCGAGGGGCTGAACGAAGTGCCCTCCACCGGCATGGTCTGGCCGGATTTCAAGGAACGTTTCGGCCGCATGCGCGAAGCCGTGACATTGATCCGCAAACTGTGGTCGGAGGACAGGGTCACGTTTGAGGGCCAGTTTTTTAAGACCGAAGCGGCAACGATCTATGACAAGCCCGAAAAAATGGTGCCGATCTATATCGCCGCCGCCGGGGCGATGGTGGCGAAATATGCCGGGCGCGCCGGTGACGGCTTCATCTGCACCTCCGGCAAGGCGCCGACCTTGTACACCGAAACGCTGATGCCGAATTTGGCCGAGGGCCTCGGCCTGTCCACCCGTGATACCTCCCATTACGACAAGATGATCGAGGTAAAAGTCTCGTTCGACACTGACAAGCAGCGCGCGCTGGAAGATACCCGCCACTGGGCCGCCCTGGCGTTGACGCCGGAAGAAAAAATGTCGGTCGAGGACCCCGTCGAGATGGAGCGGCTGGCGGACAGCCTGCCGCTGGAACGCACGGCCCGGCGCTGGATCGTTTCCAACGATGCCGATGAGCATGTCGAGAAGATCAAGCATTACCACGATCTCGGCTTCCGCCATCTGGTGTTCCACGCCCCGGGTCCGGATCAGGCGCGGTTCCTGAAACTGTATGCCGATCACGTGATGCCCCGCCTGCGCGCCCAATTCGGCTAACCGGCACTGGTTTCCAATAATGCTTTTTTCCTCGCTTGAACTGCATGCCATACAAGTTTCCAATAATGCTTTCTTCCTCGCTTGAACTGCATGCCATACAAGGCCTGCCGATGGTGCAGGCTGGCCAGGACCTGGCCGGGATGCTGGGCGACGCCCTGGCCGCCAGCTGCCTGCAACCCCGCAGCGGCGACGTGCTGGTGGTGGCGCAGAAAATCGTTTCCAAGGCCGAGGGCCGTATCGTCGATGTAGCGACGGTGACGCCGTCACCGGAGGCGGAGACGCTGGGGGCGGAGATCGGCAAGGACCCGCGGCTGGTGCAGATCGTGCTGTCGGAATCCCGCCGCGTGGTCCGTGCCCGACTCAACCTGCTGATCGTCGAGCACAAACTCGGCTTTGTCATGGCCAATGCCGGGGTGGACCAGTCCAACGTCGCCCCCGCCGATGGGGTCCAGCGCGC
>JAYTXR010000139.1:0-16853 GCA_043742865.1 Acetobacteraceae bacterium
CGGCTTCATCCAGAACCCGCTGGCCGACGGCGCTGGAATTGTTGGCGACTGGCTGACCGCAACGCCGCCATTCACCGTGTCGAGCCTGACCGACACCGCCTTTCCGGCCTCGGCGTTCTGGGGAGTTGGCTTCGGATCCGGCGTCTGCCTGTCCGGACCTGGCCCGACCTGTCCCGGCGGCTTTGTTGTCACCCCGATCCCGCTGACGCTTGGCAGCACCCCCTATGCTCTGACCCTGGGCAACTACGACCTGAATACCCCGTCCAACGGGCTGGGAAATCCTACGCTGTTTCCTTTTAATGCCGCGCTGGTACCGGAACCCGCGTCACTGACGCTGTTTGCCATGTCCATGGCTGGCCTTGGCCTGGCACGACGCCGACACAGCGCAAGGCCCAGAAGCCTGCATAAAGGCGCCGCCAGCTTCTAAACCCCTATCGGGGGGCGTGATAGGCCATTGGTCCGCCGTCACGCCGTCCCCCAGCACCCCAACAGCGATACCCTTACCGCTCTTTTTGCACCGAACATCCGGGGGTGACCTTCCCCCGGCGGGAAGCTTATGCTGCGAGCTTCGTTTGGGAGAGGGGGACGCGTTGGAGGCTTCGGGTCAGGCGGGACCGTTCGGCGTCATGGCGGCGGGCATCAGGGAGGTCGGCGAGGTCGGCATGGGCAAACGCGACTTTCGCGGCTGATGCAGGCATGACACTGAAAGCCAGGGCGCGCCCCTCCCGTATCAGCGCCCCTTCCACCCCACGCCGCGCCAAGCCCGCCGCGCCAGCGCCCGCGGAGGCGCCGTTGCCTGGATCGGCCCCGATCACCACCGAACGCCTGGCCATGCGCGCCTTCATGCCCGAGGATGCCACCGCCCTGCACCGGCTGATCAATGACTGGGAGGTAACCCGCAACCTGGCGGTGGTGCCGTTCCCGTATCCGCGCGACCTCGCCGATGAATGGATCGGCTCCACCCGCCGCCAGATCGAGGCGGCCACCGCCTACCATCTGGCCATCACCGGCAAGGAGGGTGCGGACGAGCTGCTGCTCGGCGCCATCGGCCTGCGGATCGACGCCAAGACCCGCCACGGCCGGCTCGGCTACTGGGTCGGGCGGCGCTTTTGGGGGCATGGCGTGGGCACCGAGGCGGCAACCCGCTTCGTGCGCTGGGCCTTCGCCAATCTGGATATCGACGCGATCGAGGCCAACGTCTTCACCGATAACCCGGCCTCCATGACCGTGCTCCGCCGGATCGGCTTTCGCGATGCCGGCGAGGGCATGGAGAAATCCGTCGCCCGCGGCGGCGAGGCCAAGGTGTTGCGCTTCGAGGCCACGCGGGAGGATATTTTCGGCCGCACCGTGGTCAGCGCGGCGGCGCTACCGGACCCGCTTGCCCAACCCACCGGCCAACCCACCGGAAAAGCCGCGATGCCGCTGCTGCTGGTGGCCGCCTGCGCGCTGATCGACACCGATAACCGGGTGCTGCTGGCCCGCCGCCCCGAGGGCAAGAAGATGGCCGGGCTGTGGGAGTTTCCCGGCGGCAAGCTCGACCCCGGCGAAACCCCGGAGGCGGCGCTGATCCGCGAATTGAAAGAGGAACTCGGCATCGATGTCTCGGCGGCCTGCCTGGCGCCGTTCGCGTTCGCCTCGCACGCCTATGACGGGTTCCACCTGCTGATGCCGCTGTTCCTGTGCCGGCGCTGGCGCGGCATTCCCAAGCCCCGCGAGGGCCAGACGCTGGCCTGGGTGCGGCCGGAGAAGCTGGCCAGCTATTCCATGCCGCCGGCCGACAAGCCGCTGATCCCGCTGCTTCGCGATTTCCTGTGATCCACCTGCCGGTGGAGGAGACCATCATGCCCGAGACCAACCCAACCGCCTGCCTGCTGGTGATCGGCAACGAGGTGCTGTCCGGCCGCACCCAGGACGCCAATATCCGCTATCTGGCGACCCGTTTGGGCGAACTCGGCATTCCGCTGCGCGAAGTGCGGGTGATCCCGGATGTGGCCTCGACCATCGTCGCCGCGGTGAACGAGGTCCGGCAAAAATTCGACCATGTCTTCACCACCGGCGGCATCGGCCCGACGCATGACGACATCACCAGCGAATGCATCGCCGCCGCGTTCGGCGTTGCCTGGGAACCGCACCCCGAAGCCTGGGCGCGCATGGCGGCGGCCTATCGGCCCGGCGAGTTCAACGCCGCGCGCCAGCGCATGGCCACCATGCCGCGCGGCGCGGCGCTGATCGACAACCCGGTTTCGATCGCGCCCGGCTTCAGCATGGAGAATGTGCACGTGATGGCCGGCGTGCCGAGGATCATGCAGGTGATGTTCGAGGCGCTGGCCCCCCGCCTGAAGGGCGGCCGGCCGGTGATCGCGCGCGCTGTGCATGCGCTCGGCCTGGCCGAAGGGCTGATCGCGCAAGGACTGAGCGACGTGCAGAACCGCTACCCGCAACTCGATCTCGGCAGTTACCCGTTCTACCAGCCGACCGGCAATGGCGTGACGATCGTCGCCAAGGGCACCGAAGCCGCCGACGCCGAGGCCGCCATCGCGGCGGTTACCGGGCTGATCGAGGCGATCGGTAAAATCCCGGTCCAGGGCGAACCGGCGGCGATCTAGTCCGGGCTAGACTTTGGGTGCGGACGTGAATTGCGCCAACCGGACCGCCATGTGACCGCGGCTGGGCCGCAGGCTGGGCATCACCAGCAGGCAGTTGTCATAGGGCGTGCGAATTTCGGTGGGGCCGTCCAGCGCGATCAGCGTATTGCGGGCCGCGATGACGTCGCCGCCGCGATAGGGCTGCTGGAAAGCGAAATTAGCGGTGCCGGCGGTAACGATTTCGGTCACGGTCGCGAAGCAAGGCGGCCCAAAATCCGTCTCCTGCTCACCCGGAGCCAACATTCCTGGGCCGAGCATCCCGGCGTGGCGTAGCACGCCGGCGACGCTGGCTTGCGCCACATCCACCGTCGCCCGCTCCCAATGCTGACCGGCCTCCACCAGATTGGCGACACACTCGTTCGCGGGGTCGGTGAACCTTGGATAGTCGATGATCCGCCGCCCATTGGCATGGCCGTGATCGGCCACCACCAGCGGCGGCGCGCCGATGGCCCCCGCCAGAAGGCGGCCTTTTTCGGTGCTCCCGCACAGCATCACCGGATCGGACGGCCAGAGCATCGAGTGCATATCCAGCAACACGTCGACGGTCTCGATCAGCGGGCGGAGCTCGCGGGCGCGGTTCAGCTCGAGCGAGCTGCGCGCGCCGTCGAGCACCGCGGGATCCCAGACCCGGTTGATGTCCTCGTCGATGAACCGCGACAGCGTCGGGTGCAGCGGATCGAACCGGTCGAAAGCGGCCAGATTGACGAAGCCGATCGTCAGCCTGCCGCATAGCGGCATGAATTGCCGGCGCAGAAGCGTCTCCAGCGCGATGGCGCCAGAAAACTCGTTGCCATGGGTCAAGGCCAGCAGGCCGATATGCGGTCCGGGCAGGTTGGAACGAAGGCTGGTGAACCCCGGGATGCCGGTGTTGCCCTCGCGCCAGGCGTCGAGATCCGGCGGACTGAGCCGCACCTCAAACCGCGGCAGCTGCAGTGGCTGATTTATCTGGCTCATTCGGCTGGTCGACCCTCGGCGCCGCGCGAAGGGGTTTGCCGGGCGGGGGGGGAGGAATTCAGGCAGGGCATAAATTCAGTCTATACGCCTGCCGATTCGCGGCAACCGGGGCAATAGCAGACCGGGGCAATAGGAGAGACCGGGAAGGATGCAGTATAAGCGGTTCCCGAAGGCCGAAGCCAGAACGGGCCAGGGTTGGAGAGTGCGATGCGAATGGATGTGCGGGCGGGCTGGCGGGCGGGCCTGCTGGCGGCGGTTTTCGGCCTCGGGATGGCGGCGGGTCCGGCGGGCGCGCAAAAACTGTCGATCGGCGTCGCCGCCCCGGTGACCAGCATCGACCCGCATTACCATAACCTGACGCCGAACCAGTCCCTGGCGTCGAATATCTTCAACCCACTGGTGGACATGGACGCCACCGCCCATCCGGTGGCCTCGCTGGCCGAAAGTTGGAAGCTGATCGACGACCACACCTGGGAATTCCGTCTGCGGTCGGCAAAATTCCATGACGGCAGCGATTTCACCGCCGAGGACGTGGCCTTCACGCTGAACCGCGTGCCGCTTGTGCCGAACAGCCCTGCCTCCTACTCGATCTACACCAAGGCGGTGACCGGGGTGGAGATCGTCGGTCCGCATACCATCCGGCTGCGCACCGCCGGGCCGTATCCGCTGCTGCCGATCGACCTGACCCAGGTGGCGATCATCAGCCACGGCATCGGGCCGGACCCGAAGACCGTGGATTTCAACAGCGGCCGCAACGCCATCGGCACCGGACCGTTCAAATTCGTCGCCTACCGTCCCGGCGACCGCATCCAACTGGCGCGCAACGATGCCTATTGGGGGCCAAAGCCAGCCTGGTCGGAGGTCGATTACCGGATCATCGGCAACGATGCCGCGCGCACCGCGGCGCTGCTGTCGGGCGATGTCGACTTCATCGATGCGGTGCCGACCAGCGATCTGGCGCAGCTGCGCACCGACCCGAAGCTGACCATCGCCGACATCGTCGGCCTGCGGCTGATTTTCCTGTGGCTCGACCATCAGCATCCCGATGGGTCGCCGTTCGTTTCCGGACCGAACGGGGAAAAACTCGATCGCAACCCGTTGCAGGATCTGCGCGTGCGCCGGGCGCTGTCGCTGGCGATCAACCGGGGCGCGATCACCGAGCGGGTGATGGAGAACACCGCCATCCCCACCGGCCAGTTCCTGCCGCGCGGCAGCTACAGCTATGTTCGCGACCTCCTGCCGCCGCCGTATAATCCGGCGAAGGCCAAACAGCTGCTGGCGGAGGCCGGCTATCCCGGCGGCCTGCGCATCACGCTGCACGGCTCCAACGACCGCTATGTGAACGACGCCAAGATCATCCAGGCGGTAGGGCAGATGTGGACGCGGATCGGGGTGCAGACTTCGGTGGAGGCGATGCCCTGGGCCGCCTATATCGGCCCCGCCGGCAAGCAGGAATTCTCCGCCTTTCAGCTCGGATGGAGCTCCGGCACCGGGGAGGCGTCGAACCCGCTGCGCGCGCTGATCGCCACCTATAACGCGCAGAAAGGCCTCGGCACGGTCAATCGCGGACGCTACTCAAACCGCTCGGTCGACAGCGTGATCGAACAGGCGGTGGTCACCACCGACGACCAGGAGCGCGAGCAGCTGTTGCAGCGGGCGACCCGGATGGCGCTGGACGATGTCGCCATCGTGCCGCTGCACCAGCAGAAGAACATCTGGGCGATGCGCAAGGGGCTGACCTATCCCGCCCGCGCCGATGAGGAGAACCGGGTGTTCGATATCCGGCCGGTGAGGTGACCACCTGGCTGCTGCGCCGGCTGATCCAGGCCGCGTTCGTCGTGCTGGCGATGACGGTGATCGTGTTCCTCGGGCTCAACGTGATCGGCAATCCGGTCGACATCCTGATCGCGCCGGATGCCGATCAGGCCGAGCGGGTGCGCGCCATCGCCGCCCTCGGGCTGGATAAGCCGTTATGGCGGCAATATCTTATCTTTCTGCACGGCGCGCTGCACGGCGATCTCGGACGTAGTTTCGTCTTCAACGAACCCGCCTTGAAACTGATCGCCGGGCGGATGCCGGCGACCATGGAGCTGGCGGTGACCGCAATTCTGCTGTCGGTGGTTGTCGGCATTCCGCTCGGGCTCTATGCCGGGCTG
This sequence comes from Acetobacteraceae bacterium, assembly GCA_043742865.1. GTDB lineage: Bacteria > Pseudomonadota > Alphaproteobacteria > Acetobacterales > Acetobacteraceae > PALSA-911. The sequence continues at coordinate 5,756 of JAYTXR010000139.1, forward strand.
CATCCGGACGGGATCATCGGACGCGCGACGATGGCTGGCTCCATCCTCGGGTTCTCGTTGCCCAGCTTCTGGGTCGGCCTGATGCTGATCATGGTGTTCGCGGTGCAGCTCGGCTGGCTGCCGAGCACCGGGCGCGGACAAACCGCCGCATTGTTCGGCGTGCAATGGTCGTTCCTGACCCGCGACGGGCTGGCGCATATGGTCCTGCCGGCCTTCAACCTCGCGCTGGGCAGCATCGCCCTCGTGCTGCGCCTGACGCGCGCCGGGGTACGCGAGAACCTGCCGATGGATTATGTGAAATTCGCCCACGCCAAGGGCCTGTCGCCGAACCGCGTGGTGTTCGTGCATGTGATGAAGAACATCCTGATCCCGGTGGTGACCGTGCTCGGCCTGCAATTCGGCGGGCTGATCGCGTTTTCAGTGGTGACCGAAAGCGTGTTCGCCTGGCCGGGCATGGGCAAGCTGATCATCGACAGCATCAACACGCTCGACCGCCCGGTGATCGTCGCCTATCTGATGATGATCGTTTTGCTGTTTGTCTTCATCAACCTGGCGGTGGACCTGCTGTATACCGTGCTCGATCCGCGTCTGCGGCTGGATAATGCCCAATGAGCGGCACGGCCCTGCGGGAGGAAACCCCGTTGCGCCGCTTCGCGCGGGAGTTCGCGGAATCGAAAATGGCCCTGCTGGGCTTCATCGTCGTGCTGGGGATCGCGTTGCTGGCGATCTTCGCCGCCTGGATCGCGCCGCAGAACCCGTACGACCTCGCACAGCTCGACATCATGGACGGAAAGCTGCCGCCGGGCTCCAGATCCGCCGACGGGTTTACGTTCTGGCTGGGCTCGGACGATCAGGGCCGGGACATGTTTTCCGGCATCCTGTATGGCCTGCGCATCAGCCTCGGCGTCGGCATCGGCTCGGCGTTGATCGCCGGCATCCTCGGCTCCTCGCTCGGATTGCTGGCGGCCCATATCGGCGGCAGGACCGAAACCGCGATCCTGCGTCTGGTCGATCTGCAACTATCGTTTCCGGCCATCCTGGTGGCGTTGATGATCCTGGCCTTCCTCGGCAAGGGCGTGTTGAACGTGATGCTGGCGCTGGTGATCGTCGAATGGGCGCGCTACGCCCGCATTGCCCGCGCCGCGGCGCTGGTGGAGCGCGGGCGCGAATATATCGAGGCCGCCCAGTGTCTGGCGCTGCCGCAATGGCGGCTGGTTTTCCTGCATCTGCTGCCAAACTGCCTGCCGCCGCTGATCGTCATCGGCACCATCCAGATCGCCACCGCGATCACGCTGGAAGCGACGCTGTCGTTCCTCGGCGTCGGCGTTCCCATCACCGAACCCTCGCTCGGGCTGCTGATCGCCAACGGCTATCCGTATATGCTGTCGGGTAAATACTGGATCAGCTTTTACCCCGGCATCGCGCTGCTGATAACGATCGTGGCGATCAATCTGGTCGGCGATCAGCTGCGCGACGTGCTCAATCCCAGGCTTCATAGATGATGCTACGCAAATGACCGCGGTGACCCTGGATGTGCGCCATCTGCGCACCCATTTCGCCACCCGCGCCGGCGTGGTGCGCGCGGTCGACGACGTGTCGTTCACGGTGTCGCGCGGGCGGGTGCTCGGACTGGTCGGGGAGTCCGGCTCGGGCAAGACCGTCACCGGGTTTTCGATCCTCGGCCTGGTCGATCCGCCGGGGCGCATCACCGGGGGGGCGATCCTGTTCCAGGGCACCGATCTGGCGAAACTGACCGAGCGGGAGATGCGCGATCTGCGCGGCAACCGGATCGCGATGATCTTCCAGGACCCGATGATGACCTTGAACCCGGTCCTGCGCATCGACACGCAGATGATCGAAACCGTGCAGGCCCATGCCAAGGTCAGTCGAACCGAGGCGCGGGCGCGCTCGCGCGACGCGCTGGGCATGGTCGGCATCCCCAGCCCCGACGAGCGGCTGCTGGCCTATCCGCACCAGTTTTCCGGCGGCATGCGCCAGCGCGTCGCCATCGCCATCGCGCTGCTGCACCGACCCGATCTGATCGTTGCCGATGAACCGACCACGGCGCTGGACGTGACCATCCAGGCACAGATCCTGGCCGAGATGCAGAAGCTTTCCGCCACCTACGGCACGGCGCTGATCTGGATCACCCATGATCTGTCCGTGGTCGCCGGCCTCGCCGACGAGATCGCGGTGATGTATGCCGGCCGGATCGTGGAAACCGGCGATGTCGGCACGGTGCTGGATCGGCCGCTGCATCCCTACACCCAAGGCCTGATCGCCAGCGTGCCCAGCCGCAACCGGCGCGGCACAAGACTGCGCCAGATCCCCGGCATGACGCCCTCGCTGCTCAACCTGCCGGAAGGCTGCGCGTTCCGCACCCGCTGCACCCGCGCCGATGCGGCCTGCGAGAAAGATCCGGATATTACCGAGCCCGTGAGCGGACATCTGCTGCGCTGCTTTCATCCGTTACTGGAAATGGCGGCGTGACCCCGGCGATCGAACTGAGGGGCGTTTCCAAGCGCTTCGGCAAAACCTTCGACATCGCCGCCCGCCTGGTGCGCCGCACCTCGGCCGCCCTGGGCAGACCGCCAAAGGATCTGACCGTGCGCGCCGTCGATCGGGTCGATATGACCATCCACAAGGGAGAGGTCGTCGGGCTGGTCGGCGAGTCCGGCTGCGGCAAATCCACATTGGGACGCATGGTGGCGGGGATCATCGAGCCGTCCGACGGCCAGGTGTTCTGGCAGGGCAGCGACATCGCCTCGCTGTCGGCGCGGGAAGCGCGGGTGGCGCAGCTGAAAATCCAGATGATCTTTCAAAACCCCTATGCCAGCCTCAATCCCCGGCTGCGGGTGGCGGAAATCGTCGGCGAGGCGCCGCGGGTGCACGGCATGATCGCGCGCGGGGAATTCGACCGCTACGTCGATGCGCAATTGCGCCGGGCCGGGCTCGATCCGGCCTATAAAAGACGCTATCCGCACCAGTTCTCCGGCGGCCAGCGGCAACGCATCGGCATCGCCCGCGCGCTGGCGGTGCAGCCGGAATTCCTGGTCTGCGACGAGGCGGTGGCAGCACTGGACGTGTCGATCCAGGCGCAGATCCTGAACCTGTTCATGGACCTGCGCGCCGAATTGGACCTGACCTATCTGTTCATCAGCCACGACCTCGGCGTGGTCGAGCATCTGTCGGACCGGGTGTTCATCATGTATCTCGGCCGCATCGTCGAACAGGCGCCCGTCTTGGAGGTGTTTTCCCGCCCCAACCATCCGTACACCCAGGCCCTGCTGGCGCAAGTGCCGCGGATCGAGGTGCGGCGCAAACAATTCGTCGGCGTGAAGGGCGAAATCCCGAGCCCGCTCGATCCGCCAGGCGGCTGCCATTTCCATCCGCGCTGCCCGCATGCGATGAAGCGCTGCGCGATCGAGGCGCCGGCCTTGCGCGAAATCGCGCCCGGCCATCGCAGCGCCTGTCATCTGAACGATTAGACAGGAGCTGCATTGACCGCTCGGGTTCCCGCCGGAATTGTCGTCTATCAGCCCGACACCGAAATTCTCGGCCGGCTTCTGCGCCGGCTCGAGCCGGGTGGCCGGCGTATCCTGATCTTCGTCAATGGCCCACTCGATGACCGAGCCGATGAATTGCTGGCGCGGATCCCCGCCGCAAGGCTGATCCGATCGGAGGAGAATATCGGCCTGGGCGCGGGGCTCAACGCCGTGACCGATGCCGCCATCGGCGAGTCGTTTTCCCATATCATGCTGTTCGATCAGGACAGCGAACCATCCGCCGATCTTCCCGAACTTCTGCTGGCGCGGTGGACCGAGGAAACGGCGAAAGGCTGCCGGCTGGCGGTCGTCGGGCCGAAGCTGGTTCCCCCGGTGCGAGGCCATTACCGGCAGATCCGCTACGCGTGGCGGTCTGGCGCTGGCAACGCGACACTCGCCCCGGTCCATTTCGCCCCCACCTCGGGCTCGCTGGTCTGTCTTGCCGCCTTCACGGCGATCGGCCGGTTTCGCGACGATTTCTTTATCGGCGGGATCGATGTGGAATGGGGCTTTCGGGCGTGGAGCCGAGGCTATGGCTCGGTGATCGCCCGCGACCTGACGATGGCGCACCGGTGGGGCGAAGCGGCCACGCCGGAGGCTGCCCGTACCCCGCAAATCCTGCGCCAATCCGGGCTGCGGCTATATTACTATGTCCGCAACGCCATGTATTCGCTGCGTCTGCCCTTCATTCCGCTATCCTGGCGGCTGCGCTATGCGCTGCGGATGGGCGCGCAGATCACCTATCTGATGATCCACGGGCGCGGTTTGCGCAAGACAGTCGCCATTTTATCGGCAGCTTTGCGCGACGGCATGGCCGGGCGGCTGGGCCCGGCTTCGCCCGGTCTGGCAAAGGAGACCCAGCCATAACCCGCCATCAACCGCTGTGGATGAGGTTACTGAAGAAACCAGTCATCACGGCCCTGCGGGGTATCGAGATCGGAATCGGCCTGGGGTTCATCTCGCCGCTATATCAGAAACTACAGGCGCTGCGGCTGGGCGCCGACGGTATTCCGCCTCCCTCCATCAGGACAGCTTTGGTGGCACATGTCTATTATCCCGAACTCTGGCGCGAGATCCTGGAGGTCTGGCAAGCGCTGCCGACCGGCAGCCCTTTGGTGGTCACCACCGCCGATGGCAAAGGCGACCTGATACGCGCGCTGGGGGGAAATAACCCGCTGATCGAAATATACGAAAACGAGAACCGCGGCCGCGACATCCTGCCCTTTATCCGGCTGCTGAACACCGGCCGGCTCGACCGCTTCGATGCCGTTCTCAAGATCCACACCAAAAAAAGTCCGCATCTGTGGCAGGGCAATTTGCGACGGCGGATCTTTTATACCGCCCTGGCCGGACATGGCGGCAATGTTTGCCGCATCCTGCGGCTATTTTCCGATCCCAAAACCGGTCTGGTCGGCCCGGCCCGCTTCTTTCGGACCAACAAGCTCTACTGGTTTGAGGACAAACCTCTCGTCGAGGACATCTGCCGGCGAATGGAGCCGAAGGCGCCGGTCCGTCTGGGTTTTTTCGAGGGCTCGATGTTTTGGGTCCGCCCGCAGGCGCTGGCGCCGTTACGGGCGCTCGATCTGCAACCCGAGGATTTCGACGCCGAGGCCGGCCAACTGGACGGTACGTTGCATCATGCGATCGAGCGCGTCTTCACGCTCTGCGCGCTGGCAGGGGGCTATGAGACGCGCTCGATTGCTGGCGCGAAGCTGCTCGCCGTACAGCCGGGACGTCGGGAAGATTTGGGGTTGAACTAAATCCTGGACGGGCTCGCCGTCGCTGGTTGCCTCACCCCTCGCAGATACCCGCTCCAGGGCTTCACCCGGCGCGATGTTGCGGCCGGCACGCGCATCGAATTGTCGAGCGACAGGTTCGGGTTCCAATAGGGATCGGCCAACAGGGCCTCGCCCCAGCGAACCTGCATTGCCTGCACTTCCCGGGCGAACCGCTCGGCCTTGGCGCCGGTCAGATCATCGCCGCGGGTGGCGGATTCGAGGTGATACAGCTCGGCGAAAGGGGTCCAGACATTCCGATAGCCGAGTTCGCGCACCCGCAGGCAGAAATCCACATCATTGAAAGCGACCGCGAAATGGTCTTCGTCCAGGCCCCCGGCCCGTTCGAACAATTCGCGCCGGATCGCGAGGCAGGCAGCGGTCACGGCGGAAGTCGTGTGTGCCAGCGCCGAAAGACCCAAGGGACCGGGATCCTGACGCTGGGCACGGGACATGAAATGCCCCGCGACCCCGCCCAGGCCCAGGACCACGCCGCCATGTTGCAGGGTTCCGTCTTCGTACAACAGCTTGCAGCCGACCGCGCCGATGTCCGGGCGCACCGCCAGGGAAACCAACTCGCGTAGCCAACCCGGCTCCATGACGACGATGTCGTTGTTCAACAGCAGCAGTATTTCGCCCTTGGCCTGCGCTGCGGCGTAATTGTTGAACCGTGAGTAGTTGAACGGGCCGGCGATCGGCAGGATGCGCACCCGAGGGTCGTCGGTGAGTTCGGCGAACAGCGCCCGGGTCTGCGGCTCGCGGCTTGCATGGTCCACGATTAGCACTTCCAGCGCCGGATAATCGGTTTGCCGCAGCAAGCCCTCCAGGCAGGCGCGCAACAGATCCGCGCGATCGCAGGTCGGAATGATGACGGAGACCAGCGGAGCCGGATCGGCCAGCGCCCATCTAACCTGATGATAGCTAGGTCCCAGCGGCGCCGCCAGCACCTCGGCTGACTGTCCAAGGGCGGAAAGATGCTCGCCCACCGCCCGGCGCGATGCCATCACGCAGCGCTCGAGCGAGGATTGCGAAAGCGACACCATATCCGCGGCGTGGCGCCAGTGATACAGCACTGTCGGGATATGGCGCACGGTCGCCGAACCGGCCAGCCGCGCCGCGCGCAGCGCGAGATCGTGATCCTGACTGCCCTCGTAGCCCTCCCGCAGCCCGCCCAGGCGTATCAGCAGATCCCGCCGATAGGCCCCCATATGGCTGACGACGTTTTGCCCCAGCAACAGGTCTGGATCGAAATCCGGCTTGAAATAGGGGTTGGACCGGTGGCCGTTCTCGTCGATATGATCCTCGTCCGAATACACCATTTGGGCATCGGGGTGCGCTGCGACCTCGGCGGCGAGTTCATACAGCGCGTGTTCGCCCAGCAAATCGTCATGGTCCATCAGCACCACCCATTCGCCGCTGGCGAGCGTCAGGGCCCGGTTGGTCGCCACGCTGATATGGCCATTGATGTCGCTGCGCGCCCAACGGATGCGCGGGTCCGCAGCGGCAAATTCGGTCAGGACACGACCGACCGTGGACGATGGCGAGGCATCGTCCTGAACGCAAAGCTCCCAGTGCGGATAGAGCTGGCCCTGCACCGAGGCGATGGCCGCGCGCAGAAACCGTTCCGGCGTCTCATAGGCCGGCATGACCACCGAGATCAGCATAGCGGGCAACTCGGCGATATGGGCGCGGATCGCCGCCCGGTCGGCCTCGTTCAGGGTATCGTTGTCGCGTATCCATTGTGCATAGGAGACAGCGCTCCGCTCGACGCGGTCGGTCAGCCCCAATCGCAGCATAATTCGGTAGAGTGGGCGCCACAGGCGAGGATAACGGCGCAGCCAGAGGCGAACCCCCCGCAGCGCCTCCGACCGGATCAACCCGGCAAGCGAGCCGCCTTTCGCGGGACGAAGCGGCTGTGGATCCAGTTCCTCGGATAAACTATTGGATTGTGGCGCCAAGAAGAAATCCTATGCTGGAGGCGCATATGAATAGGTTCCCGGTCAGGATATGGCAACGCACGCTGGTGTTATAGACCGGGGCGCGCTCGGCGCGGCTGGTCGCCGGCCGGATAAAAAATCCGGTGAAACCAGCTTTGTGCCGCGCTGTTGCTCGGCCGGATGGGCGTGTAGACCTCTTTCGTGGTGTTCTGGTACGGCGGCGTCGCGTTGCTGCAAGAAGCACCGGCGAACCCTGGGTCACTGGAGATAATATTCGAATGATTTGCCTCCGAGCCGGCGCGGGGCTTAGCGCGCTCGCCCTGTTGCTGCATCCTGTGTTCTTCCTGATCTACCGTCTATCGGCGTTCAACACGGTGCCGCGCGACGACTACGCCCGGTTCCTGCTGTGGACCGTCGGGGATCCGCAGGGTGCGCTGCCGATCTCGCCCTATGGCTACCGGGTGCTGTCGATGCTGCTGGCCACGCCGTTCTACTATGGGCTGCCGGCGCTCCCGCTGACCAACCTGCCCGGAGGGCTGTCGCCGGCGTATCTTCGCGCCACCGCGGCGCTGAGCGCGCTGGCCTTCCTGGCCTGGATCGCCGGCGCGATGCTGATCTACGCCATCGCGACCGGCAGGGGCGCGATGTCGCGCCGGGACGGAATACTGGCGGCGGTACTGATATTCGCGCTCGGGCTGTACGGTCAGATCGCCGCGATCGATCCGTTGACCCTGGCGCTGGTGGCCCTCGGCGTGGCGCTGGTCGACCGGCGCTGGAGTTTTAGCGGCTTTGTGCTGGTCTCGATCCTGGCCAACGAGAAGGTGGCGCTGGTGCTGGCGGTCTGGCTGGCGATCCGCTGCGCGCTGAGCGGGGAGGACCGGGCGGCTTTGGGCGTGCAGTGCCTGGCGGCGCTGCTGGCGGTGGCGGCCTATGTGGCCCTGATCCAAATGCTGCCGATGGCGGGCAACAGCTACCAGACCGACCCGGGCGATTATCCGCTGACCCTGCGCGAAAACCTCGTCGCCTATGTCAGCGCGCGCGGGGTGCTGCTGAACGTGGTCCCCGTGGCGATCCTGACCGCGCTCGCCGGGTTCGGCCATTTTGGCGCAAGGCGGTTCCGCGGCCGGTTGTTCCGCCCGGCCGATATCCTGGTCATTCCGGTGCTGGTCGGGGTCGCGCTGCTGCTGACGCATCTGTTTCAGGCCGGACGGATCGTGATGCACGCCGCCCCGCTATTCGTGATCCCGGCCGTATCCGCCGCTGGGATCTGGCTCGATCGGGGCCTCAGCGCGGCCGGTCGCCGGCCAGGGTGATGCGGTGCATGATCCGCCGGAAGCCATGATAATCGTTGATCGGATTATGCTGGGCGCAGCGATTGTCCCAGAACGCGACCGAGCCCGGCTGCCAGCGGAAGCGGCAGGTGAATTCCGGCCGGGTCTGATGCGCGAACAGATAGTTCAGGATCGGCGCGCTGTCTTCCTCGGTCATGTCGGCAAACCGCGCGGTATGGGCGGTGTTCACATACAGCGCGCGGCGGCCGGTTTCCGGATGGGTGCGCACCGCCGGATGTTCGGCCGCTAGCGGCTGGCGGGCCGCCTCGGTGCCGTCCGACTTGATCCGGTCCTCGCGCGTGCGGCTGACATCGGCCTTGGCGGAGGTGGACACGCCGGTGGCGCCGTCGAGGAAGCGCTTCATGCCGGCAGACAGGGTTTCGTACGCCATGTACTGGTTGGCGAACAGCGTGTCGCCGCCATATTCCGGCACCTCGCGGGCCACCAGCATCGAGCCCATCGGCGGCTGTTCCAGATAGGTGGTGTCGGAATGCCACACGCCGCCGAAATTGACCCGCTCGTTCTCCAGCTTGGCCACCGTGATGATTTCGGGAAACCCTTCCATCCCCTTGATGAACGGGTATTCCACCGGCTCGCCGAAGCGCCGGGCGAACGCGGCGAACCGGTCCGGCGGCAGATCCTGGTCGCGGAAGAAGATCACCAGGTTATCGAGCAGCGCCTGACGGATCTCGCCGACCACCGCGTCCGCCAGATCGTCGGCCAGGTTCACCCCGTGCAGTTCCGCCCCCAGCGCCCCCGCGATCGGCCGGATTTCGAGCGTGGTGTTGCGCATGGTCGTGTCCCCTCCAGCTTCCGGCGGCGAACCTACAGGAGCATCGGGGTTCGGGAAATAGCGTGCTTGACCGGACCCGGAAGCTTGGACAACAACCCCTCATGCCAAACCCCCCAATGTCAGAGCTTTTCCTGACCAACAGCCTGACCCACCGCAAGGAGCGGTTCGTGCCGCTCGATCCGGCGCATGTGCGGATGTATGTCTGCGGACCGACCGTCTACGACCTCGCCCATGTCGGCAATGCCCGCCCGGCGGTGGTGTTCGACGTGTTGGCCAGGCTGTTGCGCCATTTGTTCCCGCGTCTGACCTATGTGCGCAACATCACCGACGTCGATGACAAGATCAACGCCCGCGCCGCCGAGACCGGACAGAGCATCGCGGCCGTCACCGCCCGCCCGATCGCCGATTACCACGCCGACATGGCCGCCCTCGATGTTCTGGCGCCGGATGTCGAGCCGCTTGCGACCGAGCATGTCCCCGAGATGATCGGGCTGATCGAACGGCTGATCGAAGGCGGACACGCCTATGCCGCCGAGGGCCATGTGCTGTTCGCGGTCGCCAGCGATCCCGGTTACGGACGCCTGTCGGGCCATAGCCCGGACGAATTGCTGGCCGGGGCGCGGATCGATGTGGCGCCGTACAAACGCGATGCCGGCGATTTCGTGCTTTGGAAGCCGTCCTCACTGAACTTGCCGGGATGGGACAGCCCCTGGGGCCGCGGCCGGCCGGGCTGGCATATTGAGTGCAGCGCCATGGCCTGGCGCTATCTGGGCGAGACCTTCGACCTCCATGGCGGCGGCCAGGATCTGATCTTTCCGCATCACGAGAACGAACTCGCGCAGAGCTGCGGCGCCTTTCCCGGCAGCGCGTTCGCCCGGACCTGGGTGCATAACGGCATGCTGCTGGTGAACGGCGAGAAGATGTCCAAAAGCCTGGGCAATTTCTTCACCGTGCGCGACGTGCTGGCGAAAGCGCCCGGAGAGGCGATCCGGCTGCTGCTGCTGCGGGCGCATTACCGCGCCGCGCTGGATTTCACCGACACCGCATTGGCCGGCGCGAGGTCGGAACTCGACCGCTTCTACCGGGCGCTGGAACGCCATCCCGGCACCATCGCGGGCGATCCGCCGGCTGGCGTGCTGAAGGCGCTTTGCGACGACCTGAACACACCGCTGGCACTGGCGCATCTGCACGGGCTGGCCGATGCGGCGCTGGCCGGCGATGCACAGGCCGCCGCGGGGCTGCGCGGCGCCGGCGCGCTGCTGGGGATGCTGCAAGCCGAGCCTGCCGCGTGGTTTCGCGGCGGCGAGGATGGCGCGGAGATCGAGGCCGCGATCGCCGCCCGGCTGGCGGCGCGCAAGGCGCGCGACTTCGCCAGCGCCGATGCAATTCGCGCCGACCTGACCGCGCGTGGTATCGTGCTGGAAGACGGGCCGCAGGGCACCACCTGGCGGCGCGGCAATGGATAAGGCGAAGCCGGGGATACCCTTACACACACGCCATCGGAGGATCGACCGTTGACGCTTCGGCAGCAGGTGCTGCGCCATATCACCCCTGGCATGCGCGGCATCGAGGTAGCGCCCTGGTTCAACCCCATCGTTCCCCCAAACAGGGCATACGAAGTCGTTGTTCTGGATATATTCGACCGTCCAACCTTGCTGGAGCGGGCCGAGCTCGACCCTAACATCGACAAGGCGATGATCCCGCGGATCGGCAAGGT
>JAYTXR010000140.1:0-18349 GCA_043742865.1 Acetobacteraceae bacterium
GCGTCAGCATACCTACGATTACCGCGAAGGCGGCTGCCGGCAGGTGAAGAACGCGCAGTTAAGCGCTAATCTGGGCTGGGCCATGCCGGGCACCGGCTCAGCCATGGTCATGCGGAGGGGTTAGGACGATGGCACTGCAAGGCAACTATCTCGGCATCGCGTTGAGCGTGGATGATCTCGACATCGAGAACATCGAGTATTTCCGCCATTGCTCGGCGCATGACTTTCATTTGCAGGAATGCAAATCGTGTAAACTGGTGCGCTATCCGCCGACCACGGCCTGTCCGTGGTGCATGTCCGGCGAGTCGAGCTGGGTGCCGGTGGCGGGCAAGGGAACCGTGCACTCCTACGCCGAGGTGCACCACGCTATCCAGCCGGCCTTCAAGGGGCATACGCCGTATCATGTGCTGCTGGTCGATCTGGATACGCAGAAGGGCCAGCCCAGCGAGCACGAGGCGCTGCGCGTGGTCGGCAATCTGACGAGCCCGGATGGCGCACTGGCGTCGGCGGAGATGGTGGCCAAGGTGGGGATCGGTTCGCGAGTACGGATGGTGTTCTCCGACGTTTCCGACGGACTGGCGCTGCCGCAATGGACCCTCGATGAGACGGCAACCCAGCCCGCATCGCCGTGGCGGTATCCAGGATAGGATTGCTTGCCGCGGTACCCCCGTACCGACTAAGATTCAGATTCGGCACCGTCGGCGGGTCACGGGAGAATGCGGCTTGGGGGATGGCTTCACGCTGACACTGGCCAGCGATTTGGCGGAGATTTCGCGACTGACCGATCGGCTGGCGCGGTTTGGACGCGAGCACACGTTGCCCGAACGTGCGGTGCAGCACATGACGCTCGCGCTGGATGAGCTGATTACCAACGTGGTCGAGCACGGCAACCTGGAAGCACCGTTCCCGGCCCTGACCGTCAATGTGCATCTCTGGTTGGAACCGGGCTGGCTGCATGCCGAACTGGTGGACGCCGGCCGGGAATTTGACCCATTTGCCCAGGCCAGCGAGCCCGACCTCACGGCGGAATTGCAAGACCGACCGATCGGCGGGCTAGGCGTGCATTTCGTCCGTACCTTGATCGATCGAACCGATTATCAGCGGGCCGGCAATCACAACGTCATCCGCCTGGCCAAATCCCTCGCCACGGACGGATGACCGGTTGGCAAGCAAGGTTGGGTCGGAGCCCCAGCCTTGCTTGCCAACCGGCGATCATTCCTTGGCCGGGGCGGATTTCAGGTGGTTGGCGTAGCGTTGGATCAGCCAGACGGTGCGTTCGAACAGGCTGGTCATGGTGTAGATCGATTGCTGGCTGGCCGGATCGGTGCGCCCCTCTACCCCGATCACGCGCCGGCGCATGCCATCGACCACGTCGCCGCGGTCCGAGGATAATTGCCGCAGAAGGTCGATGTCGAAGCGGTCCTCGCTCTGTGCCGCGTCATCGACGCAAAGTAACAGCGCGCCCAGCCCCTCGGCCAGCGCGTTCGCAAGTGCGGCGGCGGTGGGGTGGGACTTGGCGTCCAGCATCGTGCGGGTCAGGTCGGCCAGAGTTTCGTGCAGGTTGCGCAGCACCTCGTTGCGGTTTTGCAGATTGGCCAGCAGATCGGTCTGCTCGCGCGAGAGCGGGGAGCCGGCGACCGAAGCCAGGAACAGGCCGATCTCGTCGGCCAGTCGGACGCCGATGGCGCCGACCTGGGCGGGTGGGATGTCGGCGGCGTCGGGCGGCGGGGTGCCCTCGGGCAGCGTGCCGGGCAGCAGCTGTGCGACACGCTGCTGTTCCCTGGTTGCCAGCAGCAACGCCAGCTCGGGGTCGTTGACCGCTTCGGGGTAGATGAATTTCGGGTGCGCCAGGCTTTCGCCGGGTGCGGGTGGGGCGAGGGCTTCCAACGCCGGGCCGAGCCAGCGTCCGGCGACCGCATAGACCACCAGCGGCGTCGCTTCGCACACCAGATAGAGCAGCGCCAACTGGCGGTTGGCTGTGGTGGAAATCCAGCCGATGGCGTGACCGATCAACGGCAGATCCAGCACGGCCTCGGCCAGCATCAGCGCCAGCAGCAGCCCCATGCCGATGATCTTGGTCAGGCCCTGAAAGACCTGAAGCAGCCGCTGGCTGCCGCGTCTTGTGACCAGGCCCAGTACGAAAGCGCTGAGCCCGGACCCCAGCACCGCGCCGGTAACGACCATCTGGGCCGCCGTGAATGGCATCAGCCCGGCCTGGAACGCCGCCATGACGGTGATCGCGGTGCCGGAGGCCGATTGCGTGGCGATGGCCGCGAGCGCGCCGAACGCCAGCCCGAGCACCGCGGAGGCGCCGGCGATATGCACGATCCAGAGCTTGATATCGTTGGCCAGCCCCCCGCTGATGCCCCCGCCGACACTGTCTTCGCCGCTGAGGTTTTGTGTGCCGGTGTGCATCAGGCCGATGCCGAGCAACAGCAGCGACAGGGTAAACAGCGCCTCCAGCGCGGCGCGGCGCGGTTCGGGGCCGGACTGGTCGAAATACAGCCAGATGCCAGCGATGCCGAGAATGGCGAGGCCGAGCAGTTGCAGATCGATCGAGGCGACCAGCACCAGGGCGGAGGAGCCGATATTGGCCCAGAGCATCATGATCAGCGCGGACGGGATGTTTACCACGCCGGCGACCACGAGGCCGACCAGGATGGCGGTGACGCCCGAGGCGCTCTGCACCAGCGCTCCCAGCATGGTGCCGGCCAATGGCGACAGCGCCCGGTTGCTGGTGTGGCGGGCCAGGGTCTGGCGCAGGCGCCGCCCGCCCAGCTGGATCGAGTGGGCGCCGATGCGGTTAATCGACGACAAGAACAGCCCGAGGCCGCCGACGAACACCACCAGCGCATGCAGTTGCGAGGAGATCATTCGGCCGGTCCGGTCCAGCCTGGTCTAGCGGAGGGCGGCAAGCGCCGAGTCGCGTTCGGGATGGATGCTGAAGATGGACAGCGAGCTGAAGCCGCTGATCTCGAACACTTCGGCGATCTGCGGTCCAAGCGAGCACAGCGCGACGCGCCCGCCCTTGGACTGCATTTTCTTGGCGGCCTTCAGCACCACGCGCAGACCGGCGCTGCTGATATAGGTCAGCCCGGAAAAATCGATCAGCAGCCGGTCGGCGCCGCCATCGGCCGCGGCCATGAACTCGGTCTCGAACGCCGCGGCGGTGGCACTGTCCAGCCGTCCCTTGGGGGCGAGGATGTTTTCAGCCATGGGAGGGGCCGGTCGGGACCGTGGAATGGCGGGGAGCGTTCATAACCCGATCCTACGCGCGGACGCAGCCGGCTGGCTACTGATCCCTCCGCCTACAGATGCTTTCCGGCATCCACCAAAATCGTCGTGCCGGTGGTCTGGCGCAGGGTCGTGATGATACCGATGGCGGCCAGGGCGATGTCGTCGGCCTCGGTGACGATGCGCAGCGGGGCGGTGGCGGCGGAGCGTTCGACGATTTCGCGTCCGCGGCCCGGAACGAAATCGGTGGCCACGGCCGATGGCGAGATGCCGACCACGCGGATCTCCGGTCCGAGCACGCGCGCCAGCGATACGCCCATCACGTCCAGCGCCGCCTTGGACGCACCATAGGCGATCGAACTGCCGGTGCCGGAAATCCCGGCGAGCGAGGAGATGTTCAGGATTACCGCGTCGCCGCTGGCCGCAAGCAACGGACGGAAGGCGCGGATGGTGGCGAACGGACCGCGGACATTGGTGATTAGCACCTGGTCGAACAGCGCGTCGTCGAGCCCGTCCAAATCGTCGTGTTTCACCGCGCGGGTGACGGCGGCGGAGTTCACTAGAATGTCCAGCTTGCCGTGCGCGGCCCGCACCCTGGCGGCGGCGGCGGCGAGGGCGGCGCTGTCGGTGATCGGCAGATGCAGGGCCTGGTGGCCGCCGCCGGGCAGGCTGGCTACCACCGCGACGGCGCGGGCGGTGCCAGTGTTGTAGCCGACCCAGACGATTGCCCCGCCGGCGGCGAGGCGGCGGGCGGTGGCGGCGCCGATGCCGCTCGAACCGCCGGAGATCACCGCGACCCGGCCCTTCAGGTCGTATTCGCCCTGGGCGCCGGGCCGGGCGGTCGGCCGGGCGGTCGATGGGTCGGACATCGATGGTCTCCGTGGATTGCGTGGGGGACAGCATCCCGCTTGTGGCGGGGATCGTCCAGAGCGCGGCGGCCATGCGAAGTGGCGCAGGAAGCGGCGGATAAATGCGCAATTATTGGGCAACTTGCGCCCATCCGGTTTCGTCATTGCCGCTGCCCGACTGGTACAAACGTTGCAGAGTTCCTCCCGCTGCCGCGCCAGGCCAAATAACTGGCAAATATCTGGCGCGAGCGGAAAAGCTGGGGCAGGGTAGTGTTGGCGTCAGCCGGGGATCCGGTCCGATCACAAACAAAAACCATACGAACAGGGGCAATCTGGCCGATGAAGCGTCGTGATTTTCTGAAGACCGCGGCTATTGGATCGGTCGCGGTCGGTGCGCTGGCGCGGCCGTCGCTGGCGCTGGCCGGCGATATAAGGGTGCTGCGCTTCGTGCCGCAGGCCAATCTGGCCAATCTCGACCCGATCTGGACCACGCAATACGTTGTGCGCAATGCCTCGCTGCTATTCTGGGAACAGCTCTATGGCGTCGATGCCAATCTGGTGCCGCAGCCGCAAATGGCCGAGGGCCATGAGGTCAGCGACGATTTCAAAACCTGGACCTTCAAGCTGCGCCCCGGTCTGCAATTCCATGACGGCACGAAGGTGCTGGCGAAGGATGCGGCTGCTTCGGTCAATCGCTGGATGTTCCGCGACACCATGGGCGCGATTATCCGCAAGCAGTTGGACGCCATCGAGGTCATAGACGACCGCAGCTTCCGCATCCGCCTGAACAAGCCATTCACCAAAATGCTGTTCGCGCTCGGCAAAGGCTCCACCCCGGCCTGCTTTATCATGCCCGAGCGGATCGCACAGACTGACCCGTTCAAGCAGATCGCCGAATATGTCGGCTCCGGCCCGATGCGCTTCAAGCCGGACGAGTGGGTGCCCGGCTCCAAGGCGGTGTTCGTGAAATCGGACTTCTATGTGCCGCGCGACGAGCCCGCCAGCTGGCTGGCCGGCGGGCGGCGGATGTATTTCGACCGCATCGAATGGCAGATCCTGCCCGACCCGGCGACAGCTGGCGCGGCGCTGCAGAACGGCGAGGTGGATTGGTGGGAAACGCCGCTGCCGGATCTGGTGCCGCTGCTGGCGAAGAACAAAAATATCCGGGTCGATATCGCCGATCCTCTGGGCAATATAGGCTCGTTCCGGATGAACCATCTGAACCCGCCATTCAACGATGTCCGGGTGCGCCGTGCCGTGCAGATGGCGCTCAGCCAGTCCGACTACATGCGCGCGGTGGTTGGCAACGACGAGACCCTGTGGGCGGAGCAGCCGAGCTATTTCACCCCGAACACGCCGCTGTACAACGACGCCGGTGCGGAGCCGATGAAGGCCAAACGCGACTTCGCCGGCGCCAAGAAGCTGCTGGCGGAAGCCGGGTATAACGGCGAGAAAATCGTGCTTTGCGTTGCCACCGACGTCGGCATCACCAAGAACCAGGGTGATGTCACGGCCGATTTGCTCAAGCAGCTCGGCATGAACGTCGAGTACCAGGCGCTGGACTGGGGCACCGTGGGACAGCGGCGCGCCAGCAAGGAGCCGATCGACAAGGGCGGCTGGAATATCTTCCACACCTGGCACGCCGGCGCCGATTGCGTGAACCCCGCGCCGTATATCGCGCTCGACGCCAGCGGCCCCACCGCCTGGTTCGGCTGGCCGAAATCCGATGAGGTGCAGACCCACATCGCCGAGTGGTATGCAGCTCCGGATTTGGCGGCGGAAAAGGCGGCGGCGGCGGCGATCAACCGGGCGTCGATGGAATTCGTGACCTATCTGCCGACCGGCTTCTTCAAGATGAAGCAGGCCTGGCGCAATGATGTGTCGGGCATCGTGCAGGCGCCGTTCCCTGTGTTTTGGGATGTGAAGAAGGCCTGATATGTTCGCCTATATCTCCCGCCGCGTGCTCGCCACCCTCCCGGTCATGCTGCTGGTGGCGTTGTTTGTGTTCAGCCTGCTGTACATCGCGCCGGGCGACCCGGCGGCGATCATCGCCGGCGATCAGGCCTCGCCGGAAGATGTGGACCGCATCCGCGCCTCGCTCGGCCTCGACCGGCCGTTCCTGATCCGTTTCGGTGAATGGCTCTGGCATGTGGTGCAGGGTGACCTTGGCGTGTCGATCTTCACCAATCTGCCGGTCTCGCACATGATCGCTCAGCGGATCGAACCGACGATGTCGTTGATGGCGCTGACCTTGTTGTTGTCGCTGGTAACCGCCATCCCGATGGGCGTGCTGGCGGCGTGGAAGCACGGCACCTGGATGGACCGGGCGGTGATGGCCACAGCGGTGTTCGGCTTTTCCACCCCGGTATTCGTGGTCGGCTATCTGCTGGCGTATATCTTCGCGCTGGAGCTGGACTGGCTGCCGGTGCAGGGCTTCGTGTCGATCTCGAAGGGCGTCTGGCCGTTCCTGCGCAACCTGATCCTGCCGTCGGTGGCGCTCGGCCTGGTGTTCATGGCGCTGATCGCGCGCATTACCCGCGCTACCATGCTGGACGTGCTGTCGCAGGATTATGTGCGCACCGCCCGGGCCAAGGGCGTCGGGCAGCGCGGCATCCTGTTCGTGCATGCGCTGAAGAACGCCGCGGTGCCGATCGTCACCATCGTCGGCATCGGCTTCGCCTCGCTGATCGGCGGGGCGGTGGTGACCGAGAGCGTGTTCGCCATCCCAGGCCTCGGCCGGCTGACCGTAGATGCGATCCTGCGGCGGGACTATCCGGTGATCCAGGGCGTGGTGCTGCTGTTCAGCTTTATGTATGTGCTGGTCAATCTGGGGGTCGATCTGCTGTACACGCTGTTTGACCCGAGGATCCGGTATTGAACCCCCCTGTCATCCATACGATCGAGGATTTAGTTCCCGCCGCCGCGCCGCACTACGCCGCCGCACCGGTGCTGTCGGACGTGCTGCCGCCGGTGCGTGAGCGTGGCCGGTTCGGCACGTTCTTCCGCCGCTACCCGACCGTGGTGATCGGCGGCGTGATCCTAGCGGTGATGCTGTTCATCGCGCTGGCCGCACCACTGCTGTTCACCGTGGACCCGACCGCGCTGGCGCCGGCCAAGCGCAC
This sequence comes from Acetobacteraceae bacterium, assembly GCA_043742865.1. Taxonomy (GTDB): domain Bacteria; phylum Pseudomonadota; class Alphaproteobacteria; order Acetobacterales; family Acetobacteraceae; genus PALSA-911. The sequence goes on from JAYTXR010000140.1 coordinate 7,205, forward strand.
GCGCCCGCCCTCGGCGTTGTATTGGTTCGGCACCGACATGCTGGGGCGGGACATCTATTCGCGGGTGCTGTATGGCTCGCGCGTGTCGTTGCTGGTGGGATTTTCGGTTGCCGCGATCGCCTCCGCGGCCGGCGCGTTCATCGGCCTGGTTTCCGGGTTTGTCCGCGCGCTCGACACGGTGCTGATGCGGGTGATGGATGGCCTGATGTCGATCCCGCCGATCCTGCTGGCGATCGCGCTGATGGCGCTGACGCGGGGCTCGGTCGGCAATGTCATCATCGCCATCAGCATCGCCCAGATCGCTCCGGTTTCCCGGCTGGTGCGCGGCGTGGTGCTGTCGTTGCGCGAGCAGCCCTATGTCGATGCGGCGATCGCCTCGGGCACCCGGGTGCCGATGATCATCTGGAAGCATATCCTGCCCAATACGCTGGCGCCGCTGATGGTGCAGGCGACGTTTATCTGTGCCTCGGCGATGATCACGGAATCGATCCTGTCGTTCATTGGCGCCGGCACGCCGCCGATTATCCCGAGCTGGGGCAACATCATGGCCGAGGGCCGCGCGCTGTGGCAGGTCAAGCCCTATATCGTGTTTTTCCCCGCCGCCTTCCTGTCGGTCACGGTGCTGGCGGTCAATCTGATGGGTGACGGCTTGCGCGACGCTCTCGATCCGCGCCTCGCCAAAAGGCTGTAATTCATGGCGCTGCTGGAAGTGCAGAATCTGCAAACCCATTTCGGCACCATCGACGGCGTGGTGCGCGCGGTGGAAGGGCTGTCGTTTCATATCGAGGCGGGCGAGACGGTGTCGATCGTCGGCGAATCGGGCTGCGGCAAGTCGGTCACATCGATGTCGATCCTGCGGCTGATCGCCGAGCCGCCGGGGCGGATTGCGGGGAAAATCCTGTTCCAGGGCCGCGATCTGCTGGCTTTGAGCGAACCGGAGATGCGTCAGATCCGCGGCAACGATATCTCGATGATCTTTCAGGAGCCGATGACCAGCTTGAACCCGGTGCTGACCGTGGGCCGGCAGATCGGCGAAACCTTGGAACTGCACCAGGGCATGAACCGCCAGCAGGCCGAGGCCCGCGCGGTGGAGATGCTGATCCTGGTCGGCATCCCCGCACCGGGGCGGCGGGTGCGCGAGTACCCGCACCAGCTATCGGGCGGGATGCGCCAACGGGTGATGATCGCGATGGCCTTGGCCTGCAACCCGAAACTGCTGATCGCCGACGAGCCCACGACCGCGCTGGACGTGACGATCCAGGCGCAAATTCTCGATCTGATGCGCGACCTGAAAACCCGGCTGGACAGCGCCATCATGCTGATCACGCATGACCTCGGCGTGGTCGCGGAAATGGCCCAGCGGGTCGTGGTGATGTATGCCGGGCGCAAGGTGGAGGAGGCGGCGGTGCGCGACATCTTCGCCCGCCCGCGCCACCCCTACACTCGCGGCTTGATCGGCGCGGTGCCGAAACTGGGCTCGTCGCTGGTTGAGGGTGGGCGCAGCAAGCTGGCGGAAATTCCCGGCCTGGTGCCCAGCCTGCGCCGCCCGATCATCGGCTGCGCCTTCGCCGGCCGCTGCGCGATGGTGACGGATGTATGCCGCTCCGTGGCGCCGGCGATCGAGGCCAAGGCGTCCGGGCATTACGTCGCCTGCCACTACGCCGAGCGGGATTTGGGAATTGCGGCATGACCGACCGCACTTTGTTGCAGGTCCACGACCTGAAGAAATATTTTCCGATCCATGGCGGCCTGTTTGGCGGCGTCACCGCCAAGGTGCACGCCGTGGATGGCGTATCGTTCGACATCGCCAAGGGTGAAACGCTGTCGCTGGTCGGCGAGTCCGGCTGCGGCAAGTCCACGGTCGGCAAAGCCATCCTGCGGCTGATCGAGCCCACCGCAGGCGAGGTGCATCTGGACGGCGAGCGGATCGACAACCTGCCGCTGTCGCAGTTGCGGCCGTTGCGCCGGCGCATCCAGGTGGTGTTCCAGGACCCCTTCAGCAGCCTGAACCCGCGCATGCGGGTGCGCGACATCCTGGCCGAGCCGCTGATCAATTTCGGTCTGGCCCGCGGCGGTTCCGACATCGACGACCAGGTGGCGGCATTGATGGACAAGGTGCGCCTGCCGCGCGATGCGGTCCGCCGCTTTCCGCACGAATTCTCCGGCGGCCAGCGCCAACGCATCGGCATCGCCCGCGCCTTGGCGCCGGGGGCGGATTTGATCATCTGCGACGAGGCGGTTTCCGCGCTGGACGTGTCGGTGAAGGCGCAGATCGTCAATCTGCTATCCGATTTGCAGGATGAACTCGGCCTGGCGCTGCTGTTCATCAGCCACGATTTGGCGATCGTCGAGCATCTGACGCACCGCGTCGCGGTGATGTATCTGGGCCGGATCGTCGAACTGACCGACCGGCGCACGCTGTTTGCGACGTCGCACCACCCCTATACCCGCGCGCTGCTATCGGCGGTGCCGGTGCCGGACCCGGATGCGCCGCGCAACCGGATGATCCTGACCGGCGACGTGCCAAGCCCGATCAACCCGCCGAGCGGTTGCAGCTTCCATACCCGTTGCCCCTACGCATTCGCGCGCTGCCGCACCGAGGAGCCGATTTTGCGGAATGTGGGGGAGGGGCATCAGACGGCGTGCCATTTGACCCACGCGCCGGGGATGGAGATATTGTCCGCCGCCGCCTGACCGAATGCCGACGGCTCTACGGATCGGTGGATATCATCAAATCAGCTTACGGCAAGGTTAAAACGGAGATTGTCATTAAAACCAGGAAATAGGTTATCTTCGACGCCAACCTGTCCAGCCAATCGGGGCCCCCTCAAAGCCTCGGCGAAACCCCGTCAGCCTCGCGGCCAGACAACGTCTTTTTCAACAATATCGTTGGCCAATAATCCTTGGTTTCGATCATTTCCCGGACCTTGTTCCCCAAGGCGGCCAGGACGAAAGGCTTGGTGATTACCTGCATGCCAATATCGAGATGTCCGTCACCGATAACGGAATGTTCCGCATAACCGGTGACAAATAGCACTTTGAGATCAGGCCTCGTCGTTCGGGCCGCATCCGCCACCTGACGCCCGTTCATGCCGCCGGGGAGACCTACATCCGTCAGGAGGAGGTCGATCCGCGCATTCGAGTTCAAGATCTTCAGGCCTTCGGGCCCATCGCATGCCTGAAGGGTCCGGTAACCCGTGTCCTCCAACACCTCGATCATCAGCATCCGCAGAGCAGGCACGTCGTCGATGACCAAGACTGTTTCTCCGCGGCCGGCTTTTGCGGCGTCTGGAGCGTCCGGCTCATCTGCATCTGCCTTTTGTCCTGAAAAACGCGGCAGATAAATGCTTACGATCGTACCCTTCCCCAATTCTGACGCAATACGAATTTGACCGCCCGACTGGCGAACAAAACCGTGGATCATGGAAAGTCCAAGCCCGGTGCCTTGTCCCAGGGGCTTGGTGGTGAAAAAAGGATCAAACGCCTGAGCGATGACGTCGCCAGCCATGCCCGTGCCCGTGTCGGTGACACTGAGCGACACATAAGGCCCTGGGACGAGCCCCGGCTCGAGGCCCGCCCGCTCACCCAGCCATTGGTTGGCGGTCTCGATGGTGATACGGCCACCCTTCGGCATGGCATCGCGGGCATTGATGCAGAGATTAAGAAGGGCGTTCTCCAGCTGCGACGGATCGATCTTGGTGAGCCAGATTTCACCTGCTTTCACGACCTCCAGGTCGATATTCGGCCCCACGGTCCGGCGAATAAGGTCTGCGACGCCCGCGATCAACCGATCGACCTCAGTGGGTTTTGGGTCGAGCGTCTGACGCCGGGAGAAGGCAAGCAGGCGCTGGGTCAGCGAGGCGGCACGGCGCGCGGATTGCTGCGCCGCATCAATGTAGCGGGCGGCGTCGGCGAGACGACCTTGCGCCATCCGTATCTCCAAAAGCTCCAAGTTGCCACTGATCCCCCCCAGTAGGTTGTTGAAATCGTGAGCGATCCCGCCAGTGAGTTGGCCAACCGCCTCCATCTTTTGAGATTGCCGCAAAGCCTCCTGGGTCGCCTTCAGATCGGCTTGAGCGGCCTTTTCGTCGGTGACATCCCGCCCACTGGCATAGACCAGATTTTCCTCGCCGGTGGCCACCCAGGAAATCCATCGGTCGCTGCCATCCTTATGAAGCAGGCGCGTCTCGTAGGCCGAAACGTTCACCCGCGCCGCCCTCAGAAGGACAGCTTCGCTCGCGTTTCTATGATCCAAATGGTTCACGGAAAGATGGTGGCGGCCGACGATCTCGCTTGGATGCCATCCCAGGATGGCGAACCAAGCCGGGTTTGCGGCTTGGAAGATTCCATTCTGATCCAGGATGCACAGCAAATCCTGCGAATTGCTCCATACCCGGTCGCGCTCCACCGTGCGCTCCTCGATTTTTCGTTCAAGATCAAGGTTGAGCGCGCGCAATTCTGCTTCGGCCGCGGCCCTCGCCAAGGCCGACCAGGTGCGGTCGGCAACGCTGCGCATGAACGCCAGGTCTTCGACGGGCCAGATGCGGGGGCGATCATCGAAGACGAGGATCATCGCCACCATTCGCCCAGTTTCCATCAGGGGCATGTTCACGAAAGCCGAGATCCCTGCCGAGACAAAGTTCTCGACCCTGTCGATCGTCCGTTCGTCGGTTTCGGTATCCGTAACGACAACCGCCACTCCCGCATGCAGCTGGCCAACGTATCGGCCGAAATCGCTAAACCGCCGCGTACCTTCCAGACTAAACACCCCGTCATCGCGAAGCCATGGCTTCAGCACCGTGGCGCTGTCACCGTCGTCCAGAACGATGGCATACGCAGCCTGTGCAACCCTCAGTGTCTCGCCAAGAACGACCCCCGCCGCTATCGCGATAGCATCGGGATCCCTCAATTCCCGCAATCGATCGCCCAGTGCCAGTAGCGCCGATTTTCGATCATCGGCGCGCCGGAGCTCCAGAGCTCGCCTCCATCCCTCCTCGGCTTGGACACGCGCGGTGATTTCGACCGCCTCCGGGACCATGGCGAAAACGTCCCCGCCCTCATCGAATACGGGGCGCATCGAGAAATTATAGGCCCTGTGCCCGGTCGGCAAATTGAGTTCCATAAAGATTGTAACCGTCCTACCACAAGCAACCCGGGCGACCGCGTCTCGAACCGCTGCCGGGATCCCAGGGGTCCCGGTGAACCATAAGGTGTCCCAAAACTCCTTCCCGACGACGTCCTCCAAACAGCTCTTGATGCTGGCGAGCGAGGTCCGGTTGACATAAATGATTTTCCCCTCGGCGGTCAGCAGGCCTTGGTTCTGATGCGAGGTCTCGAATACCGTTCGAATGTTTTTTTTGGCCTGCCGCAACGCCGCGGTGCTTTCAGCCACCTGCTGCTCGAGGATCTTTCGGGACATCTGCTCCTGAAGATATGCCTCGGTGACGTCCGATCCTTCGATGAAGATACCGGTAACCTCGCCGTTATCCGCCTTGATCGGCTGGTGGCGAAGGTTGACATAGCGCGCGCTCATCGCGCCCCCCGCAACCGATTGGACGCGATAATTTGCGCCATTTTCGATTTGTGCTTCGCCGCTTTTGTAAACTCCGTCGAGCAGCTCAATGTAGCCTCGCGCAACCACCTCGGACAGCGCTTCCCCCACAGTCTTTCCGATGACGTCACGATGGCCGATCAGGGTCATATAAGCAGGATTGGCCAGTTCGATGATGTGCGTTGGACCCCGCAGAACGGCCATGAAGCTGGTGGTCTGTTCGAACATCTGAACGAGGCGGTCCTTCACCGTATCCCGGCGACCGTCACCTCGTAGGTTTCGTCCGACTTCCAATCCACAAACTCCCATTGGTGAGCGTGATCTGAACAAAGCACCTCAGGGCTTCTTATGGGCGCACCAACCAAAAACGGCTAATATTAGCTCGAGACCGTCGAGACCCCGTTCAATTCACCTCGGCAAGGGAGAGCTCGATAGGTCAATCCCCTGCCGCAGCCTGAGATGCACCGAACCATCGGCAAGCGCGCGCACGTGCCACACTTACCCTTCGTTGGCGAAATCGAGTTCGGTTTCTTGGCCATCTATACGGATGGAAACCAGCGAACGAACGGTTATAAGTATCGGCGATGGAGCCGCCTCGTACCGATCCCCAGCCAACCCCGGCGCGAACCCCGGCACCAATTGCGGCCTGGCGCACTGAGGGTCCGACCCGCGTGCTTTCGCTGTCGGGCGACTGGATCGCCCGGCGGGATGGTCTGCCGTCGAATGTGCCAGCTGCCCTTCTCGCCACCCCCGGCCTGGCTGGCATCGCCTTCGATGCCAGCCAGCTTGGCCACTGGGACAGCGCGCTGCTCGCCTTCGTGGCCGAATTGCGCCGCCAGGGCGAGGCGCCCGGTATTACGGTGGATCCCGCTGGGCTGCCGCCAGCGGCCCGCCGGCTGCTGGCGCTGATGCCACGGCAGATTTCCGACCCGCCCGCGCTCCGCCCGGTCCGGCTGCGCGACGCGGTCGGCAAGCGGGCGCTGGATGGCTGGCGGGAGCTGGGTCAGGTCAGCGTCATGATCGGCGATGCCATCCTGGGCAGCGTCGCGGCGGTCCGTGGGCGGGCGCGCATGCGCGGGAGCGACCTGATGGACGCCGCGCGCGACGCCGGCGCTTCCGCGCTGCCGATCGTGATCATTGTCAATCTCCTGATGGGCGGCATCCTCGCCTTCGTTGGCGCGGTGCAACTGCGCAAATTCGGCGGCGATATCTACGTCGCCGATCTGGTCGGGATCGCCGTGGTGCGCGAAATCGCCGCCCTGATCACTGCCGTGGTGATGTCCGGGCGCACCGGCGGCGCCTATGCCGCACATATCGCCACCATGCTCGGCAACGAGGAGATCGACGCATTGCGCGCCGTTGGCATTCCGCTGCCCGATTACCTGATCCTGCCGCGTATCGCGGCACTGACCCTGATGATGCCGCTGTTATATCTATACGGGTGTGTGGCAGGCATCTTCGGCGGCTTCCTGGTCGCGGTCGCGATGTTGAACCTTGGCTCGACGGTATTCCTGGACCACGTCCTATATGCGGTCGCGGGATCGCAGATCGTGTTCGGCCTGTCGAAAAGTGTGGCGTTCGGCGTGCTGATCGCGATCACCGGCTGCCGCATCGGGCTGCGCGCCGGGCGTAGTGCCGCGGATGTCGGCCGCGCCGCGACCAGCGCCGTGGTCGCCGGTATCGTCGGCGTTATTGCGCTCGACGCCGTGTTCGCGGTTTGCGCCAATGCCCTCCATTTCTGATCCCGAACCCAAGGTCTGGCCCCCCCCGATCGAGGCCGCCGGCATCGCCGTCGGCTATGGCGCCGCCCCGATCCAGCACGACGTGTCGTTCACCGTCGCTGCCGGCTCCATCTTCGCCATCATGGGCGGCAGCGGCTGCGGCAAAAGCACGCTGATGAAGGCGATGATCGGCCTGCTGGCCCCAAGCTGCGGCAGCGTGCGCATCCGCGGCGAGGATTACTGGGCCGCCACCGAGCAACGCCGCGGCGAGATCGGCCGGCGCAGCGGGGTGCTGTTTCAAAGCAGCGCGCTGTGGAGTTCGATGAGCATCGCCGACAATGTGGCGTTGCCGCTGCGCATGTTCACCCGGCTTGATGAGCCCAGCATCAGCCGGCTGGTCCGCCTGAAGCTGGATCTGGTCGGCCTGGATACGCCTGGCAGCGCGATGCCATCGGAACTCAGCGGCGGCATGCGCAAGCGCGTCGGGCTGGCCCGCGCCTTGGCGCTCGATCCCGATATTCTGTTCCTCGACGAACCTTCGGCCGGCCTCGATCCGATCAGCGCACGCCGGCTGGACGATCTGATCCTGGATTTGCGCGACGGTTTTGGTACTACAGTCGTCATGGTCAGCCACGAGCTGGCCAGCCTGTTCGAGATCTGCGACGACGGTATCTTCCTTGACGCGGCAACCCACACCGCGATCGCGCACGGTTCGCCGAAGCTGCTGCGCGATACCTGCGCCGACCCCGCCGTGCACGCCTTCATGCATCGTGAAAGCATGGGGGAACCACGCCAATCCGCCCCCCACCGGCAGGAGACCTGAGATGCGAACCAGTTCCGCTGCCGTCGGCGGCTTTGTGCTTGTTGGAATTGTGCTGGTGGTCGGCGCGATCCTGTTGTTCGGCGGCCTGCGGCTGTTCACGCCGACGCTGCGCGCGGTGGTCTTGTTCCCCACCTCGGTCGCCGGCCTGACGGTCGGAGCCCCGGTCACGTTCCGCGGCGTGGTCGTGGGCTCGGTGCGCAAGATCGCGCTGCGGCTGAATGTGGCGGATCGCAGCTCCGCGATCCCGGTTTATCTGGAACTCGATCCTGAGCGCATCTCCTGGGACGACACGGGCCCGCAGGAGATCGACTCCAAGACCGGCAAAAAAGCCGAACCGGGCATTCCGAGCCTGGTACTTGCCGGGCTGCGCGCCATGCTCAGCACCCAAAGCCTGGTTACCGGCCAGCTAGGCGTCGATCTGGATTTCCGGTCCGATGCCGCCATCACGTCCTCTGCCGAGACCTTGGGCCTGCCCGAAATACCCTCCATGCCCTCGGCGTTTCAGAACCTGAAGGACAAACTCACCGATCTGCCGTTGCGCGAGCTGGTGAATGACATGCGCACCGCCCTCGCCAGCATCCAGACCGTCGCCACCACGGTCAGCGGCAAGATCGATCCGCTGACCGATAGCGCGCGCCAGGCCGCCGAGGCGGCAAGCGAGACGATGCGGGCGAGCTCCGAAGCGGTCCGCAAGCTCAGCGCCGATGCCAGCCGCACGCTCGATAATATCGACAAGCTGGCGACCGATAGCCGCCAGATTGTGGTGCTGTCGGGCCGCGAGCTGCAGGGCGTGCTGGCATCGGCCCAGCGTACCGCGCAGTCGGCCGAAAAGCTGGTGGCCTCGCTGAACGCCATCGCCGCCCCCCGCTCGGAGATGCGCGGCGATCTGGAGGCCGCGCTGCGCGATCTGGCCGCGAGCGCCAGCTCACTGCGCGGCTTCACCCGGGAGCTGGAACGCAGCCCCGTCAGCGCGCTGCGAGGACGATAGCGATGAAATTTTGCGGGTATCTGCTGCTGCTCGGCCTGCTCGCCGGCTGCGCCGCCAGGCCGGAGCCGCGTATCTACGTGCTGGGCACACCGACCGAACCCACCCCCGGCATGCGCGACGATCTTGCGCGCCGGGTGATCGAGATCCGCTCGGTGCGGATCCCCGACCATCTGGACACCACCGACATCCTGCTGCGCACCGGGACCAACGGCCTGCTTGCCAGCGATAGCGGCATCTGGGGCGAACGCCTGTCGGTCGGCATCACCCAGGCGCTAACCGCCGCGCTGGCCCGCCGTGTCCCCACCGCGCTGGTCGTTGTCCACCCGCCCGCCCGGCCGCAAATACAGATCCTGGTCGACATCACGGCCTTGGAGTGCCGGGCCAGCGGCGACTGCGCGCTGACCGCGCATTGGAGCATCCTCCAGTCCCGCGGCGATCCTGGCGCGTCGCAAACCCTCGCCGCCGCGCAGGGCAGTTTCGTCACCCACGCGGACGGCCCAGGCGATTCCGGCGTGGTGGCGGCCATCAGCGCCGCCATCGGCCAGCTCGCCGATCAGATCGCCGCGCGATTGTAGGGGGCGCTAACCGCGCTTCTTCAAGCCGCCAGCTTCGCGTAATCCTCGGTCGCCATTACCTGGACGCGGCGCATGTAGCGGGGGTTGTCGCCGTAGTCGGAGATCGCGTTGTGCATGGTGCCGATGTTGTCCCACATCAGCACGTCGCCCGCGGTCCAGTGGTGGGAATACAAATATTTGTCCTGCTCCTGGTGGCGATACAGGATGTCCAGCAATTCGTCGCTTTCCACTTGGTCCATGCCGTCGATCTGCGTCACGTAGCCGATATTGCAGTACAGCACTTTTTTGCCGGTCACAGGGTGTGGGTAGAAGATCGGGTGCGACACGGCGGGTTTGCGGGCGCGCTGGGCGTCGGTCAGTGGCGGGCGGGTGTTGCCGGGGCGGGCGCGCATCATGTCCCAAAATTTGGCGAAGTCATGCGAGGCGGTGCGGCCTTCCAGCCGTTGTTTGATAGCCGCGGGCAGGTCTTCATACGCGGCGTGCAGATTGCGGAACTGGGTGTCGCCGAGCGGCCTGCCGTCTTGCACCGGCACGGTTTGCGCGTGCAGGATCGTGGTCAGCGAGATCGGCCGGCTGTAGGACATGTCGGTGTGCCAGCCCTGCCCGGCATCGCCGAGGCCGGTCGGCTTGCCGTCCTTCTGGATGTTGGACAGGATCATCACCTCGGGGTGGCCCGGCTCGTGGAACATATTGGCGACGTTGGTCTCCAGCTCACCGAACCGGGCGCCGAACGCGACGAACTGGTCGGTGGTCAGGGTCTGCGCCGGAAACCGCAGCGCGCCGTGCGCGCCCAAGGCACGCAACACAGCGCGGAAATCCCCCGGCGACATCGGCACCGCAAGGTCGATGCCGACGATATCGGCGCCCAGCACGGCGCCACTCGGTTGGACTTCCATCGGATCATCCTCCTGTCAGATTTAGTAAGGTTAGCGCGGTTTCAAACCCGGCGCACCACGTATGTCGCTTCCAGCGCGGCAACAATCAGGTCCGCATGCGCGGGATCGCGCGCCTCGACCATGACTTCCAGCTCGGCTGCCTGCACCGATGCGGCCGCAAACAGCCGCTGATGCGAAACCTCAATGATATTGCCGCCGGTATTGCCGATTTTTCCGGCGATATCGGCCAGCACGCCTGGCCGGTCGGGGATCTGCAGATGCAGCCGCAGCAGCCGGCCGTCGCGCAGCAAATTGCGCAGCAGCACATTGGACAGGATGCGCGCATCGATATTGCCGCCACAAACCGGCGTTCCGACGCGCTTGCCGCGGAATTTTTGGGGGAACGTCAGCAAAGCCGCCACGCCGGCCGCCCCCGCCCCCTCGGCTACCACCTTGGCGCCCTCGGCCAGCAACCCGATGGCTTCCTCGATGGCGCGCTCCGGCACCACCAGAATTTCGGTCACCCGCCGGCGCACCAATTCAAAACATTGCTCGCCGATGTCGCGCACCGCGATGCCCTCGGCGATCGTCGGGCCGCCGACCGATACCGCG
>JAYTXR010000141.1:0-6135 GCA_043742865.1 Acetobacteraceae bacterium
GGCTCAGAGTATCTTCCAGCCCGCCGGCGTCTGGCACCAGTTCAGCGCCCCGATGCGGTTCGGCGGCCGACCGCGAGCCATCGACTGGTAGCCGAGCGCCACGCATTCCAGGCCCCGCCGGTGCAACCGGTTTTTGACGGTCAGCGATCCGGTGGATCCGGTTTCCGGGTTTTTCCAGTCTTCCCGAACGCCGGGCGCCAGATCGGGGCGCGCCAGCAGCCGTTGGGTCGCCTCGTCCAGCACCCGGAAATCGCCGCTGGTAAGTTTGGTCTGGCTGGCATTGCCGAACGGATTGATCTGCGCGCGCGCCGGCGCCCCGACCAGCAGCGCCGCCAGCGGCACGAGGCACCAGAGTTTGCCCATCATGCGGTTCTGTCCCCCCCTGCCCCGAGTGCCGCCTGTGCCGCGGCAAGGCGTGCCACCGGCACCCGGTACGGGCTGCATGAGACGTAATCGAGCTTCAGCTCCTCGCAGAACGCGATCGAGGCCGGATCGCCGCCGTGCTCGCCGCAGATGCCGAGCTTGATATCAGGGCGGGTCTGGCGGCCACGCTCGGCGGCGATGCGGATCATTTCGCCGACCCCCTCTATATCCAGGGAAACGAACGGGTCCTTCGGCAGGATGCCCTGGGCCACGTAATCGGGCAGGAATTTTCCGGCATCGTCGCGCGACAGCCCGAACACCGTCTGCGTCAGATCGTTGGTGCCAAAACTGAAGAAATCAGCGACCTCGGCGATCTTGCCCGCGGTGATGGCCGCGCGCGGCAGTTCGATCATGGTGCCGATGCTGTAGTCCAGCCGCTGCCCGGCCTCGGCGAACACTTTTTCGGCCACGCGCTCGATCTGCGCGCGGGTGATCTCCAGCTCGCGCCGCATGCCGACCAGCGGGATCATGATCTCGGGCACCGGAGCGGCGCCGGTCTCCTTGGCCACCGCCAGCGCGCCCTCGAAGATCGCGCGCGCCTGCATCTCGTAGATCTCGGGGTAGGAAATCCCCAGCCGGCAGCCGCGATGCCCCAGCATCGGGTTGGCCTCCGCCAGCTCGCTGGCGCGCCGGCGCATCGTCTCGATATCGGTGCCTAGCGCCTGCGCCACATCGGCGAGTTCGGCGTCCGCATGCGGCAGGAATTCGTGCAGCGGCGGGTCCAGCAGCCGGATGGTCACCGGCAGGCCCGCCATGATGCGGAAAAGGTCGTGAAAATCCTGGCGCTGGAACGGCAGCAGCCTGGCCAGGGCGGCACGCCTGCCGGCCTCGTCAGAGGCCATGATCATCTGGCGCACCGCGCCGATGCGCTCGGGGTTGAAGAACATGTGCTCGGTCCGGCACAGCCCGATGCCCTCGGCGCCGAATTTCTTCGCGGTCTCGGCGTCCAGCGGGGTTTCCGCGTTGGTGCGCACCTTCAACCGGCGAACCTTGTCGGCCCAGACCATCAGCGTGGTGAAATCATCCGACATCGCCGGCTCGATCATCGGCACGGCGCCGACGAACACCTCGCCGGTGGCGCCGTCCAGGGTGATGATCTCGCCGGCCCGCACGACCCGCCCGCCGGCCGACAGCACCTGGGAATTATAGTCCACCGCGATGCCGCCGGCGCCGGCCACGCAGGGCCGGCCCATGCCGCGCGCGACCACCGCGGCGTGGCTGGTCATGCCGCCGCGCGTGGTCAGGATGCCGCGGCAGGCATACATGCCGTGGATGTCCTCGGGGCTGGTCTCGATGCGCACCAGGATCACGTCCTCGCCCTTGGCAGCGCGGGCTTCGGCCTCATCGGCGTTGAAAACAACGATGCCGCACGCCGCTCCGGGGCTGGCCGGCAGGCCCTTGGCCATCACCGTGCGCGGCGCCTTCGGGTCCAGCATCGGGTGCAGCAGCTGATCCAGCGAGGCCGGGTTGACCCGCTTGATCGCCTCCCGCTCGTCGATCAGCCCTTCATTGGCCATGTCCACGGCGATGCGCAAAGCCGCGGCGGCGGTGCGTTTGCCGTTGCGGGTCTGCAACATGTACAGCTTGTTCTGCTGTACCGTGAATTCGATGTCCTGCATGTCGCGGTAGTGCTTTTCCAACGTCGCGCGGATCGCCATCAGCTCGGCGTAAGCCAGCGGCATGGCTTCTTCCATCGGCACCTCGCCGGGCTTGGCGCGCAATTTGGCCATCGGCTGTGGCGTGCGGATGCCGGCCACCACGTCCTCGCCCTGCGCATTGACCAGATATTCGCCGTAAAAAATATTCTCCCCGGTGGAGGGGTCGCGGGTGAAGCACACCCCGGTGGCGCAGTCGGCCCCCATGTTGCCGAACACCATGGCCTGCACGTTCACCGCGGTGCCCCACTCGGCGGGAATGTCGTGCAGGCGGCGATAGGTGTTGGCGCGCGGGTTCATCCAGCTGCCGAACACCGCCGTTATCGCGCCCCAGAGCTGGGTTTTCGGGTCCTGCGGGAACGGCTTGCCGGTGGCTTCCTCGACCGCGATCTTGTAGCCCTCAACAACGCGTTTCCAGTCATCGGCCGACAGCGCGGTGTCCTCGATGGCGCCGGTTTCGAATTTGACCTGCTCGATGATCTCCTCGAAGCGATGGTGGTCCACGTCCAGCACCACCGACCCGTACATCTGGATGAAGCGGCGATATGAATCCCAGGCGAACCGCTCGTCGTTGGACGCGGCGGCCAGGCCTTCCACGGTCTCGTCGTTCAGGCCGAGATTGAGCACGGTGTCCATCATGCCGGGCATCGACACCCGCGCGCCGGAGCGCACCGATACCAGCAGCGGTTTGGCGCGGTCGCCGAATTTCTTGTCCACCGCCTGCTCGATCCGCGCGAGCCCGGCGCGCAGCTGGGCATCGAGCTCGCCGGGGTAGGTTTCGCCGTTGTTGTAATAGGCGGTGCAGACCTCGGTGGTGATGGTGAAGCCAGGCGGCACCGGCAGGCCGATATTGGCCATCTCCGCCAGATTGGCTCCCTTGCCGCCGAGCAGATTGCGCATTTCCGCCCGGCCCTCGTTATGGCCGGCACCAAAACTATAGACCCACTGCGTGGCGGCGGGTTTTATCAGTGTCTGCTGTGACATGAGATATCAGCCCTCGATCTTCGAAAAATCGGCAATGCGGTCCATGGTAGCACGAACGCGAGAGAGCAGCCGCAGCCGATTTTCCCGCAGCTCTGGCTCCGGGGCGTTGACGGTTACCTTCTCGAAGAACGCATCCAGCGGCGCGCGCAGCCCGGCCATCGCGGTCATGGCACCGGAGTCGTCCTCGGCGGCCAGGAACGCCTCGATCCGCAGGGCGGCGCCCCCAAGCGCTTCTGCGACTGCGATCTCCTCCGGCTCCGTCAACAGGCCGGCGTCGGGCACACCATCATGCGGCCCATCTTTCTTGTCCTCGATACGTAGAATATTGGCGGCGCGGCGATAAGCAGCAAGGAGCGCTGGCCCGTTAGACACTCCCAGCGTTCCGGCAGCGGAGGTCGCGGCAACGCCCGTCAGCGCAAGGGTCAAATTACCTGTGGTGTGAACCGGCCTTATGAAGGCTCGGATCGCTTTTACACGTTTTAAAGTCCGAACGAGATCGTCATTGGCGCCGTCCGCGAACACCGCCATCAGCACGTCATGGCTCGCGCCCTCAGAAAGCAGCTGGATGCGGAAGCGATCGACGATAAAGTCGCGGACCTCATCGGATAAAGTAGTCCGGCTTAGATGATCTCTGACTGCCGCCACGATTAGCCTATTCAGGCCGACCCGAAGATTGTTCTCCATTATGATGCGAATGATGCCAAGGGCCGCCCGGCGAAGGGCATACGGATCGCCCGAGCCGGTGGGCTTCTCGTCAATCGCGAAGAAGCCCGTCAGTTGGTCCAGCTTGTCGGCCAGAGCCACCGCAATAGCGACCGGCGCACGCGGCACCGCATCACCCTGTCCCTTCGGCGCATAATGCTCGCGGATCGCATCCGCAACGGAGCGATTTTCGCCGTCGTTCCGGGCATAATAGTTACCCATCACGCCCTGCAACTCCGGAAACTCGCCCACCATACCGGTCAGCAAATCGGCCTTCGACAATCCCGCCGCCCGCCGCGCCAGCGCCGGATCCGCACCTACCAGCGGGGCAATAGCCTCGGCCAAGGCGATCAGCCGACGCACCCGGTCACCCTGGCTGCCCAGCTTGGCGTGGAAAATCACCTGGTCCAGCTTCGGCACCAGGTCTTCCAACCGCGCTTTACGGTCGAGGTCCCAGAAATGCCGCGCATCGGCAAATCGCGCCCGCAACACCCGCTCATTGCCAGCGATGATTGCCGAACCGCCATCAATCGCTTCGATATTGGCGGCAAACGCGAAATACGGTGCGGCCGAGCAATCCGGATGGCGCAGCGCGAAGTAACGCTGGTTCACCCGCATGGAGACCTGCATCACCTCGGCCGGCAAATCCATATAGGCCGCATCGATCCGCCCCAGCAGCACGACCGGCCACTCGACCAGCCCGGCCACCTCATCGAGCAGACCGGCATCCTCCATTACCGTTACGCCATGCGCGGACGCCGCCGCGGCAACCGCGTCGGCAATCACGCGCTTGCGCTCCGCGGCATCCGACAGAACTTTATGGTCTCGCAGCTTCGCCTGCCAGTCAGCACAGCCGGTAACCGCAAACGCGCCCGGCGCCAGGAACCGATGACCCTCGGTCAAATCGCCGGAGGCCAGCCCGTGACCGTCATCGGCGCCGTCGGCCAGCGAGAACGCCACTATTGCGCCGTCGAACAAACACACGATCCGGCGCAGCGGCCGGACCCAGGTGAACTGGCTGGTGCCGCCCCAACGCATCGATTTCGGCCACGGAAACCGCCGCAGCAGCGCCGGCAGAGCGGTGCCGATCAGATCGGCGGCCGACGCCCCCGCACTGGCCTTTTCCAGCACCCAGAAATCGCCTTCCTGGCGCAGCTGCTCGCGGATCGCATTGTGCTTGCGCAAAAAGCCGGCCAACGCCTGCTCGGGCGCATTGGCGCGCGGGCCGCGCTCGGTGCTGGAACTGGCCGCGACCTCGCTTGCCAGCTGCGCCACCATGGCGATCCGGCGCGGGCCATAAAACCCGCGCGCGGCGTTCGGCGACAGCGGCGCCAGCGCCTCGGTCACCAGCCGCACCAAATCATCCGCCGCGCGCGCCTGCATGCGCGCGGGGATTTCCTCGGAAAACAACTCCAGAAAGAATTCCGGCATGGTCAGTCCTTCAATGCCGGCTCGATGTCGGTCTGGGAAAAATCGTTGCCTTTGAACAGCAGCGGCGACCCGTCGAGCTTGGCGGTCGCATACGCCATGCAGTCGCCAAAGTTCAGCTGGGCGGGATGCAGGCCTTTGCCATATACCCGCCGCGCCTGGCGGGCGCGCAATGCCTGTTCCGGCGTGAACGGAACGATCTCGATGCCGAACTCGGCGATGAAATCATCGAACCGGCTGACCGCGATGTTATCGCCGTTACGGTCCACCCGCATCGCCGCCTCGAACCAGTTCACCGCGGAGATGCGCGGGCGCGAAGCGGCGGCGATCGCGCGGGCGAACAGCACCCCGTCGGACTCGTCCAGCACCAGGGCCAGCAACGCCGACGCATCGATAATCATTGGGAGATCATCCGATGGGAAGGCCGTCGTCGTCATACAGAAAACTATGGTCCGAACTGACCGGCTCGCGCATATGCGCCCGGATTTCCCGCGCGGCGGCCATCATCCGCTCCACTTTCGCCTCGATGTCCCGGGCTTTTCGCTGCCGCTCCAGCCGCTCGCGCAATGCCTCGGTCACCGCAATTGTCAGATTTTCCCCGGTCAGCTCCGCCAGCTCCGACGCCAGGCGGTAGGCGTCATCGCTCTTGATGTTCAGCTGGGTGCCCATCGATGCCTCCTGGTAGAAAGTTTTCTCCGAATGGTAGAAATAGCCGCGCGGAGGCAAAAAGTCACGCCCCTTCACCCGCCAGCCAGGCCTCGCAGCTGGCTTTGGCCAAATTCCGCACCCGGCCGATATAGCTGGCCCGCTCGGTCACGCTGATCACACCGCGGGCGTCCAGCAAATTGAACAGATGGCTGGCCTTGATGCACTGGTCATAGGCCGGCAGCGCCAGCCGGTGGCCCAGCAGGGCGGCGCATTCACCTTCCGCGTCGCTAAAATG
>JAYTXR010000142.1:0-13003 GCA_043742865.1 Acetobacteraceae bacterium
CGCCCCGGTAAAGCTCGGTATGGCCTTTCTGGCGACCGAACCCCTTGGCTTCAAGAACCGTGATGCCCTGCAGCCCCACCTCGTGCAGGGCGTCCTTCACCTCATCGAGTTTGAACGGCTTTATCACCGCTTCGATCTTTTTCATGTCGCAAAGCTCCCGGCTGTTGCCGGGCCCCCCAATGTCAAGGCTGCCCAGGACGCTTGATTACTACATGGCAGCGGATAAGGGTTGCATGTGGCGTGCCAGCCGGCAATGTCCCGGCCGGCCGTTGGACGCGACCCACGATCCGTCTATGACTGGCCAACGGGCGCACCCGGCTTGGGCGTTTTCGGAACGTAGTTGCACCATTTATAGTCAGGCACGCTTGGCTGTGTAAAAATCTACCAGGGAAAAAAAGTGAAACCGGTCAACTCGCAGCTCGCCGCCGTCGGCACCACCATCTTCACCGTGATGTCGGCGCTGGCGACCGAGCACCGGTCGATCAACCTGGGCCAGGGCTTTCCCGACACCGATGGCCCGGCCGACGTGATCGAGGCCGCCGCGGCTGCGCTGCGCGACGGCCGCAACCAATATCCCCCCCTGACCGGCGTGCCCGAGCTGCGCGCCGCGGTCGCCGCCGCCAACCGCCGCTTCTACGGCCTCGACATCGATGCTTCGCGCGAGGTCGTGGTGACCTCGGGCGCCACCGAGGCAATCACCGCCTGCCTGATGGCGGTGATCGACCCCGGCGACGAGGTCGTGCTGATCGAGCCGCTTTACGACACTTATTTGCCCGTTGTCCGCCTGCTCGGCGCTGTGCCGAAGCTGGTCCGTCTGTTGCCGCCCGACTGGCACCTGCCCCGCGAGGAACTGGCCGCGGCGTTCGGGCCGAAGACCAAGGCGATCCTGCTGAACTCGCCGATGAACCCCTGCGGCAAGGTGTTCACCGCCGACGAGCTCGGCTTCATCGCCGGCCTGGTTCAACAGCACGACACCTACGCGATCTGCGACGAGGTCTACGAACACCTGACATTCGATGGCTGCCAGCATATCCCGCTGATGACCCTGCCCGGCATGCGGGAGCGCTGCATGCGGGTCGGCAGCGCCGGCAAGACGTTTTCGCTCACCGGCTGGAAGATCGGCTATGTCAGCGCGCCCCGCGCGCTGGCCGGCGTGGTCGCCAAGGCGCATCAGAACCTGACCTTCACCACCGCGCCCAACCTGCAACGCGGCGTCGCGGTCGGGCTGGCCAAGGACGACGCCTATTTCGCCTCGCTCTCCAGCAACCTGCAGGCCCGGCGCGACCAGCTCGCCCGCGGGCTGGCGGAAATCGGCTTTGGCGTGCTGGGCTCCAGTGGCAGCTATTTTCTCACCACCGATATTTCCCCGCTGGGTTTTTCCGGCGACGACATGGCGTTCTGCCGCCACATCACCGAGCAGGCCGGGGTGACCGCGGTGCCGTTCTCGGCTTTCTACGAGGCCGAGGCGCCGAAACATCTTGTCCGTTTTGCCTTCTGCAAGCGCGAAGCCGTGCTCGACGAGGCGATCGGGCGGCTGCGCCGGCATTTTTTGGCAAATGCCGGCGCGCCCATATCCGCCGGGTTGCAGGCCTCCGGTTGACGAACCGGGGCTGAACGTCCTACACGCCGGCCCCTGGAATGAGGATGGTGTTCATCCGATGGCGGACGTAGCTCAGCTGGTAGAGCGCCAGGTTGTGGTCTTGGATGTCGCGGGTTCGAGCCCCGTCGTTCGCCCCAGTTTTTTATGAAACACCGTTTCTTCATGAAACGCTTTCCCTTATGAAGGGCCTCGCCGCATTGGTGCTGGCCGGCGGACAGGCATTGCGCATGGGCGGCGGGGACAAGCCGCTGCTGGAGCTGGGCGGGCAAAGCCTGCTGGCGTGCATCCTGGATCGGCTCGCCACCGAAACCAGCCATATCGCGATCAGCGCCAACGGCGAGCTTTCCCGGTTTGCCGCCTTCCGCCGCCCGGTGCTGCCGGACGGCGAATTCCTCGGGCACGGACCGCTGGCCGGCGTGCTAGCGGGCCTCGATTGGGCGGCCGAGCAGGGCAGCGACACGCTGCTGACGGTACCCGGCGACACCCCGCTCATCCCGGCTGGCCTGGCCGGTGCGCTGGCGCCGGCGCCTTCCTGCGCGGCCAGCGCCGGGCGGCTGCATCCGCTGGTCGCACTGTGGCCGATGACCATTCGCCCGGCGTTGCGCAGCTTGCTGTCCGCTCCCGGGTCGCGAAGTGTCGAAAGCTTCTCGGCCTCGATCGGAACCCATGTCGTTGACTTCCCGCTCCGACCCTGGGACCCGTTTCTGAATTTGAACGATGCGACCGATCTGGCGGCCGCGCGTGGGCTCGCACGGCTTATGGCTTCGCCTTTGACCCCTGGGAGTCCGGCATGACGATCCCGCACCGCGATCTGGCTCGCACCACACTGGCGGTGCTGTGCCTGGGCGGCCTGATCGCCAGCACGGTCTGGATCCTTGGCCCGTTTCTGCCGTCGACGATCTGGGCGATCACGCTGGTCATCGCCACCTGGCCGATCCTGCTACGGGTGCAGGCAGCGCTCGGGGGGCGGCGCGGGCCGGCAGTGCTGGTGATGACCTTGCTGCTGCTGGCGATCGTCGTCGCGCCGTTCGGCTCCGCGGTCAGCACCATCGTCCAGAACTCCGGCCGCATCGAACTTCTGGCCACTGCCGTCACGTCCTTTCAGATACCGCCGACGCCGGCCTGGGTGGCGGACCTGCCGCTGGTCGGCGAGCCGGTCGCGGCGGCCTGGGACCACGTTGCCAGTGCGGGCGCCAATACGCTGATCGTGGAGGCGGGACCCTATATCGGCCGGGTCACGCAGTATTTCGTCTCCGCCGTCGGCAGCTTGGGGATGTTCTTCGTGCAGCTGCTGCTGACCATCATCGTGGCATCCATCCTTTATTCCAACGGCGACGGAGCCGCCGCCATGGCGCGCCGCTTCGGCCATCGCCTGGCCGGCGAGCGCGGCGAGCAGGTGGTCCTGCTGGCCGGCCAGGCCATCCGCGGCGTGGCGCTGGGCGTGGTGGTCACCGCGCTGGTGCAGTCGCTGTTGGGCGGAGTCGCGCTGGCGGTGGCCGGGGTGCCGTTCGCGGGCATTCTGACCGCGGTGATGTTCATGCTGTGCATCGTACAAATAGGGCCGGCGCCGGTGCTGCTGCCCGCGGTCGGCTGGCTGTATTACATCGGCGCCGGCGGCTGGGCGATTTTCCTGTTGGTTGGCGCCATCGTCGTGATCTCGCTCGACAATTTGCTGCGCCCGGTGCTGATCCGGCGCGGCGCCAATCTGCCGATGCTGCTGATCCTGGTGGGGGTGATCGGCGGGCTGATGGCGTTCGGGTTGATCGGCGTGTTCGTCGGCCCGGCGATGCTGGCGGTGACCTGGACGCTGCTGCTGGCCTGGCTGGCCGAGGATGAGCCGACGCCACCGATCCCGGGTTAAACCACCCGGGGTTAATCCAGCGCATAAACCACTTCGGCAGTATAGACCGAGTGTTCCTTGCCAAGCTGGGAGGAGAACAGGGTGAAATGCTCCATCGCGACCGGCTCGGCGCGGAACAGGTTATGCGCCTGCACGAAGCCCGCCAGCCTGTCCTGTGCCGCGTTGTCCAGCCGTGCCAGGGTCACGTGCGGGGTGAAGCGCCGCCGCTCGGGGGCCAGCCCGGCCCGCTGCAACGCCGTCTCGATCTTTTTTTGCAGATGATCCAGCGACTTGGTGCGCTCCACGCCTACCCATACGCTGTTGGGGCGCCCGGCTTCGGCAAAAATGCCGACCCCGGCCAGGGTCAGCGAGAACCCCCGCGCGCGGATGCCGGCCAGCGCCAGGTCGATATCCTCGGCCCGATGCGCCTGGGTTTCGCCGATGAAGCGCAAGGTCAGGTGATAATTCTCCGGCGACACCCAGCGGGCGCCGGGAATGCCGCCGCCGGCCATCAGCGACAGAAGCTGGCGCAGAACCCACGGCAGATCGAGTGCGATGAACAATCTCACGGCTGGCGCGCCTCGGCTAGCAGACGTTCGACCACCGGCAGCAATCGCGCAACGATGCGCCGCACGCCTTCCGGGTTCGGGTGAATGCCGTCCGCCTGGTTCAGGCCCGGCTGCGCGGCGACCCCTTCCAGGAAGAACGGGTCGTAGATCAGTTCCGGGCGCTGGCTCAGGCGCTGGAACACCGCGTCATAGGCAGCGACATAGTCCGGCCCGAGATTGGGCGGCGCGCGCATGCCGCTGAGCAGCACCTTGATATGCCGCGCCGCCAATCTGTCCAGGATCGCGTTCAGATTGACTTCCATCGCCGCCGGGTCGCTGCCGCGCAGCCCGTCATTGGCGCCGAGCTCGATGATCGCGGCGTCCGCCCCTTCCCCCAGCACCCAGTCCAGCCGCGCCAGCCCGCCGGCGGAGGTATCGCCGGACACCGCGCCGTCGATCAGCCGCACCGTCACGCCGTCGGCCGCGAGGGCGGCGGCGAGCCGGGCCTGGAAGCCCTCCGGCCGCGCCAGCCCGTAGCCGGCGGTCAGCGAGTCGCCGAGCACCAGCAGCCGGACCGGTTCGCCGGCATGGGCGGAGAGCGTCCATACCCAGACCCACACCCAGACCCAACCAATCGCAAGAACTGCTTTCCGGAACCTGGCAGCGAGGCCATATGCTATATCCATGGACCACACTCATCCGGCTGCGGCACCGCATTTTATCGAAGTGCGGGATCTGACCCTGACCCTGCCTTCCCCGGCGGGGCCGGTCAACATCCTGCGCGGCATCGATCTCGACGTGGCGGCGGGCGAGGCGGTGGGCATCGTCGGACCTTCCGGGTCGGGCAAGACCAGCCTGCTGATGGTACTGGCCGGGCTGGAGCGCGCCAGCGCCGGCAGCGTGCGGATCGCCGGACGGGAAATCACCGGCCTCGATGAGGACGCCCTGGCCCGGCTGCGCCGCGAGGGCGTCGGCATCGTGTTCCAGGCTTTCCACCTGATCCCGACCATGAACGCGCTGGAAAACGTCGCGGTACCGATGGAGTTGGCCGGCAACCGCGACGCCACCGCGCGGGCGATTGCGGCGCTGGACGCGGTTGGCCTCGGCCTTCGGCTGACCCATCTGCCGGGAGAACTCTCCGGCGGCGAGCAGCAGCGCGTCGCCCTGGCGCGCGCCTTCGCGCCCGGTCCGATGCTGCTGCTGGCCGACGAACCGACCGGCAATCTGGACCAGGCGACCGGGGAGGTGGTGATGGATCTGCTGTTCGGCCTGCGGGCCCGCTCCGGCGCCACTTTACTGCTGATCACGCATGACCCGCATCTGGCGGCACGGTGCTCGCGCCAGGTGCGGATCGCCGACGGGCGGGTGCAGGCCGACACGGTGACCGCATGAGGCTGGTGTTCCGCCTCGCCTGGCGCGAGCTGCGCGGTGGCACCCGAAATCCTGGATTGCAGGGTCGCGGCATGAAGGGTTTGGGCATCGTGTTGGCCTGCCTGGCACTCGGGGTTGCTGTGATCGCCGGCGTCGGCACGCTGCGCGAGGCCACCGACCGCGGCATCGCGCAGGACGGGCGGCGCATCCTCGGCGGCGATCTGGAGATCGACGGCGGATCCCAGCCATTGCCGGACCGCCTGCGCGAGTGGCTGGGCCTGCGGGGTGCGCGTCTGTCGGAGATCGTGCGCCTGCGCTCGATGCTGATCAATCCGGGCTCCGGCGATCGCCTGCTGGTGGAACTCAAGGCGGTCGATCGGTCCTGGCCGCTGGTCGGCGAGGCGAGTTTGGTGCCGCCGGGGAACATCGGCGACGCGTTGGCCGATCGCGGCCTGCTCGCCGAGCGGGTGGTGCTGGACCGGCTCGGCCTGAAGCCGGGGGATCACGTGCGCATCGGCAGCGCCGATTTCACCGTGCGCGGCGAGCTGCAAGGGGAACCGGACCGGATCGCCACCCCGTCGATCCTCGGCCCGCGCGTGCTGATCGGCGCGGATGCGCTGGCCGCCACTGGCCTGCTCGCCCCCGGCGCCATGGTGCAGCATGCGCTGCGGGTGCTGGACCCTCCCGGCATGGACCCCGGCGGCTTCGCCGTGCTCGTGCGGAAAACCTTCATCGAACAGGGCTGGCGCATCCGCGATCCCAGCGGCGCCGCGCCGGGGGTGGGCCGCTTCATCGACCAGACCGGGCAATTCATGACCCTGGTCGGGCTGACCGCGCTGCTGGTGGGCGGCATCGGTGTCGCCAACGGCGTCGGCGCCTGGCTGGCGGCAAGGGCCGGCAGCATCGCCATCCTGCGCTGCCTCGGCGCCTCCGCGCGCACCGTGTTCGCGGTGTATCTGGTGCAGGTGATGGCGCTGTCGGTGCTGGGCATCGGGATCGGCGTCGCGGGCGGGGCAATGCTGCCGATATTGGCCGGGCCGCTGCTGCAGGACGTGCTGCCGGTGCCCCCGGTCGCGGGCATCTATCCGACCTCGCTGGCCCTGGCCGCGCTGTTCGGCCTGCTGACCGCGCTGGCCTTCTCGCTGATGCCGCTGGGGCGGGCCATGCGCATTCCCGGCGCCAGCCTGTTCCGCGATCCCCTGACACCGACCGAGGCCAAAGCCCCGCGCGAAATTCTGGCCGCCACCGCCGCGATCGCCGCTGCCCTGGTGGCGCTGGCCATCCTGAGTACGACCGACCGGATGCTGTCGGCGTATTTCTGCGCCGCCGCGCTGGCCACGCTGGCGCTGTTCCAGCTGGGCGGCTGGGCGGTGATGGCAGCTTCCCGGACCCTGTCGTCTCGCCGGCCGCCCTGGCTGCGACTCGGCCTGGCCAATCTGCATCGGCCGGGCGCGCCGACACGGCTGATGCTGGTATCGGTCGGGCTCGGCCTGTCCACCCTGGCCTCGGTCGCGCTGATCCAGGGCAATATCCGCCGGGAAATCCTGGAGCAGATCCCGGCGAACGCGCCGAGCTTCTTCTTCGTCGACATCCAGCAGGACCAGCTGGCGCGATTCGAGGCGCTGCTGGCCGCCCAGCCCGGAGTCGCGCCGTCGCAGAATGTCCCCAACCTGCGCGCCCGGATGGTGGCGGTGAACGGCGTGCCGGTGGAACAGATGCAGGTCACGCCGGAAACCCAATGGGCGCTGCGCGGCGATCGCGGCCTGACCTATGCCGCCGCGATGCCGGAGGGCACGCATCTGACCGCAGGCGCCTGGTGGCCGGCCGGCTACAGCGGCAAACCGCTGGTCTCGTTCGATGCCGGGCTGGCCAAAGGCTGGGGGATCGGCATCGGCGACGTGCTGCGCGTCAACGTGCTCGGGCGCGACATCGACCTGACCGTGGCCAGCCTGCGCGACATCGCCTGGCGGTCGCTGTCGATCAATTTCGCCATGCTCGCCTCCCCTGGATTCCTGGAGGGCGCGCCGCATACCTTCATCGCCACGGTGCGGGTGCCGCCGGAAGGGCAGGCGAGCCTGCTGCGCCGCGTGACCGACGCGCTGCCCAACGTCACCGGCATCCGGGTGGAGGACGTGCTGGAAGCGGTGGCGGCGCTGATGGACAGGATCGCCACGGCGCTCACCGCAACCGGCTCGCTGACGCTGCTGTCCGGCGCTCTGGTGCTGGTCGGCGCGGTGGCAGCCGGACAAAGGCGGCGGACCCGCGATGCGGTAATCCTGAAGACGCTGGGCGCCAGCCGGAGCCAGATCCGCGCCGCCTGGCTGGTGGAATTCGGCATCATCGGCCTCGCCGCCGGAAGCCTGGCGGCGCTGGTCGGCGTCGCCGCCAGCTACGGCGTGGTCCATTTCGTGATGCACACCGACTGGGTGTTCCTGCCGGCCACGCTCGGCCTGACGCTTTTGCTATGCGTGATGGCGATGCTGGTGGTAGGATATGCGGGAACCGAGGCGGCGCTGCGGGCCAAACCCGCGCCGTGGCTACGGAACGAATAGCCGGGGACCAATATCCGGGTGGGCGCAGGTTTGGGGCGAGGAATTGTGGCGGTATTAAAACCTGTTCACTCCGGTGCCGCCGCACCGATTTCTCTTGAACCAGCCAGGCCCTCCTGCAATGTAACGGAACTCGGCACGAACGCCTGAATAGAGGAATCCAACATGGCCTTCAGTCCCGACTACCGGAGCTATCCCGCCGCATCCGCCGCTACCGGCGCCGCGGTGATCGACGCCGGCCTGCGCGCCTATATGCTGCGGGTCTATAACTGGATGTGTTCCGGCCTGCTGCTGACCGGCGTGGTTGCCTACGGCATCGCCAATACCAGCCTGATCCAGGCGTTCTACCAGCCGGCGATGACCGCCAGCGGTCGCACCGTGATGCAGCCGACCGCGCTGGCGATGGTCGCCATCTTCGCGCCGCTCGCGTTCATCCTCGCGCTCAGCTTCGGCGTGAACAAGATGTCCAAGACCGCCGTTCAGGGCGTGTTCTGGGCTTTCTGCGCCGCCATGGGCGCCAGCATGACGAATATCTTCCTGATCTACACCAGCGAGTCGATCGTGCGGGTTTTCTTCATCACCGCCGCCACCTTCGCCGCCACATCGGCCTATGGCTACGTGACCAAGACCGACCTGACCAAGATGGGCAGCTTCCTGATGATGGGCCTGTTCGGCATCATCATCGCCAGCCTGGTCAATATGTTTGTCGGCAGCTCGGCCATCCAGTTCGCCATCAGCATCCTGGGCGTGCTGATCTTTACCGGCCTGACCGCCTATGACACGCAGCGCATTCGGGCCGATTATGTCCAGCATGCCTATGCGGAAGGCACCGATGGCGCCGCCAAGCGCAGCGTGTTCGATGCGCTGAGCCTGTATCTGAACTTCATCAACCTGTTCATGCTGCTGTTGCAGCTGCTCGGGAATCGCAGCAGCAACAACTGACCGCTTCGCCCAAACAACAAGAGGGCTCCGGGAGCAATCCCGGAGCCCTTTCGCATGAGATTCCCGTCTACGCGATCGTCTTGAGGAACAGCAGCAGCTTGGTCGCCGCGGTCGCCTTGTCGGTCTTGTCCAACGCGCCGAGCTCGGCCGCCAGACGGTCCATCGCCGCCTCGTAGATCTGGCGTTCGGAAAAACTCTGGTCCGGCTGGCCGGCGTTGCGGTGCAGGTCGCGCACCACTTCGGCGATCGACATCGGGTCGCCGGAGTTGATCTTCGCCTCGTATTCCTGCGCCCGACGCGACCACATGGTGCGCTTGATCCGCGCGCGTCCCCTCAGCAGCGCCAGCGCCTCATCGAACATCTTGCGCGATGCGAGCTTGCGCAGCCCGGCGCTACGGGCCTTCGCCACGGGAACCCGCAGCGTCATGCGGTTCTCCTCGAAGGTGATGTGGATCAGCTCCAGGCTGTGCCCGGCGATCTCCTCCACCACAATGCGCTCAACCTTGCCGACACCATGGGTCGGGTAGACCACGTGGTCGCCGGCGACGAAATTCTCCGCCTTGGAGGGAATGCGCGGCGGGTTGCGGTCGTTGATGTTTGGCCGCCGCTCGCCCTCCGGGATGGCGGGGCGGCGTTCGGGCTCGGCGGCGGCCACCGGAATCGGCGCCGGGGCGGGCATCGGAGCGGGCATTGGCGCCGCTTCCTGAGCCGGGGCGGCAAAACCCGCCGGCAAGGCTACGGCCGGCTTGACGAGGGACGGCGCCTTGGAGGCGGCCGGCCTGGCAATCGCCGGCTTGTCGCCAGCTGGTTTGGCAGGCAACGCCTTATCGGCAGGTTGTGGGGTCAGGCCGGGCGAGGAAGTCAGGCCAGTGGAAGTGGGGCCTGTGGAAGTGGGGCCTGTGGAAGTGAAGGCAGCAGAAGTCGCCGTTTCAACGACCAGCACGGCTTTCGGCAATAGACTATCAGGCACAATTTTCTCCAGCTTCGGTTTTGCCGCCGGCGCCAGCGCCGCCTTCGCGGGTTTGACCGGAGCGGATTTGGCCGGCGCAGATTTGGCCAGCGGGGATTTGGCCAGCGGGGATCTGGCCAGCGGGGATCTGGCCAGCGGGGATTGCAACGCAGGCACCTTGGCGGGCGCCGCTTGCGGTTTCGCCGGCTTGAAAACCGCGTCCGGTCTACCCGTGGTTCCGGCCCGTTCGGCGCGCCCAGACTCGTCGGATGTCTTCATCTGGACACCTGATATCCTTCAAACATGCCGACGCCCGAACGGATGCTATGCGGCCGGGCGACACTCGCGCCGGCCAGGCAGCCCAGTTCAAACGGTCCGCTCCCCAGAAATGGGTGAAATCGCCGACCCCGTATATGGGAAGCTAATCCCCGCCACGCCGGATTATAACAGCAAAAACTAAGAAATTGATAGGGGGCGGGCACGGGCTCGCCAGCGTCGGGCTCGCCAGCGTCGGGCCCGTCAGTGTCCGGGTCAGTCAGCGGCTTTCAGGCCTTGCCGGGCTCGGGGGAGAACAGCTTGGCCTTGTCCGGCTTGTCCTTCCACGCATCGGCGTCTTCCGGGGCCTCGCCCTTGCGGGTGATGTTGGGCCACAGCGTGGCATAGGTCCGGTTCTGTTCCAGCCAGGCGCCGGCGCGATCGTCGCTGTCGGGCAAAATGGCCTCGGCCGGGCATTCGGGTTCGCAGACGCCGCAATCGATGCATTCATCGGGATGGATGACCAGCATGTTCTCGCCAACATAGAAGCAGTCCACCGGACAAACCTCGACGCAATCCATGTATTTGCAGCGAATGCAGCTTTCGGTGACCACGTAGGTCATGGTGAACTCCAGGGAGGCAACAGAGACGACCCGGCGCCGAGGGCGCGATCCGGGTCCGAGGTTAGTCGCGGGGATATGCGGCTGAATCCGCCTTTGCGCAAGGCTCGCCCGGCCTCCCGGTCTCCGCCAGCTCCGCATACAGCCCACGCGCCTGCGCCGCCGGACCGCGCCGCGCGGCCAGCGCCAGCACGCGAAGGACGCGGATTTCGCCGCCGCGGCCTTCCGGCACCGGCAGCGTCAGAACATCGCCCACCCGCAACCGCGCATGCGGCTTGTCGGTGGGCTGGCGGTTCAGCCGCACCAGCCCGCCCCCGACATAGGCGGCGCAGTCGCCGCGCGCCTTCATGAACCGTGCGCACCACAGCCATTTGTCCAGCCTCTGCCAGTCCTGATCTTCCTGTTCGATCGGTGCCACCTAGCGCTTCAGCGCCGCCAGCGCGGCAAACGGCCCGGTCCGCATCGCCAGCGGCGGCGCTTCCTGCAGCGGGCGCCGGCGGCGGGGCGGCAGGATCATCGCCGGTGCCGGGGGGCCGTATTCCCCCGCCGACAACCCGCCCGCCGGCATCAGGCGAAAGCCGAGCCGGCGCAGCACCACCGGCAACAGCTCGCCCCGGACCGCGAAGCGGGGGGCGAGGCCGGCCGGCAGCGCGGTGGCGCCGTTGCGCGCCGCCCAGGCCAGCTCCCCCGCCACTTTTTCCGCCACATCCAGGCGCAGCAATCCCGGTCCGATCTCCAGCCAGCCCAACGAAGCGGCCATCCCGTCCGGCCAGTCCGGTGCCGCGGCCAGAGATACCAAGCCCGGCGGTGGCAGCACCGGGGTATCGAGGCCCCGCGCCAGCGCCAGCAGCTGCGCCCGCATTACCGCTGGGCCAGGCTTCAGCATCGCCGGCAGGAACAGCGCGAAACGCCCGGCCCGCACCCCGATCGCCTTCAGTCCGGCGCGCAATTGCGGCGCGATTTCAGCCTCTCCGGGCAGCACACCCAGCGCCTCGCCCAGCCGATGCACCGGCCCGCGCAAAGCGGCGTCGCGTTCGGCCCGTTCGATGACGGTGAACAGGGCGGCGAAATCGCGCCGGATCGCCGCATCCAGCCATGCCTGCAGCCGGATCCGTACCCGCTCGCGCTCGGCGCCATCCAGGAATTCGCTATCCAGCACCTCCACCCGCGGGGTCAGCAGGCTGGCGCCGGCGCGCAGCCGGCCGATCGCCACCCCGTCCCAGATCAGCCGGTGATCGTCGGTCCGCGCAAAGCCAGCGTCTGCCGCCGCCTCCACCGCCGCCACCCGGCGCGGCATTTCGGCGCGCAGCGCCCGGCGAGCGGCGCGCAGCACCAGCTTCCTCTCCTCCCCCGCAGCCAGCGGATCCGGCACGAAGCCGAAGCCGGCGACATGGCCGACCGCGTGCCCCTCGACCACGACCTCCCCGCGCGAGGTGACCGCGGACAGCAACTCGCGCCCGTCCGCCGCATCCAGGCTGCGCATCAGATGGGCGGCGCGGCGGTCGACGAAGCGCGCGGTCAGCCGCTCATGCAGCGCGTCCGAGAGCTTGTCCTCAACCTGGCGCGCCTGGTCCTGCCAATGCGCCGCATCTTTCACCCAGTCGGTCCGCGCGGCGATGTAGGACCACACCCGCACCCCCGACAGCCGCTGCATCAGGGTGTCGATATCCCCGTCCGCCTGCGAAATGGCGCCGATCTGCGCCGCAAGCCAGTCGGTGGGGAGATGCCCGTCGCGCACGATATGGCCAAAAATCCGGCCGCATAACCGGGTATGCGTATCGTCCGCCAGCTTGCGGAAATCGGGGATCTGGCAGGCCTCCCACAACAGCCGCACGCGCGACCGGCTGGATGCCAGTTTGCGAAACTCCGGCTCGCGCGCCAGGGCTGCCAGGGTTTCCACATCGCTGGCCTCGTTGCCGCGAACCAGGCCGGCGCCGGGCGAAGGGGCATTCAGACTGTTCAGCAGCGCATCGAGATCTGAAAAATCCAGCGCCCCGTTGCGCCAGACCAGCTGCGTCAGCGGCTCGAACCGGTGGTTTTCCACCGCATCGACCAGATCCGCGGTCAATGGCTGACAATCGCCGGTAGCGCCGAAAGTACCGTCGCGCATGCCGCGCCCGGCCCGCCCGGCGATCTGGGCGATCTCGGGCGCGGTCAGCCGGCGCGGGCGGTGGCCGTCAAATTTGGATAGCCGGGCGAAGGCGACATGGTCGACATCCATGTTCAGCCCCATGCCGATGGCGTCCGTCGCCACCAGGAAATCGACCTCCTTGGCCTGGTACAGCGCCACCTGCGCGTTGCGGGTGCGCGGCGACAGGCGGCCCATCAC
>JAYTXR010000143.1:0-2975 GCA_043742865.1 Acetobacteraceae bacterium
CTGAGATCGCGACATGGAAAATTGGCGCGCCCTGGTGGATTCGAACCACCGACCCACAGCTTAGAAGGCTGTTGCTCTATCCAACTGAGCTAAGGGCGCCTGCTCAATGGGTCCAGTTCTGCTGGCGCCCATAGCGGAAATTATCGGCATAGGCCTTTGGATGCACGCGCCGAACCTGCGGCAGTTCCACCTCGTAGGGAATGCCCTGGCGCTCGGCGTAGGCGACCGCTTCCTCGCGCGTGGCGAATTTCAGCGTGACCTGGGACTGGGTGTCGGCGCTGCCGATCCAGCCCATCAGCGGGTCGGTGCGCAGACGGGCGGAGGGCTCGAAATCCAGCAGCCATTCCTGCGTCTGGGCCATGCCGGACTGCATCGCGGTTTTCGGCGGCTGGTAGATGCGGGCGCGCATGGCTGTCTCCGTCTGGCCTATGATCCTGGCCTATGGTCGGGGCGAGAGGATTCGAACCTCCGGCCCTTGCGTCCCAAACGCAATGCTCTACCAGGCTGAGCTACACCCCGAATTCAACCTGTCTACGGCATAAGCCGCGCGGAAGCTATTGCCCGGCTTTCAAAACGCCCCGCTTTTACGGAGCGTTTCCGAAAATCCGCTGGCGCACGGTGTCGCCGACGCGGATATCCATCGCGGCGGTGGTGCCGGCGGCCAGTTCCAGGGTGGCGCGCGTCGGCAGGCGGCTGTCCACGGTGGCCAGGCTCTGCGGCACGGTGTTCTCCGCGATCGAGCGGATGATCCCGTCGCCGCCGATGAACACCATGTCCAGCGGGGCGATCGTGTTCTTCATCCACATCTGCGAGCGGCGTTCGACATGCCAGTCAAACAGCATTCCGCCATCCGGGGCCACGGCGGGGCGGAACATCAGCCCCACGGTCTGCTCCTCCGGAAGCAGCGCCATCTCGACGTTGAAATCATGCGCCTTGCCGGCGCGGGTGACGATTTGCAGCTTTTCCTTCGGCAATTCGGCTTGCGGACCGGTCTGCGCGAACGTGGACGGCCCCAGCGCGGCCAGCGCGAACGCGCCGGCGGCCAGCAGGCCCAGCAGATAACGCCGGTTCATGCGGGTCAGGCCCGAACGGTCTGCGGCATCGCTTCGGGAACAATCGTCTGCACGATGGACGCATCCAGCGCCTCATAGGCGTGCAGCCCGATCGTTGCATACAGCTCGGCACGGGTCTGCATGTGGTCGATCCGGTTCATTGTGCCGCCGTCGCGGGCGATGGCGGCATATAATTCTTCCTGCGCCTTGGCCGCGACCCGCATCGAGCTGACCGGCCAGATCACCATCGCATAGCCCATGTCGAGAAACTCGGCATCGGTGTAGAACGGAGTGCGGCCGAATTCGGTCATGTTGGCCAGCAGTTTTACCCCCGGCATCCGGCGGGCGAATTCGCGGAACATTTCGGCGGTGTTCAGCGCCTCCGGGAAGATCGCATCGGCGCCGGCTTCCACATACAGCCTGGCGCGGGCCACGGCGCCGTCCATGCCTTCGCTGGCCGCAGCATCGGTGCGCGCGATGACGAACAGATGCCGCCGGGCGCGCACCGCGGCGGCCACCTTGGCGGCCATGTCATGCGCGTCGGCCAGCCGCTTGTCGTTCAAATGGCCGCATTTCTTCGGCAGCAGCTGGTCCTCGATATGCACCGCACCGGCACCGGCATCCTCGAAAGTCCGCACCATGTGCATCACGTTCAACGCCTCGCCATAGCCGGTATCGCCGTCAACCAGCAGCGGCAAGCCGGTGGCGCGGACGATCTGGCGGACGAAGAACGATACCTCGTCCACGGTGATCATACCGAGGTCGGGAATGCCCATCGAGGCCGTCATCGCCGCACCGGACAGGTACAAAGCCTCAAACCCGGCCGCCTTGGCCTGTAGGCCGGCCATGCCGTTATGCGCGCCGGGCATCCGCAGGATGCCCGGTTTGCCCGAGCCGGAACGCGACAGCAATTCGCGGAAACGCTCCCCGGCCGGGGCATGGGGCAGGTCGGCGGCGATCAGATAGGTCATTGCGGTGGCTCCGTGGCAGGATCTGCCACAGCCATAGCCGAAGACGCGCCGCGTTGCAGCCCCCGCCGGGTCGGATACCCCAGATCTGTTATCCCAGTCGGCTACCGAAAATGAAACAGGGTCAGCAATCCGAAGATCGGCAGCAGCAAGGCGCTGGTCAAAGCCAGATAAACGAAAAACCCCGGCATCTTTACCCCGCGATGGGCGGCGATCGAGCGGATCATCATATTCGGCGCATTGCCGATATAGGTCAGCGCGCCGAAGAACACCGCCCCGGCGGAGATCGCCGTCAGGATCGGGTTCAGCTTACCGGTCAGCACGGCCGGATCGCCGCCGGCGAGGTGGAAAAACACCAGATAGGTCGGTGCATTATCCAGAAAGGCCGAGAGAATGCCGGTGAGCCAGAAAATGGCGAGCGGGTTCAGATCGCCATTGGCCGATTGGGTCAGCCGCAGCAGAAACGCCATCGGCCCGTCCGTGCCCTCATCCAGCATCGCCATCACCGGCCCGATGGTCAGGAACAGGGCGGCGAACAGTTTTGCCACTTCCTCCATCGGGTGCCAGTTGAAATCGTTGCCCTGGCGCACCGCTCGCGGCGTGAAGGCGACGGAGATCAGCGTCACCGCCAGGAACACCGCCATCGCCGCCAGCCGCTCGATGCCGATTTCCTGGCCCAGCAGGGAGGCGTCGCCGGGATGCCAGACGCCCTGGGCCAGCACCGTGAGGACAACGATCAAAATAAGCAGGATGTTGAACTTCCCGCGCAATTGGAATGGCTCCGGCGGCCCAGGCGGCTTCTCGCTGGCGGCGAAATAGCGGTCCATCGCGTAGAAAATGGCCAGCACCGGACAGGCGATCAGCAGCATCGGTTCCAGCAGCGATTGCAGCGGCCAGAAGAACGGCACGCCGTTCAGGAAACCGATATACAGCGGCGGATCGCCCAGCGGCGAGG
>JAYTXR010000144.1:0-5550 GCA_043742865.1 Acetobacteraceae bacterium
ATCAAGCAGATGTCCGGCAGTTCGCATTTCAACGAGGTATTTTTCAACGACGTCCGCATTCCCGACAGCCAGCGGCTGGGCCCGGTGGGTGCGGGATGGCGGGTGGCGATCACCACGCTGATGAACGAGCGCTATGCCGCCGGCGAAAATCCCGGCCCGGATTTCGAGGAATTGCTGGAGGTCGCCCGCCTGGTCGAGCTGGAAGACGGGCCGGCCATCGACAATGCGGCGGTGAAGGAAAAACTGGCTGAGTTCTATGTGCGCAGCCAAGGCCTGCGCAACACCAAATTCCGCACCATGACCTCGCTGTCCCGCGGCCAGACGCCAGGCCCGGAATCCTCGATCGGCAAACTGGTCAGCGCCAGCAAGCTGCAGGATATCGCCGCCTATGGCCTCGATCTGCTCGGCATGGCCGGGGCGGAGATGGGGCCGGACATGCCGCTGGCTGGGCTGTTCGAGGAAGCTTTACTTTATGCCCCCGCCATGCGCATCGCCGGCGGCACCGATGAAATCCTCCGGAACATCATTGCAGAAAGGGTGCTGGGGCTACCCGCAGATATGCGTGCCGACAAGGGCATGCCGTTCCGCGATGTGCCAACCGGCGCGCGGTGAGACAGGCGGGCGCGTGTTTGGCTGACGAAAAGTTCACCGTTGTGAAACCCGCAATAGTCCAATTCAATGATGTTGCCCACCGACAAGCCTGTAGTATCGCGCCTCGGCGCAGCGTTCAACAATGTCCAGGAAAGATATTTCGTAAATGAGCATTTTTGGTTCGATCCTGTCCAAGATCTTCGGCTCGGCGCCGGCCAGCGCCGCTGTTGCGACGCAATCCGCGCCGGATCAGCCGGCCGCATCCGATGCGGCCCCTGGCGCCCCCGCTTCCAGCCAACGGCCGGTGGATGTAGCCGCGGTACTGACCGACATGGCATCGAAGAATGGGCAGAACCTGAACTGGCAGAAATCGATCGTCGACCTGATGAAGCTGCTCGGCCTCGACAGCAGCCTTGAGCAGCGCAAGCTGCTGGCCGACGAATTGGGCTATTCAGGTGACACCAACGAGTCCGCAGCCATGAACGTCTGGCTGCACAAGCAGGTCATGACAAGTCTCGCGGAGAACGGCGGGATCGTGCCCGACAGCCTGAAAGGCTGACCGACACCCCTCAGAGCTGCCCGGTGCAAACCAATCGTCATACGCATCAATCGTCGCCGGCGGCCTCGGCCTCCTCCGCCAGATCCACGGTCGGGACCTCAAAGCCCGCTGCGGGGCCGCGGTTGAACTTGTCTTTCTGAATGGCATCGCTGGCGACTACCGACCTGCCATAGGCGGCGATGACGGGCACCGCATCGCGGTCCATCGGCGCCATCCACTTCTTGCGCGACATCGCGGCCGCGATGTCGGGCGCGAGCTCCGCCGCCTTCCTGGCATCCCGCTCCGCCTGGCCCTGCTTCAGTTGCGGCATCACCTCCCGCGAAAACAGTTCCAGCGAGTCGAGGATGTGCTGATGCTTGTTGCGGCCCGCCTGCTGGATGAAGATCACCTGGTCCATGCCGGAATCTTCATATTGCCGCATGCGCTGAATAAGTTGCGCGGGGGTGCCTATGCCGTTGCCGCTGGCCACGTCCGGCAGTTCCGCCCGCGCCTTCTCAAACCGTTCCCATACATTGGTGACGCCGGGACGGTGTTGGCCGTAGGTGTAATAATGGCCCAAAGCGTAGCCGAAAAACTGGAACGCCTCCAACCCCCGCGCCTTGGCCTCCGCCTCGTCGTGGTGGCAGGAAAACCCGGTAACCATTGCAATGTTCGCATTCACTGCATGGCCGATCGGCACGCATTCCGCCGATTTGATGATGGCATAATATTCACTGGCCCAATGCGCCGCTTCCGTGGGGTCGATGAACGCAAAGGCAAGCGCACCGATACCGGCGCGGGCCGCGGCATGGATGGTTTCGCGCGACGAACAGGCCACCCAAATCGGCGGGTGCGGTTTCTGAAACGGCTTCGGCACCACGTTGCGGCAGGGCATCGAGAAGAACTGGCCCTCGAAGCCGGGATACGGGTCCATCGCCAGCATGTTCGCGGTCTGCTCGGTGGCCTCGGCCCACATCGCCTTCTTCTGCGTCAGCTCTACCCCGAAACCTTCCAGCTCGGCGCGTGACGCGGACTGGCCGGTGCCCCATTCGACCCGGCCGCTGGAGATCAAATCGAGCGTGGCGATGCGTTCGGCCACACGGGCCGGGGCATTGTAGCCCGGCGGCGACAGCACCACGGCATGACCGACATGGATGCTGCGGGTACGCGCCGCACAGGCAGCAAGAAACACCTCGGGTGCGGAGTTATGAGAATACTCCTCCAGAAAGTGATGCTCATTGGCCCAGATGTAATCGTAGCCTAAACGGTCCGCGACCTCGACCTCGGCCAGCGCATCCTGGAACATCTGGTGCTCCGACATCGCAAGCCACGGACGGGGCAATTGCAGCTCGTAGAGCAATCCAAATCTCATCGCGAAACTCCTTCCCTGTATTCCGGCCCGCTCAGCTGAAGGCCCGCTTGATCCGCGCCCAGTCCTCGATCGCGTGTTCCTGTCCGGGAACCAGCTGGATGGTGAACTCGGTATAGCCGGCATCGCGCAGCGCCTCGATGCGCGGCTTGATTTCGGCTTCGGTGCCGGTGAAGGTGTTCATCCGGATCAGCTCGGCGTTGATGAATTGCCGCTCGTCGGGCTTGACGAACATCAGATGGCCGCGGTGGTTGTGCAGCCAGGGCGCCTCCGCCGGTTCGAAATTCTTCGCCGACGCCACATAGCCCTGCACCAGATCGGCGACCGACGCCGGCATCGGCGAACTGTTCGGCAGGCCGGTCAGCGCCTCGTCGGCGGCTCGATGCAGCATGACCGCCGCTCGCGGCCCGGCCTGCGCCATGGAACGCGGGCTATCCGCCGGCTCACCCGGCTCCAGCACGCAGCCCAGCGCGAACGCGCAGGCGGAAAGATCGGCGCGGTGGTGACCGGCGTTTTCCCAGGCCGTCTGCATGGACTGCAACCAGGCGATGCCCACCGCGTCGTTGCCCACGAAATTGATCCAGCCGGCGCCAAGCCGCGCGGTCATTTCCATGCCCTTGGGGCCGAATGCCGACAGATGCAACGCCACCGGATCGCGCGTGTTGGTCAGCCCCAGATCGGGATTGAGGAAACGGATTTTCCGCGGCTTGCCGTCCAACGTGACGTCGATGGTTTCTTCATCGAGCAATCCCATGACGACACGGATGTATTCTTCCATCTCCGACAGCAGAATTGCCCCCTGCCCCATCGCCCGCCGCGCGGTAAAGCCGGTGCCGACCCCAAAATCGATGCGTCCGGGTGCCAGCTTGTTCAAGCTGGCGAAGGCACAGGCCGCAGCGGGCGCGATGCGGTTGGATGGCACCAGCACACCGGTGCCGAGGCGGATTCGGCTGGTTTTCGTCGCCGCCACCGCCATGGCCACGAAAGGATCGGCGGTCAGCATTTGGGTGTCGTAGAACCAGGCATGGCTGAAGCCGAGTTCTTCGGCCCGCAGGGTGGCCTGCCACGAGGTTGCGTCAGTGGCCAGTGCGATGCCGAAATCCATCCGGTCGTTCCCTAAAAAGTTTCAGCCGCCTTCAATTTTTGGAATGAAAAAGACTTCGGCGCCCGGCCTCACCGGCCGCGTATAATCGATCTCATACAGCTCCCCATCGATGGCGATGGTGGTCTCCTCCTCCAGATGCACCGCGAGGCCGGGGATCAGACGGTCCATTTCCCGGATCACGCCACGAAGATTCTTTGCCACGATCGCGAATTCGGTCACCCCCCCGGTGTAACGCCGGCTGAAGCCGCGGGTGAAAACGACCCTCGCCGGCGCTTCCGTCACAGGCTACTCGGCCGCTTGCGGCAGTTCCAACGCGGCCAGCACTTTTGGTGGCGACATCGGCAACTCGGTCATCCGCCGCCCGATCGCGTTCTCGATCGCATTGGCGATCGCTGCCATCGGCGGGCAGATATTCACCTCGCCGACGCCCTTCGCCCCATAGGGATGGTTCGGGTTCGGCACTTCCACCAGGATCGGCTCGATCATCGGCAGATCGGACGCTACCGGCACGCGGTAATCGAGGAAGCCGGCATTATCCAGCAAGCCCTTGGCATTGTAGATATATTCCTCGTTCAGCGCCCAGCCGATGCCCTGCACTACGCCGCCCTGGATCTGGCCTTCCACGTAGCTCGGGTGGATGGCGCGCCCGACATCCTGGGCCGCGACGAAGCGCAGGATCGTCACCTTGCCGGTTTCCGGATCGACCTCGACATCGCAGAACTGGGTGGCGAAGCCCGGCGCCTGGCCGCCGGCATTGACCGAGTTGGCGGAGCTCAACGGCCCCCCGGTGGCTGCCGCCTTGGAGGCGATATCCTTCAGCGACAGCGGATCGAAATTACCGACATTGGCGCCGGCGGGCTTGGCGAACCCGTCTTCCCAGACCACGCCCTCCGGGTCCACATCCCAGATCATCGCCGCGCGCTTGCA
The DNA here is from genome assembly GCA_043742865.1 of Acetobacteraceae bacterium. Taxonomy (GTDB): domain Bacteria; phylum Pseudomonadota; class Alphaproteobacteria; order Acetobacterales; family Acetobacteraceae; genus PALSA-911. The sequence goes on from JAYTXR010000144.1 coordinate 4,531, forward strand.
CATGTCCTTGATGACGGTCCTGGTGGCGTTCACCACCGCCATGCCGGTGGCAAAGGTGACACGCGAGCCGCCGGTCACGTGCGTGTAACCGACCGAGCCGGTATCGACCACGGTGGCACGGACCAGGTTGTAATCGATGCCCAGCGTCTCCGCCGCCATGATCGCCATTGAGGCGCGCGAGCCGCCGACATCCGGGCTGCCGGTAGCCACCAGCACGGTGCCGTCGGCGTTGATCTGCAGCGTGGCACTGGATTCGCCGCCGCCGTTGAACCAATAGCCGGACGCCACCCCGCGTCCCTGATTCGGGCCAAGTTTGGCCTTGTAGCCCGGATGGTTCAGCACCGCCTTCAAGGTCTCGGCATAGCCGGCATGGGCGTGCTTGGGGCCGAAGATCGTCGGCGTGCCGATGCCGGCGGCGTTCTTCAGGCGCAGTTCCACCGGGTCCATGCCGATCTTCTTGGCCAGGATATCCAGCACCGATTCCACCGCGAAGGCCGAAATCGGCGAGCCTGGCGCGCGGTAGGCAGCTGCCTTCGGCCGATTGGACACCACATCGTAGCCGACCGCGCGGGCGTTGGCGATGTCATATGGCGCATAGGCGCACAGGCAGGCATTCATCACCGGCGAGCCGGGGAAGGCGCCGGCCTGGAATTTGTAGATGCCGTCGGCGGCGACCAGTTTTCCGTCCTTGGTGACGCCGATCTTCACCCACATCGATGCGCCCGAGGTCGGCCCGGAGGCCTTGAACGTCTCCTCCCGGGTCATCGTCAGCCGCACCGGCGCTCCGGATTTCTTCGACAGCAGAGCCGCGACCGGCTCCAGATAGGTGACCGTCTTGCCGCCAAAACCGCCGCCGATTTCCGCCGGGTGCACCAGCAAATCGCCGACCGGCATTTTCAGGATTTGCGCGGTCAGCGCCCGCATCTGGAAATGTCCCTGGCTGGAACACCAGATTTCTCCCTGTCCGTCGGCATCGACTCGCGCCACGCAGGCATGCGGCTCGATATAGCCCTGATGCAC
>JAYTXR010000145.1:0-4368 GCA_043742865.1 Acetobacteraceae bacterium
AAGGAACTAAGCCATGAAAATCGGTTTCGTCGGACTGGGCATCATGGGGCGCCCGATGGCGCTGAACCTGAAGAACGCCGGACACGAGCTGCTGGTGCCCGAGCGTGCCAGCCTGACCGCGGAAATCCGCACTGCCGCCACGGTGGTTCCGAACGCGGCCGCCGTGGCCGCCGGATCCGAGGTGGTGATCCTGATGGTACCCGATACTCCCGACGTGGAGCAGGCGCTGTTCGGCGCCGACGGGATCGTGGCCGGATTGCAGCCAGGCAGCCTGGTGATCGACATGTCCTCGATCAGCCCGGTCGCCACCAAGGATTTCGCCAAAAAGATCAACGCGCTGGGCTGCGATTACCTGGACGCGCCGGTATCGGGCGGCGAGGTCGGCGCCAAGGCGGCCAGCCTGACCATCATGGTCGGCGGCCCGGACGCGGCTTTCGCGCGGGCCAAACCGCTATTCGACCTTATGGGCAAGAACATAACCCATATCGGAAGCGAAAACGGCACCGGGCAGACCTGCAAAGTGGCGAACCAGATCATCGTCGCGCTGAACATCCAGGCCGCGGCGGAAGCGCTGGTTTTCGCCGCCCGCGCCGGCGCCGATCCGGCCAAGGTGCGCGAAGCGCTGATGGGCGGGTTCGCGTCCTCGCGGGTGCTGGAAGTGCATGCCGAGCGGATGATCAAGGGCACTTTCAACCCGGGCTTTCGCATCCGGCTGCACCAGAAGGACCTCAATCTGGCGCTGACCGCGGCGCGCGAGCTGGGGCTGAGCCTGCCGAACACGGCGATCGCCCAACAGATGTTCACCTCTGTCGCGGCCCATGGCGGGGCAGATCTAGATCATTCCGCGCTGGTGAAGGCGATCGAAACCCTCGGCGATTTCTCGCTACAGGGGAGAGATTGACCCCGGTATAAACATTCGTGCTGCATACAGTTGTAGGCTATTTTGATTTTTGTAAGAATCGCGGCTCGAGTCGCAGAAACTGACAACATATTGAGTCGTATGGGTATTACGCATTCGCCTTGTCCTAGCCTCGAATATGAGACATACTCCTGCATCTTGAGGTTGCGAAAATAGGGACAGAGGGTCTAAAGCGATGCGTTTCACCGAGATCGGCCAACAGCTGCGTGCTTATCGCCTTGAATCCGGTCTGCGCGCGGAAGAGATCGCCGCCAGGCTCGGCGTCTCCCGCGCGGCGCTGTATCGCTACGAAAAAGGCGAGGTGATCAAGCTCGATACCATCAACCGGCTGGCTGAATTGCTGAAGATTTCGCCGTTATCGCTGCTGGGGATCGGCGTCGAATACTACAACCGTCCGGTCGGTTATTTCGAGCGGCTGCGCCAGATCGAGGAAACCGCGGACCAGATCCTGATGATGTCCGGGCCGATCTGCTATCTGACCACATCGGACGCCTACGACTCGGCGCTCGCCGACGTGTATGACGAGGTGGCCGAACAATCGGGGAGCGAGCGCATCGCGCGGCGCAGTAACGCCGAACAGGTGATGGGCATCCTGGCGGCGCGCAAGCGCATGTATACGATGCGCCGTCCCGGCATCATCGCCATGGTGTCGGTGTCGGCAGTGCAGCGCCTGCTGGAATTCGGTGTGGCCGGGCCAGTGGCGATGCCGGATCGGTTGCGCCGGCAGTGCCGGCAGGTGGCGGCTGGAGAAATTGAGAATATGGCCGCGATGATGGAAACCGAGCCGATGGGGCTGCAATTCGGCCTGATCGACGGCGCCGATCCCAGCTCCTCGTTCCAGATCCTGCGGGCGCGCGACCGGGTGACCCTGGCGGTCAATCCGTTCAGCACCGATCAGCACCCGAGCGCACAGACCGGCGTGGCAATGATCACCGCAGCCGATGAGGCGATCGCCGCGCATCAGCGGGTGGCCGAAGCGAACTGGCGCGAGGCCATTAAGGGGCCGGCCGGTGCGGCGCGCATCCGTCAGCTGCTGACCCCGGCCGCCGCGGCCTGATCGCCGGTTTCGCCTCTCGGTTCCGCGGGGTGGGCGGCCGATGACCCGCGCCCTATGATGGTCGTATGCAGCCACCTTCCGTCTCCCTGCCCGCCCATCCGGATGTCGAGATCGATTCGATCCGCCGCGTCTGGCAGGGCCGCAGCGCGCTCGATCTGATCGAATTTCGCCATCGCCGCTTCGATGGGGCGATGTCGGCGCGACGGAGCTGGGAGGTTTGGCGGCGTGGCCCTGGCGTTGCGCTGCTGCCCTATGATCCCGCCGCCGATGCGCTGGTGCTGATCGACCAGTTCCGGCTTCCGGCGTTGGCCGCCGGGGTGGACCCGGTGATGGTCGAAATCCCTGCCGGGTTCCGCGAGGCAGGCGAAAGCATCGAGGCGAGCCTTCTTCGGGAAGCAAGCGAGGAAACCGGCCTGGAGCCGGACCGCCTGGTGCGGATCGGCGATTTCCTTCTAAGCCCGGGTGGGTCCGATGAAATAGTAACGATCTTCGCCGGCCGGGTCACTGCGCCGGCTGGCGGCATTGCTGGCCTCGCCGGATTGGCGAGCGAGCACGAGGACATCCAGGTTCGGGTATGGTCCGCGCGGGCGGCGATTGCGGCCGTGCTCGGCGGCAAAATCACCAACTCGGTCACCGCCATCGCGCTGCTGTGGTTTGCGCTGCGCCATGAGACGCTGCGCACGGAGTGGATAGGGTCATGACCGAACGGTTATTCCTGGAGGATGCCGCGCTGGCCACCACCACGGCGCGCGTGCTGGCGAGCGGACCCGGTGGCATCGTGCTCGATCGGACCATCTTCTATGCCCGCTCCGGCGGGCAGCCCGGCGATACCGGGATACTGCGCTGGCCGGGCGGCGAGGTGGCGATCGACGATACCGTCAAGGGCGACGGCGACATTATTCTGCATGTGCCGGCGGCCGCGGCCGCGTTGCCGGCGGAGGGCGCCGCCATCACTGCGGAACTCGATTGGGACCGCCGGCACCGGTTGATGCGCATGCACACCGCGCTGCATCTGCTGTGCAGCCTGATCCCCGGAGCCGGCGTTACCGGCGGATCGATCGGGCTGGAAAAATCGCGGCTGGATTTCGATCTGCCGAACCCGCCCAGCAAGGGGGCTCTGGAGGCCGAATTGAGTGCGCGGATTGCGGAAAATCATCTGGTGTCGCATTTCTGGGTGGACGAGGCAGTGCTTGACGCCGATCCTGGTCTGGTGCGCACGCTGTCGGTAAAGCCGCCGCGCGGGTCCGGTCGGGTGCGGCTGGTGCGGATCGGCGCGGGCGATGCGGTGGTGGATTTGCAGCCCTGCGGCGGCACCCATGTGCACCGCACCGGCGAGATCGGGCCGATGTTGGTTACCAAGATCGAGAGCAAGGGCAAACAGAACCGGCGCATCATCATCGTGCCGGCGTAGGGAGATGACGACATGGGTCCGCTGGTAAGCACGGGCTGGCTGGCGGGGGAACTCGGCAAGCCGGATTTGGTGGTGTTCGACGCCACCAAATACCTGCCCAACGAAAACAAGGACGGCAGGTCGCTGTTCCTTTCCGGACATATTCCGGGGGCTCGGTATTTCGACATCGACGACATCGCCGACCCTGATACCGACCTGCCGCATATGGTGCCGACCCCCGGGCGCTTTGCGAAATTGATCGGGGCGCTGGGCGTGAGCAATGACAGCCGCGTGGTGTTCTACGACCAGAAAGGCCTGGCCTCGGCGGCGCGTGGGTGGTGGATGATGGGGCTGTTCGGCCATGACCACGCCGCGGTGCTGGATGGCGGGCTGCCGAAATGGCTGAAGGAGGGCCGGGCCACGCAAGCCGGCGCCCCGGCCGCGACGACAACGAAGATTTTTCGTCCTGATTTCCGGCCGTTGCGGCTGCGCGGGATCGGCGACCTGCTGGCCAATGTCGCCGGCCAGGACGAGTTGGTGCTGGATGCACGCTCGGCCGGGCGGTTCGCCGGCATTGCGCCGGAGCCCCGGGCGGGAATGCGCGCCGGCCATATCCCCGGATCTGCCAACCTGCCCTTTACCGATCTGCTGAACCCGGACCAGAGCTTTGCCGACCCCGCCACGTTGCGGGCGCGGTTCGCCTCCGCGGGCGTGGATGGGTCGCGCCCGGTGGTCACCAGCTGCGGCACCGGCGTGACCGCGACGATCCTGACCCTGGGCCTGCGCCTGGCCGGACTGCCCGAAGGGGCGGTCTATGACGGATCCTGGACCGAATGGGGCGGCCGTTCCGATACTCCAGTGGAGACCACATAGAATGGACGATGTTTCCCCCGCCAACACCCCCAAGACGAAGCAGCAGGGCTTTCGCACCCGGCTGTCGCATGCCGGGCGGGCCGGCACGCATGTGCAGGGCTTCGTCAATCCTGGCGTGATGCGCGGCTC
>JAYTXR010000146.1:0-1646 GCA_043742865.1 Acetobacteraceae bacterium
GCATCGTGGATCGCGGCAGCCCGCAGGAGCTGCTGAACCGCTACGGCCGGGACGATCTGGAGGCGGTGTTCCTCGACATCGCCCGCGACAGGCGCAATATTTTGCAGGAAACAACGCCATGAGGGCCTCGGGCCGCCGCATCTGGGGCATGATGTACCGGCATCTGGCGCTGTATCGCCGGTCCTGGCCAAGGCTGCTGGAACTTGCCTACTGGCCGGTGCTGCAAATGTGCATCTGGGGATTCACCGCCTCGTACATGGCCGGGCGCATGGGGCTCGGATCCAGTGCAGGAATGCTGGCGGCCGGCGCGCTGCTGGGCGGGGTGCTGCTGTGGGAGGTGGCGCTGCGCAGCCAGATGGGGGTGGCGATCTCGTTCCTGGAGGAGCTGTGGTCGCGCAATCTGGGTCATGTGTTCGTCAGCCCGCTGCGCCCGTGGGAGCTGGTGGCGGCGCTGATCGGCATGTCGATGCTGCGCATGTTCGCAGGTGTTTTGCCGGCGATCCTGCTGGCCTGGCTGCTGTATGCCTTCAACCTGTTCGCGATGGGCCCGATCGTGGTGCTGTTCTTCGCCAATCTGATGATCATGGGTTGGTGGGTTTCGCTGGCCGTGGTCTCGCTGATCCTGCGCCACGGCGCCGGAGCGGAAGCGCTGGCCTGGTCGGTGCTGTTCGGCCTGACGCCGTTTTCCGCGGTGTTCTATCCGGTCGCCGTGCTGCCCTGGTTCCTCCAGCCGCTGGCGCTGGCGCTGCCGTCCTCGCATGTGTTCGAGGGCATGCGCGCCGCGCTGCTGAACGGGGTGATACGCTGGGACCACATGGCCTGGGCGATCGGGCTCAATGTCGTCTGGACCCTGGCCGGCGCCACGCTGTTCGCGGCCCAGTTCCGGGTTGCCCGGGTGCGCGGCGCCCTGCTGACGATGGGTGAGTGACATGAGCCTCACCGGATTCTGGCTGATCCGCCACGCCATCGTCGACGAGAATTCCCGCGCCATGCTGTACGGCGTGATGGACGTGCCGCTATGCGAGACCAGCCTGATCGAGCAGGCGCCGATGTATCGGGCGCTGGCCACCCGGCTGCCGCGCCCGGCCCGTTGGATCGTCTCGCCGCTGTCGCGCACAAGGCGCACGGCGGAAACCATTTTCGCCGCCGGCTATCCGCCGGCGGGGTTGGCGGTGGAGCCGGATGTGATCGAGCAATCGCTCGGCGAGTGGCAGGGCCTGGCGCACGCCGCCCTGCCGGAAAAACTGGAATTCGGCGCGCACGCGTTCTGGCCGCTGCGCGCGGCCGAGCATCCGCCGGGTGGGGAAAGCCTGATCGAGGTCATCGCCCGCGTCGGCGCGACGTTGGACCGGCTGGCGGATCAGCACGCCGGCGAGGACGTGGTCATCGTCAGCCACGGTGGCGCCATCCGGGCGGCGTTGGCGCACGCCATCGGCTCGGAGCCGGATGTGGTGCTGCATTTTTCGGTCCAGAACCTGTCGCTGACCCGGCTGGAGCGCCACCCCGAGGGCTGGCGCGTGGTGTGCGTGAACGAGCTGCCGGGGTATTAGTACCAACCAGCGGAAAGATTGACTCGTCATGCCTGGGCTTGTCCCAGGCATCCACGGCTTTCTCGGCAGGCCGGTAAGCCGTGGATGGCCGGCACA
>JAYTXR010000147.1:0-11531 GCA_043742865.1 Acetobacteraceae bacterium
CCTGTCCTCGGCGCTGGCCGGGCTGGGCGGCATCCTGATCGCGCCGGTGACGTTCGCCTGGGCGTATATGGGCACGGTGCCGGGGATCAAGGCGTTCGCCGCGGCGATCTTCGGCGGGCTGGAGAACCCGGTCGGGATCCTGATCGGCGGATTGACGATCGGGCTGATGGAGCAGCTGTTCGGGATCCTCAACTCCAACCTGAAAGAAGGCATCACCTTCCTTTTCATCCTGATCATGCTGGCCATCCGCCCGACCGGGCTGATGGGCCGCCGCGTCATCGAGAAGGTATAGCATGCGCCTGCCAATTCTTGCCGCGACCGGATGGCGCGGCTGGCTGGCGATCGCGCTCGCCGCGCTCGTGGTCTATGCGCTGCCGCTGATCCTGGACGATGCGTTCTTCATCCTGGTGATGCAGTCGCTGGCGTATCTGTACATCGTGACGATGGGCATCGACATCCTGGTGGGCTGGACCGGGCAGATCTCGATCGGCCATGCCGGACTGTATGCCGTGGGCGCCTATACTTCGGCGCTGCTGGCCACCAAGGCGGGGTTTCCATTCTGGATTTCCGCCCCGATCGGGGTTGTGGCGGCGGGGATCGCCGGGGCGCTGCTGGCACTGCCTAGTCTGCGCGCCAAGGGGCCGTATCTGGCGATGGTGACGCTGGCGTTCGGGTTCATGACGGAGGTGACAGCCAATCGCTGGGACTTCACCGGCGGCCCGATGGGCATAACCGGCATCCCCGGGCCGCGCCTGTGGGATGGCGAGGAAATGGATGCGACGCAGTATTTCTGGCTGATCGGCGGCACCGCCATCGTGGTGCAGATCCTGGTGGCCAACCTGTACCGCTCGCGCATCGGGCGCACGCTGTTCGCGCTGCAGGGCAGCGAGGTGGCGGCGGAGACGGTGGGGATCAATGTCTACGCCTGGAAGGTGCTGGCCTTCGTGCTGTCCTCGGTCTGCGCCGGGATCGGCGGGGTATTCTTCGCGCACCAAAACGGCTTTATCAATTCCGATACGTTCGTCTTCGGGCTGTCGGTGCAGCTGCTCACCTCCGCGCTGATGGGTGGCACCGGAACGCTGCTCGGGCCGCTGGTGGGCAGCGTGATCCTGAACCTGATCCCGACCGTGTTCGCGCATCTGCACGAATATCAGCTGTATATTTACGGCGGCATCATTCTGGTGACGATCATCTTCCTGCCGCGCGGCATCGTCGGCAGCCTGATGCGCGTGCGCTTCATCGCGCGGCGGCTGGCCAGGCCGATGGCGGTGACGCCGGATGTTTCGGTGCTGGCGCAATTGCGCGAGGGCGCGCAGCCGACGGTGGCGGTGCGCGGCCTGTCCAAGCGCTTCGGCGGCATCCGGGCGCTGAGCAACGTCGACATCGAGATCAAGCCGGGCACGGTGCACGGGCTGATCGGGCCGAACGGGTCGGGAAAAAGCACCTTCGTCAACGTCCTGACCGGCATCTACACCCCGACCGAGGGCGAGGTGGAGGTGGCCGGCCGGCAGGTGGGGGGGACCAGCCCGCACAGGATGGCACGCTTCGGCGTGACGCGGACGTTCCAGAGCATCCGCCTGTTCGGCGATCTGCGGGTGATCGACAACGTGATGGTCGGGTTTCATCTGCAACTGAAAAATGGGCTGTTTTCCCATTTGCTGCGCACGCCAGGGGCGGTGGCCGAGGAGACGGCGTTCCGACGCCGGGCGATGGCGCTGCTCGATTTCGTCGGCATCGGCGCGCGGGCGGCGGATTTGGCGCAAAATCTTTCCTATGGCGAGCAACGCCGGCTGGAGATCGCGCGCGGGCTGGCGACAAAGCCGAAACTGCTGCTGCTGGACGAGCCGGCGGCGGGGGTCAATCCGACGGAGCTGCACGCGCTCGGCGAGATCATCGGCCGGATCAAGGCGGCCGGCGTGACGCAGGTGGTGATCGAGCACCACATGGAACTGATCATGGGCATCTCCGACACCATCTCGGTGCTCGATTTCGGCCAGAAGATCGCCGAGGGGACGGCGGCGGAGGTGCGGGCCGATCCGAAGGTGATCGAGGCCTATCTGGGCGCGCCGGCGGAGGGCGAAACGCATGCTTGAGATACGCGGGCTGAAAGTTGCCTACGGCCATATCGAGGCGCTGCACGGTATCGACCTGACGGCCAAGGCAGGCGAGATCACCGCCATCATCGGCTCCAACGGGGCGGGCAAGACGTCGACCCTGATGGCGATCTCGGGGCTGGCGCCGATCACCGGGGGGGAAATCCGTTTCAATGGCGAGGTTATCTCGTCGATCCCGGCGCACGAGATCACCCGGCTCGGGATCACCCATATTCTGGAGGGACGGCAGCTTTTCGCGGACCAGAGTGTGGAGGATAATCTGATCCTGGGCGGCTATAGCCGGATCGGGCGCGACAAGGCCGCGGTAAAGGCGGCGGTGGAGCGGGAGATGGACCGTTTCCCGATCCTGCGCGAGCGCCGCCGCCAGCAGGCCGGCACGCTGTCGGGCGGGGAGCAGCAGATGCTGGCGATGTCGCGAGGCTTGATGTCGGAGCCGAAATTCCTGCTGATGGACGAACCCTCGATGGGATTGGCGCCGCTCATCGTCCAGGAGATCGCCCGCACCATCCGCATGCTGCGAGAGAGCGGGCGTTCCATTCTGCTGGTGGAGCAGATGGCGGCGGTGGCGCTGTCGCTGGCCGACCGGGCCTATGTGCTGGAAAGCGGGCGGGTGACGATCACCGGCACCGGGGCGGAGCTGGCGCGCGATCCGGAGGTGAGACGGGCCTATCTGGGCGGCTGAGCTGCGGGGCATGAGCCCCGGCCCCGCTGGCGACCACCCGGCAAGTGCTTGCATTCGCGTTCCCATCGGCTGTAGCGTGCGCGCGCCGGCGCCCGATGGCCGCTGTTTTTTGAAGCTGCGGCCGAGGAGGACCGGACAAGGGGGACCCCATGCGCCGTTGGGCTTCGCTGGTCGTATTTCCCGCCTGCTGCCTCGCGCTCTGTTTGGGTGCCTATGTCGGGACCGCCGGCACGGCGCCCGCCTTCGCGCAGGAATATCCGAAAAAGTCGGTTCCCACGCCGCAGCCCATCCCGCCCCATCCCGCCCGCCACGAAAAAGAGTGCGACGCGCAGGCGCTGCCAGCCGGACAGCCCGCGCCCAGCTGCGTCGAGCGCCGTACCGAATGTCCCCGCGCGGCGCCATGCGGAACCGACGCCGCCGCCCGGTGCGGCGGGGGCTACGCGCAGCGGGAGGCGTGCGACGGGGACCGGAATGAGCCGTGCCGACCCACCAAGCGCGACGACGATGACGAGAAACGTGCCAGCCTGCCGCCGGACGGGCGGCTGAAGATCTCCGGCTTCGCGCTCTATGCCGAGCGCCGCCTGCATCTCGGCGAATGCGACAAGGTCGAGGGCGGCGACATCGGCGTGCGCTCCTTCGCCGACGGTTCCCATGCAAGCCAGCTGCAGATCGGGGCCAACGCCTTTATCGATCCGAGGCACATCGTTGCGGCGCCGTCGGTCAGGATCGGCGACGGCGTCACACTCGGCCTGGTCGCCACCGACCGGTTCCGCGACGATGGGGTTCCGCTCGGCCCGCCGGCGGGCTTTTCCGCCGCCGGGATGCCGCCGCTGCCGCTGGTCTTTGGCGGCGGTGCCGGGTCGGATGTCACGGTCGGCCGCGATCAGGCCCTGGCGCTGCAGCCCGGACAGTACGGAACCCTCACGGTCGATGGCGTGCTGCTGCTTAATCCGGGCCGCTATCAGGTGGCGAAAATCCGCGTCGGCGACGGCGGACGGATCGCGGCGATCACGGGCGATGTCGGGCTTGACATCGCCGACACGCTGACGGTCGGTCGGCATGCGGCGATCTACCCGGATTTCGGACTGCCGGCGCGTCAGTTCCGCATCTGGGTCGCCGGATATGACGCCGATGGCGCCCCGGCCGCATCGATCGGCGAATACAGCCAAATCCGGGCGCTGCTGGTCGCGCCGCACGGCGCATTAAGCCTTGCCGACCATGTGCGCGCGACGGGGGCCTTCGCCGCCTTCGACATTGCGGCGGGCGAGGACGTCCGTGTCAAATTCGAGGACGGTTTCCCCGCCGATGCGCCGAACGAGCACGGGTCGCAGCTGCTGCCGGGCTACTTCACCCCATCGATCCTCAATGCCCGCATAGCCGGCCCGGTGCCGCGCTCGCAGATGATTTCACTCGCGATTGGACTGCCGGCGAAGAACCCCGACGCGTTGCGCCAGGCGGCGCACGACACCGCCGATCCGGCCAACCCCTCGTTCCGCAAATATCTGACGCCTGACCAATTCGCGGCAATCCACGGCGCCGCGCAGCCGGATTATCAGGGCGTGATCGACTGGGCGAAGGCGCATGGGCTCACCGTCGTGGCCACCTATCCGAACCGGCTGCTGGTGGACGTGAAGGGCACGCCCGAGCAAATGGAGCAGGCGCTCCATGTCGGACTCAACTTGCGGCTACGTCCCGACGGCAGCGCGTTCTACGCGCTCGATCGTGACCCGTCGCTCAATCTTGGCGTCCAGCTGCTCCGGATCAGCGGGCTCGACAACCGCGTCATTGCGACGCCGGGTGCCGGGTCCGGGCCTGGCGGGACCTATAATTCGAGCGACCTGCGGGCGGCCTACGCCTCCTGCACCACCCTGACCGGCGCCGGGCAGATTGTGGGCCTGGTCGAGTTCGACGGCTTCACCGCCGGCGACATCACCGCCTATGAATGCCAGCTTGGCGGGGCTACCTGCAACGCGGCAGGCGCGGTCACCTCGACCGTGCCGAATGTGGTGACGACGCTGTTGGATCAGGCGACCGGGGCGGCGGCCACGGTCAACGGAAGCTTCGAGGTGGCGCTCGACATCGAGATGGCGATCGGCATGGCGCCAGGGCTGGCGCAAGTGCAGGTTTTCGAGGCGCCGAACACCGGCAATATCGCTTTCAGCAACGATATTCTCAACCGCATGGCGACGACGGTGCCGTTGATCAACCAGATCAGCAGTTCATGGTTCTTCTTGACCGACAGCAATACGCAGCAGGCGCTTTATGAGTTGGCCTTGCAGGGCCAGTCCTTCGTCCAGGCCTCGGGCGACCAGGGGGCCAGCTCGTGGGGGACGGATCCGGGCGACATCCGGGATCTCGATGCGGTGACCGTCGTTGGCGGGACGACGCTGACGCTGACGGGCGCTCCCTCAGTCTACGGGTCGGAGACGACCTGGAACGCCAACGGAAATGGTGCGGGCGGCGGGGGGATTGCGGCCAATACCCCGATCCCGGCCTATCAGACCGGCATCGACATGAGCAAAAACAACGGCTCGACATCCAAGCGCAACCTGCCGGACGTGGCCGCGGTCGCGACCAATCTCGGCGTGGTCACCACCAACCCGACAAACAACGCCCAGACCACCGGCAGCGCCATCGGCACCAGCGCCGCGGCGCCGATCTGGGCGGGGCTGATCGCCATCGCCAATCAACAGTCGCAGTCGAGCGTCACCGGCGCCGGCCGGGTGGGCAACGCCAACGCTTTTCTCTATTCGATCGGGAAGAACGCAGCGGCCTATGGCCCGAGCTTCAACGACATTGTCTCCGGGAACAATAACGGGTCTTGCCCGGGTCAGACCGGAACATCGTCGGCCGTGTGTTCGGTGCCGGTGCAAAATCCGGTCACCGGTGTGACCAGCAACCAGAACGTCTGGAAATCCGGCAACGGGACGTTTTCGGCGGTTACCGGCTATGACCTCGCGACCGGCTGGGGCAGCCCGAAATGCGCCCTCCTCGGAGAGTTGGCGACAGGCGCCACGACGGCGATCGCCTCAGCCCCCGCGACGATCACCTATCATCAGACAGGCGCCTGCAACGGTTTCTCGACCAGTTCCGGGATCACCAGCGCGGGACCGAAAGCGGCCTATGTCGTGTTCGGGATTGAGAAGCTGGACAACAGCGGCGGGACCGCCGCCTTCGCATTCGATCCGACCAAGCTCTATATACAGCAGTCGGGGCGCGACTTCGTCGACCCCGGTTTGGGCATCTATTCGAATATCCTCGGCCCCTTCGCTGCGGTTCCGATGACCGTTGCAAAAGGCCAGACGATCCCGTTCAGCGTCATTGCTCAGGCGGCGCTCATTGTTCAAACGACCAATGCGAACGGCTCGGTCGAGGCCAATCAGACGGCGTATTTCCTCCGATACAACGCGGCGGCGTCCGATCCTACAGTCTTGCTGGTGAAATCCGACGCGTCGCGGACTTCCTGGAACAATTCCGAAGATTGCGCGGCGATCTCCCTGCACTGATATCAGGGGGCGGTAATGTCCACCCTGGCCCAGGTGAGGTCGGTATCGAACAGCGTGATGGCCGCGACCGTCCTGGCGGTGTCGGGTCCAAGATCCTTCTGGAACACCACGCCACCCTGATTGACCTGGAAGGTCACGATGCCGGACGAGCCATACACCGCGGGCCAGGCGAGCAGGGCGAAGCCGCCGACCATGGCACCGCCGGACACATAGGATTGCCGCCCACCCGGCGCCGAAGCGCCCTGGCCCTTCAGGATACGAAAGAAGTAGCCGTGATAGGGTAACGGCTTTCCGGCAATCGCAGCACCTGGATAGCCGTCCTCCACGGCCTGGCCGATCAACGGCGCGAGCGGACTTTCCGGCTCTCCGGGCGCCGCGTCCCAATATAATCCGTCGTATTTTCCCGGGAAGCTGACCAGACGCGTCGCATAGCTGCCGAGGCGCGCGCGATACGCCTCCTGGGCGTCGACGACGGCCAGGCAGGTGCGGATGGCGGCAATTTCGTTGCCGCCGATCCGGCGGTTGATGATCTCCTGCGCGCCGGCCCTGGTGTCGAAATGCCAGCGGCTGTTTGCCTGCACCAGGGGGATCGGCATCGGCCAGTCATTGGCGCCGATCGTCAGGACGGCCTGACCATCGCCCTGCATGACGACCTTATGGCGCTGCGCATAGGCGGCCAGAAAATTCTGGCGCGCGGTTTCATCGGCAACCTTGTCGCCCGACTCGAGCAGCCGCTCCCCGGCCGGACCCATCAGCGCGCGAAAGCCGGTGTTGTCGTGGCTTCCCACTGCCGATATCAGCGCGTTCACCGCCGCCTCAGGGGTAGGAAACTCGGTTTGCGCCGCTGCCGGAGCAGCCGCCCGCGAGACTGCCGGGCCAGCCAGCAGCAGCATCGCCAGCAACCCGCCGGAAACGCGGCGACGGAGCAGAATTTTTTTCATCGCCTGACCTTCCTCAACGCCGCACGCCGCTGCCGTGGTGGGCCCTGCCGCCACCACCGCCGCCACCACCGCCACCGGAGCTGCGGCTTTGTGCGCCCCGATTTGCAAAGGCGGGCGCCTGGCGCCCTTCCCGCATGCCGCTGAACGCTTCGGGTGAACTCGCCGGACGCGCAGCCGGACGCGCGGCCGGAGGTTGGGCCGGACGTTGCGCCGGAGGTTGGGCTGGACGCTGGGCCGGAAGTTGGGACGGACGCTGGGCCGGACGCTGGGCCGGACGCTGGGCTGCGCCACCCGGATTGGGCCGCGCAGAATTGCCACCCCCCGCGTTCGGCAGCGGCGGACGGCCAGCGCCACCACCAGTGCCGGGCGGATTCGGCCGATTGGCTCCCGCCGCGCCCAGATTTGCCCCACCGGCTCCAACCCCACCTCCGCCCGGACGGGGCGGACGGTTCACCGCGTCGCCGGGAACCTGCACGCTTGGCCGCCCGATGGCGTTTGCCGGCAACCCGTTGCCGCGGTTCGGCGGACCCACCGGCCCTGCCGGCGGCTGGATCGGACGTCCGCCCGGGCCGCCCGGAGGCCGCGGGTTATTGCCGCCGCCGGGATAATTGCCCCCGCCGGCCGGCGGCCGCCAGTTGCCGTTATGGATCGGCGGCCGGTTGACGTTGATCGTGTTCCACCGATTGACATTCACATTCACGCTGCCGGCGCCCCAGACCGGGCGGCCGACATTCCACAGCGAGCCGACGACCGCGACCCCGGTGGCGAACGCCATGCCGGTGATCAGGGCCGTGCCGATCGCGTAGCCGGGGGGCGGCGGCAGATAGACCGGCGGCGCGGCCGGATACGGCCAGGCGCCATAGACCTGGGCAGGGTTATAGCTCGGCACGTAGACGATCTGCGGATCCGCCGGCACCACGAGGATGACCGGCGGCGCGCCCGGATGGACGGACGGCTCGGTGGTCACCCTTTGCTGCGACGTGGTGGTCAGCGATCCCGCAAGCTGCGCCTGCCGGCGCAAACGCTGCACGCTATCCAGCACCTCGGCCTGCTGAACCGACATGGCATAGCCAATTTGCTGCATCCACTCGGCCTGGTTCGTCATCATCATCAGCACCTGGGGAAACGGCACCAGCGACTTTACGCCGGGATCCCAGTTCTGTGCCTCCAACGCCTTGGCCAGCGCGTCGCCGGTCAGCGCCTTGTTGGCCGGATTTTCCAGCCAGAGCCGCGCCTGCAGCATCTGCACCGGCAACGCGGAAGCCATCAGGATCTGCGTCAGCAACGTGTCCGGATACAGCGCGATCGGCGCCAGCAGCGCATCCAGCTGTTCCTTGCTGTAGAGCTGCGTTGGCGTATCCGCGCCTGCATTGGCGGTCGCCACTAATGCGGTTCCCGAGGGAATTGGCGCCGCCACCTGGGAAGCTGCCGGCAGGGGCGCTGCCAGAACCGCCGAAAGCAACACGGCCCAACTGCGAAAAGCAGGACCTCGAAAGGAGGATCCGGGCATCGGGCAACTCTCCAGACGATCAAGGCCAAGGCAGCTCGGTGGTGCCGGCCATCCAACACATCCCTGCGTTCGTGACAACCTCGTGCCGAGCGCCGGCTATGCCTGGATGGATCGCAACGACCTATCGGAGTGGCAACCCTCTAATGATCCGCGATCTCTTTGTTCGTATTATCCGGCAGCAACGCGGTGGCGATCAGGCTGATGATCGCGCATACGAGGATGAAGCCGGCTATCACCCATCCCGATTTGTACTGGGCCAGCAGCCAGGCGACAATCAGCGGTGCCGGGCCGCCGGCGATGACGGAGGCAAGCTGATAACCCATCGAGGCGCCGCTGTAGCGCAGCCTTCCTGGGAAACACTCCGCGATCAGCGCCGCTTGCGGCCCATACATGATATCATGCGGGATCAACGACAGGACGATTGCCAAAAACACCAGCGCCGGCGCCATCGTATTCAGCAGCGCGACATAGGCGAACCCGTATATTCCGGTGAGTACCGCGCCCAGCATGTAGATGCGCCGCCGTCCAAAGACATCCGAGAGATGGCCCGCGAGCGGCACCGTCACGAGCGACAGGACCGAGCCCGCCATCACCGCGACAAGCAGCAGATCGCGCGACAGCTTCAGCGTGCCGACCCCGTAGGAGAACACGAAAGCCGTGAAGATGTAGAACGGCGCCTGCTCTCCCATTCGGGCCAGCGCACTGAGGATTATTTCCCTGGGATATTGACGTATAACCGTTAACGCCGGTGCCTTCTCGATGCGGTTCTCCGCAATCATGCGCTGGAACGTCGGAGATTCCTCAATGCCAAGCCGGATCCAGAGCCCGACGGCAATCAGGATGATCGACAGCAGGAACGGAATTCGCCAGCCCCAGGTCAGGAAGCCGTCTCCGGACCAGGCGCTAAAGCCGAGCACGGCAAGGTTGGCGGTGAACAATCCGGCGGGCACGCCCATCTGCGGCCAGGACGCGGCAAGGCCACGGCCGCTTTTACTGCCGGCCCATTCCATGGACATCAGTACCGACCCGCCCCACTCGCCACCCACTCCGATGCCCTGGATGAAGCGCAGGACGGTCAGGATGATCGCCCCCCAGATGCCGATCGTGGCGTAGGTAGGCACGACCCCCACCAGGACAGTGGCCACGCCCATCAGCATCAAGGTCGCGATCAGCGTCGACTTCCGGCCGATCCGGTCGCCGAAATGACCGAAAATCGCCGCGCCGATCGGGCGGGCAACGAATCCCACGGCGTAGATCCCGAACGCATTGAGGGTAGCCACCAACGGGTCGTCGTTCGGAAAAAACAACGACCCGAAAACCAGGCCGGTGGCGGTGCCGTACAGGAAGAAATCATACCATTCGATGGTGGTTCCGATGGTGGCGGCGAGCGCCGCACGGGTAAGCATCCTGCGGTGTTCGTCAGGAGACATTGTCGCGGACGGAGCATTGGTCGACTTAGGAATTTCCTCCCTGTTTTGGTAGTGTCCTAATTTGAATTAAGAAGCTCGGTTAAAACGGAGCCTTAGCTGGCCAAGCCCGTTTGTAGACTGCTCGGAGTGCCTTCTGGTGTTCGGCTGGGGTTCGAGGGGAACCATCATAGCCGGGTCCAGGTATGCGACTTCTCTTGTTGACTGCCAAAGCCTGCAATGGGGGCAAGTCATTCTCGTAGCAGTAAGTCTGGATGACTCCAAGGAACCACCGCGCGGCCCTCCAGTGATATCCCAACGCTTCGCATATTTCTCCGTAAGAGAGCGGTGGACTCTTTTTTGAGGCCAATTTGGCAAGTATCCGCCAGGCCCGTCGTGCTCGGCGTTTTTGGTCAATTGCCAATTTTGCTTCCCCCCTCTCTGTGCTCCGCCACGATCGCCGCCCGCACCGCATCCAGAGGCGTCTTGATCGCCCCAAGCTGTAGCACGGCGAAGAACCGGCGCTTGTCGCTTCCTTCGATGGAAGACGACCACGCATAGGCGCGGGTAGCGCTAGAGTGGCCCTCTAGGTCGAAGACGTGGACGATGCCCTTCCAGACAGGCTGGCCTTGGTAGCGTTCGTTGACCGGCACGGTTTGGGCCAAGGTGGCATGGCCGCCGTGCTGGGATTCGACCGCCTGCTTCAAATTGGATACCAGCAATTCGCTCATTAATCGTCATCCTCTGGCCGGCCCTCAGCGGCCGGCCCATCGTAGAAGCCAATATGTTTTCGCCAAGCAGACGCACTCCCCTTCTTTCCTGGAACCCGCTCCAACAAATCGCGAGCAGCAAGATCAAGAAAAACCTGCTTCACAACGTTTTCTGAGCCGATTCCGGTAAGCTCTCTCACTGTGCGATTCGAAATCTCCTCATGATTCTTGAGGTAGTCCATTACTATGTCGTGCGATGAGGCGAGAGAGGTGTGACGTATGTGAACGATAACAGAATTTTCACGTTCCTCGATCTCAGGCGGCTGTAGACGCAGCTTCCGCATTGCCTCGAACGCAGTGTTCAAACCTTCTCCAACGTCCTTGTTAGGCGCGTCCGGAAACTTGTTAATTAGCCGGACAATCTTTGGATTACGTGCCGATTGTTCATCCAGGATATTCGTTTTCGTTATATGCCCAGGGAGCCGTCCAGGGCTTTCAATCTCTATTCGGTTATCATAGATACGGACGTGAACGTCAACAGGGAAGCTGTAGTCCCGATGCAGAACGGCGTTCGTAATTATTTCATGCAGTGTCTCATGAGGATAAGAGATTTTCTCGAGACCGGCCAATCCTAGTTTACTAATGCCCTCAATAATTTCCTT
>JAYTXR010000148.1:0-9193 GCA_043742865.1 Acetobacteraceae bacterium
ACCCAGGCCAAGCGCCTGCAGGACCATTTTGCCATCGCGCAAATCTCCACCGGCGACATGCTGCGCGCCGAGGTGGCCGTGGGGAGCCCGGTGGGGCGCGAGGCCCGCGCGGTCATGGAGGCCGGCCAGCTGGTCTCCGACGGCATCATCCTTCGCATGCTCGGCGACCGGCTGGAACAGCCCGATTGCGCCCAGGGCTTCATCCTGGATGGCTTTCCGCGCACCGTGCCGCAAGCCGAGGCGCTGGACCGGCTGCTGACCGAGCGGAAGCTGGCGCTGGATGCGGTGATCGAGTTGAAGGTGGACGATGCCGCCCTGGTGGAGCGGATCTCCGGGCGCTTCACCTGTGCCAAATGCGGCACGGGGTATCACGACAGCTTCAAGCCCCCGGCGGAAGCGAGGATCTGCGATACCTGCGGCGCCACGGACTTCACCCGCCGCGCCGACGATAACCGGGAGACGGTCATCGCCCGGCTGGAGGCGTATCACCGCCAGACCGCGCCGCTGCTGCCCTATTACCAGGCCCAGGGCAATTTGCGGACCGTGGACGGAATGGCCGATATCGACGACGTGTCGCGCGAGATCGATGCGGTGCTGGAGCCCTCGCCGGCCTGAAAGCAAGGCCAGGGGCTCTGCCCCTGGACCCCGCTAAGGGCAAGCCCTTAGAACTCCATACTTTTAGTTGAGGGAGCAAGGGGGCCGTCCATGCCGGGTCTAAGTCGGCCCCCTTGCTCCCTCAACTAATGGAAGGTTTCCAAAGGCTCGCCTTTGGCGGGGGTCCAGGGGGCAGTGCCCCCTGGCCTTACTTCCCTTCACCCGATTGCCCCACTGGCGGAGCATCCGCGACCGGTTAGACTGGGGTTTACCTGGGAAACGGGAGGCAACGGAAATGTTCACGGTTCAACCAAATGACGCCGTGATCGGCGCCACGATCGAGGGGCTGGACGCGTCCGGGCCGATCGAACAAGAAATTTTCGCCAGGCTGTTGGTGGCGCTGGGCCGTTATGGCGTCCTGCGGTTTCCAAACCAGGACCTGACACAGGATCAATTGCGGGTGTTTTCCGAGCGGTTCGGCGACATCCAGGGCTCGGTCACCGCGGTTCAGGCCGAAACGCCCGAAGTCGGAATTCTGTCCAACATCAAGCAGGATGGCGCCTATATCGGCTCCCCCGATGCCGGGCAGGCCTGGCACACCGACATGTCCTATCGCGACGTGGTCGGTTTTGTGAATGTGCTGTTTGGGATCAAAATTCCCCGCCGCAACGGCCAGCCGCTCGGCGGCACCGAATTCTCCAACATGCACCGCGCCTACGAAGATTTGCCGGCCGACATAAAAACGTCGCTGGCGGACGCGACCGCGACGCATGACTTCAACAAATTCTGGGAAATGATGCGCCACGAAAAAGCCAGCGAGCGCCCCGCATTGACCGAGGAACAGCGTCGCCGCCGGCCGCCGTCGGTGCATCCGGTATTCCTGACCCATCCGATCACCGGCCAGAAGTCGCTGTACTGCAATCCCGGCTTCGCGATCCGGATCAACGAACTGGCGCAGGCTGAAAGCGACGACATGCTGCGCTTCCTGTTCGCCCACCAGCTGCAGCCAAAATATCGCTGGACCCATCGCTGGACCGAAAACGACCTGCTGGTCTGGGACAATCTGGGCACCATCCATCAGGCGATCGCCGATTACCGGCCCGACGAAATCCGGCTGATGCGGCGTTGCCAGGTGATGGCGACCAAAATCTTCCAACCGGAGTTCCTGCGTCCGGTGCGCGAAATCCAGACCGCCGCCTGAACCCCTGGCCGCCCCCCTGATCGGAGTTTCCGCCCATGCCGGCTTCCTACGCCACCCACCGTGCCCAGATCGAAGCCATCCTGCTCAGCTGGGGCATGGCCCGACAGGACGCCGACCGCACCGCGGAAATCATGGCCTGGGCCGATCTGCACGGCATCGACAGTCACGGTTTTTCGATGCTCACGGTCTATCACGAGCGCTGGAAACAAGGGCGCGTGAACATCAAGGCGCAGCCCACGATCCTGCGCCAAACCCCGGTCTCCGCGCTGATCGACGGCAATGCCGGGCTCGGCCATCTGACGTCGCGTTTCGCCATGGGCACCGCGATCGCCAAGGCCCAGATCTCCGGCATGGCGATCTCCTCGGTGCGCAACTCGGCGCATTTCGGTGCCTGCGGCTTTTACGCGCAAATGGCCGCCGAGGCCGGGTTGATCGGCATGGTCGCCACCAGCGCATCGGGCCGGCAGGTGGCTCCCGCGGGCGGCGCCGTCGCACGGCTGGGCACCGACCCCTGGGCATTCGCCGCCCCCGGCCGTGATGGCGAGCCGTTCCTGCTGGACATGGCGACGACCACGGTGGCGGGGGGGAAAGTCCGCAACAAGTTCAACGAAGGCCTGCCCACCCCGCCCGGCTGGCTGGTCACCAAAGAAGGCCTGCCCAGCACCGATCCGCTGGAAGCGACCGACAAGGGCGGCTCGCTGACGCCGCTGGGCGGCACCGCGGAAGGCAGCAACCACAAGGGCTACGGCCTGGCGGCGATGGTCAATATTTTGGGCGCCTGCCTGTCGGGCGCCACGCTGATCACCTCGCCGATGCATATGAAACAACCCTTCGGGCAGGATATCGGCCATTTCTTCCTGGCGATCGATCCCGGCCTGTTCCGCGACCCCGAGGATTTCCGCGCCGATGTCGCCAGCTTCTGCGATGAACTGCGCGCCACGACGCCGATCGACCCGGCCCGCCCGGTGATGGTGGCCGGCGACCCCGAGCGCCGCAACGCCGCCCGGCGAATGATCGAGGGCATCCCGATCGGCGCCGGGCTATTTGAAAAGGTTCGCGCCATCGCCGCCGAACATGGCGCGCCCTGGATGCTGAATTGAGTATGCCGCTATCCGGGCTGGTTGTGCTCGAGCTCACGCATACCGTCATGGGCCCGTCCTGCGGATTGGTGCTGGGCGATCTGGGCGCCGATGTCATCCGCGTCGAACTCGCCCCGGATGGCGACCGCACGCGAAAGCTGCGCGGCTTCGCGTCCGGCTTCTTTTCTTATTTCAACCGCAACAAACGCAGCCTGTGCCTGGATCTGAAAGTCCCCGCGGGCCTCGCCATCGCCCAGGCGATGGTGGGCCAGGCCGACGTGTTGGTGGAGAATTTCGGGCCTGGCACGCTGGACCGCATGGGGCTGGGCTGGGAGGATGTGCACCGGATCAATCCGCGGCTGATCTACTGCGCGCTGAAGGGCTTCCTGCCCGGACCCTACGAGCACCGCCCGGCTTTGGACGAGATCGTGCAGTTCATGACCGGCCTGGCCTACATGACCGGACCGCCGGGCAAGCCGATGCGCGCGGGTTCTTCGGTGGTGGATATCCTGGGCGGCGTCATGGGGGTGATCGGCATCCTGGCGGCGCTGCGCCAGCGCGATCAGGACGGGCTGGGGCGGCAGGTCACCAGCGCGCTGTACGAATCCTCGGCCTTGCTGGTGGCGCAGCACATGGCCGGCGAAGCCGCGACCGGAAAGCCCTCCCCGCCGATGCCGGCACGCGGCGCGGCCTGGGGCATTTATGAAACTTTTCAGACCCGCGACGACAAGCCGCTGTTCATCGGCATTACCTCGGACAACCATTTTTCCGCCTTCTGCAACGCCTTCGCCCGGCCCGAGTTACTCGCCGATCCCCGTTTTACCGGCAACGGCGACCGCGTGCAGAACCGCCCGGCACTGCGCGAGATCGTGGCGGCGATTCTGGGACAGCACGAGCTGGAGGAATTATCGGCCATCATGGACCGGGTCGGCATCCCGTTTTCGCCGGTGCGCCGGCCCGGCGATTTGTTCGACGATCCGCAACTGAACGCGCATGGCAGGATGCTCGAGACCCGCATGCCGAACGGCGAAATGGTCAAGCTGCCGGGGCTGCCGTTCACCATCGATGGCGTGGCATCGAAACTGCGCCTGCAACCGCCGGCCAGCGGGGAACATACCGATGCCGTGATGGCGCAGTTCGGCTACACGCCCGCGCAAATCCGGCAATTCCGCGACAACAGGATTATCGTGTGAGGAGACGGAAATGAGCCACCCGGAACTCGTGCCGATCGATCACCCCGCCGCCTGGCGGGCCGCCGACATGACGCGTCCGCAAGACTGGCAAGCCGCCCTGCCCGGTCCGGTGCTGGACGAGTTGCTGGCCGAGGCGGCGCGCATCGATACCACCGATAACGCCTCGATCGCGCGTCATGCGGTCGATCCGGCGCATTTGCCGCATGCGGCAAAATATCTGGGGACGATCGAGCGGGAGGTGATGGCCGGGCGCGGCTTCGTGCTGCTGGGCGGACTGGACCCGGACCTGCCCGATACCACGCTGAAGGCGGCCTACTGGGCGATCGGCGCGCTGATGGGCCAGGCGGTCAGCCAGAACGTGCATGGCGAGACGCTGACGGACGTGCGCAACTATGGCAAGCAGATGCACGCCAAACAGGTGCGCAGCTACGAAACCAACGCCAATCTGAAACTGCACACCGACCGGGCCGAGCTGGTCGGCCTGCTATGCCTGCGCCGCGCCCGGTCCGGCGGATTGTCCAGCATCGCCAGTTCGATCGCGGTCTACAACGCGATGCTGGCCGAGCACCCGGATTTGCTGGAGCCGCTGTTCACCGGACCCCATTGCGTGCGCAACGAGGCGGCGGGGGAAAGTTTCTTCTATCGCATGCCGGTGCTGTCGATTACCGACGGCGCGCTGTCGTGCCGTTACTCCCGCAACAATCTGGACACCGCGATGCGCTACGGCGCGCCGTACAGCCAACCGGAAAAGGACGCGATCGATGTGTTCGACTCCTACGCCGCCGACCCGCGGTTCCGGCTGGATATGATGCTGGAGCGCGGCGAGATCCAGCTGGTCAACTCGTTCACCACGCTGCATGCGCGCACCGAGTTCGCGGATTTTCCGGAACCGGACCGCCGCCGCTGCATGGTGAGGTTTTGGCTGCGCACCCACACCCGCCGCCCGGTCGCGCCGCATTTCGCCGATTATGGCGGCATCACCGTCGATTACGTTCCGCCCACTCCCGTGCCGGTGATTTAGGATGCTGACGCGCAGAAGCGTCTCGGGCGCAATCGCCGGGATCCCGCTGATCCTGGCTGCGGGTTCCGCACGAGCTGATTTAAGCGCGCTGGAGGAAGCCGCGCGCAAGGAAGGCTCGGTAACCTGGTACACCGCCCATACCGACGGCGAGACCGCCGAGGCCGTAGGCCGCGGCTTCACCGCGCGCTACCCAGGCGTGAAAGCCACCGTCATTCGCACCACCGCACAGGTCGCGTTCGAACGGCTGTCAAACGATCTGAAGAACGGCGTGGCGCAATGCGACGTGTTCAGCTCCACCGATATCGGCCATTTCATCACGCTGAAAGCGAAATCGGCGTTGGCGCGTTATGTGCCGGTCGCCGCGGCCAGCGTCAGCCCGGAATTCCAGGGCCTGGACCCGGATGGGTTCTACTACCCGACCGCCGCCGGGCTGGTGCTGATTACCTATAATACGAAACTTCTGAAGCCGGAAGACGCGCCGGCGAACTGGCCCGATCTGCTGGACCCGAAATGGCGCAACAAGGTCTCGGTCGGCCACCCGGCTTTCTCCGGCTATGTCGGCACCTGGGTCGTGGCGATGCGCAAGCTGTATGGCTGGGAGTATTTCGAGAAACTGGAGAAGAACCGCCCGCAGATCGGCCGTTCCATCAACGACACCGTGACCATGTTGAACGCCGGCGAGCGGGTCGTCGCGGCCGGCTCCGCGGGCACCACGCTCGCCAGTGCCGACAAGGGCAATCCGCTGGCGCTGGTCTTTCCCACGGACGGGCCGTTGCTAATGGTCTCGCCGTCCGCGGTGATGGCGAATGCGGCACGGCCAAACGCGGCACGGCTGTTCATGGAATTCCTGCTGAGCGAGGACGCCGCCCGGATCGCAGTGAAGTTCCGCGGCGACTCGCTGCGCCCCGAGGTCAAGCCGCTGGCCGGCGCGAAATCGCTGAACGAGGTGAAGCTGATCCGGCTGACCCCGGCGGAGATACTGCAAGGCATCCCCGAGGTGATCGAGCAATGGCGCGACACGTTCGGCAGCTGATCGCAGCGCCCGGACGGTTCACACCCCGTTCGTCAAAACCGCTCCACCCACGGCCGCAATTCCATTTCCCAGGTCCAGGCGCTGCGGGGCTGGCGGATCACCTGCCAGTAGGTTTCCGCAATCGCGTCCGGATCCAGCAGGCTGTCGGGGTTATCGGCCGGGTCGACGCGGGTCGCCGATCGGATGCCACCATCGATGACGAAATGCGCGACGTGGATGCCCTGCGGGGCGAGCTCGCGCGCCAGGCTCTGCGCCAGGCCGCGCAGCGCGAACTTGCCCATGGCGAAGGCGGCGGAACGGGGATAGCCCTTGACGCTGGCGGAGGCGCCGGTGAACAGGATGGTGCCGGACCCGTGCGCCAGCATGCGCCGCGCTGCCTGCTGGGCCACCAGGAACCCGGCGAAGGCAGAGATGGCGATGGCATTCGCAACGCGCGCCGGATCCAGCTCGGCGGTCGGGCCGGCCGCGCGGGCGGAGGCGTTGAAGACGACGATCTCCGGATCGCCCTGGCCGGCGGCAACCTGCTCAAACAATTTTACCACTTCTTCCGGCTGCGTCGCGTCGCAGCGATGCGCCATTGCGCCGGTTTGAGCGCATAATGGCGCCAGCCGATCCGGATTGCGCGCCGCCAGCGCCACGGCCAGACCGTGCCCGGCGAAAAGTTGGGCCAGCGAGGCGCTCAGCCCCGCCCCGGCACCCACGATCAACGCGCCCATCAGCGGCCTCCCGAAATCGGCACCAATGCCCCGGTAACATACGACGCCTCATCCGACAACAGCCACAGGATCACCCGCGCGCATTCCTCGGCCGTGCCGGGCCGCCCCAGGGGAACCCCGCCGACCAGCCGCTGCACCCGGTCCGGCAGGCCGGCTTTGGCATGCAGATCGGTCTCGATCAGGCCGGGATTGACCGCGTTGACCCGGATCCCGCGCGCCGCCAGTTCCCGCGCGGCGCCGATCGTCAGCGTGTCCACCGCGCCCTTGGAGGCGCCGTAATGGATCCACTCGCCGGCACCGCCGAGGGTCGAGGCGCGCGAGGAGACATTGACGACCGCGCCGCCGGCGCCGCCGAGATCGGTCGCCATCCTGGCGGTCGCCTCCCGGAGCACCAGAAAGGCGCCGCGCACGTTCACGCCCATCACCTCGTCCAGGATCGCCGTGGTGATCTTGTCGATCGTGGCAGTGGGGCCGGTGATGCCGGCATTGCTGACCACCGCGTCCACCGGGCCGAATTCGCGGTCCACTTCCTGGAACAGCGCGACGATCGACGCCTCCTCGGCCATTTCCGCCTGCACGGCGATGGCGGTGCCGCCGGCGGCGCGGATATCGGCGAGCACAAGCTCGGCCAGATCGGCCGCGCGCTGATAGCTGAGCGCCACGCGGTAGCCACGAGAAGCCGCCAGCCGCGCCGTCGCGGCGCCGATGCCCTGGCTGCCGCCGGTGACGAGTAGAACTTTATTCATGAACATGACCTATTTTATGGACTCTTCGCGATACAAGGAGCCAGAATGGACGTCATCAGGTCTTCCCCGTGCAAGAAGATGCTTCGAAATCCGGGCCGCGTTGCGCCGCAACGTCACGGCTTGCGGCAGGATAGGAAGTGTGTTGCAATGCTCCACTTCGTGCAACCCGAACGGATATTCTCTTTCCCCAGATTCAAAAACGAGAGGGGAAGAAACTGGTTCAGCCGTTCCAACCGGAAGTTTTTGGTAGGACTCTGACCACCCGGGACCGCACAATTTCTGTTTCCCTCGCTGGACACCAGGCCGCTTGGCCTGCCCCGCCCGGCTGACCGATCGCAAGGACCCATGCTCTATCATCAGTATGAAATGCAACGTCTGGCCCTCGCGCCGATGCGGGTCTTAGCCAGCAATATTCTGGGCCTGCTCGATTTCCCCGGCAATCCGGTGCGCCAGACGCCGATCGGGCGGGTAACGGCCGCAGTGCTCGACAGCTTCGAGCACAGCACCCGGCGCTTCGGCAAACCCGCCTTCGGACACGCCGACACGCAGATCGACGGCGAGACGGTCGCCATCGTCGAGGAAACGGTGCTGTCCGGTCCCTGGGTCGAACTGAAGCGCTTCCGCCGCCTGGCCGACCGCCCCAACGACCCGCCGGTGCTGATCGTGGCGCCGATGTCCGGCCATTACGCCACACTGCTTCGCGGCACGGTGAAGGCGCTGCTGCCGGACCACGATGTCTATATCACCGACTGGTCGGATGCGCGCGACGTGCCCATGACCGCCGGCGATTTCGATCTGGATGACTATATCGACAGCGTTACCGACTGCATCCGTATGCTCGGGCGCGAGGTGCACGTGATCGCGGTCTGCCAGCCGGCGGTGCCGGTGCTGGCTGCGGTGGCGCTGATGAACGCCGCCGATGACCCCGATGCTCCGCGCAGCATGACCCTGATCGGCGGTCCGATCGACACCCGCGAGGGCCCCACCAAGGTCAATGAATTCGCCCAGCGCCACGACCTCGACTGGTTCAAGAAAAACACCATCCACCCCGTGCCGGTCGGCAATCCGGGCTTTATGCGCCGGGTCTATCCGGGCTTCCTGCAGCTCGCCGGCTTCATGGCAATGAACCTGGACCGGCATGTGCAGGCACATTGGGATATGTTCGACCACCTGGTGCAGGGCGACGGCGAGAGCCTGAGCGCCAAACGCGGGTTCTACGACGAGTACCGCGCTGTGATGGATTTGTCCGCCACCTATTACCTGCAGACGATCGAGGCGGTGTTCCAGCAGCATCTGCTACCGCGCGGCCTGCTGGTTTCCCGCGGCCGGCCGATCGAGCCGGCGGCAATCACGCGCACCGCGCTGATGACGATCGAGGGTGAGCGCGACGACATCTCCGGCCTCGGGCAGACCTGCGCGGCGCATAAATTGGCGCGGGAATTGCCGGAGGCGATGCGCACGCATTACGAACAGCCCGGCGTGGGGCATTACGGCCTGTTCAACGGCCGGCGCTTTCGCGAGGAAATCGCCCCGCGCATCAAGGCCTTCATCCGCTCGCATACCTGATTCCGCCGGGCTTGCACGCCCCTGCCGCGCCGGCCATGCTGAAC
>JAYTXR010000149.1:0-3541 GCA_043742865.1 Acetobacteraceae bacterium
GCCTCGGACGGGGCGGCGGCCAGCGGCGTATCGGCGGTGGGAGCCGGGATCGGCACCGCGACGGAGGGCGCCTCCGGCACCGATGCCAAGGGCGCCTCCGGCACCGGCGGCGGCTCGCGCGACAGCTCCTGGGCGGTCCCCGGCCAGACCGGAGCCAAAATTAGGGAAACCGTCACCATAGCCCGGGTGACGGCCGATAGATTTTTGCGCACGCCCATCACGAACCGTCCGATCCTATGGAGAAGACAATTCCTCTGCACTTCCAAGATGGCGAATTAACGGCGCGGAATGGCATGGTTGCAACCATTTCGCCGCAATCGCGTCATATTGCCAACACGCTGGCCGATCACAGTTGCGCGGTTCCAGATAGTTGGCCATTGATCGAGGAGGGGGCAATGCGAATAATTGGATCTTGCGGCAAATTGGGTCTCGTCGCTGTATTGGCGCTCGCCACAGCACTGACCGGCTGCGTCGCGTATCCCTATGGCGGCTATTATGGGGGGTATGCTCCCGCGTATTACCCTGGCCCGTCCTACGCGGTGATAGCCCCTCCGGTCGTCGGCTATTGGGGTGGTGGTTATGGCCATCGCTGGCGATGATCGCGGTTTCAGCCCCCATCAGTCCAACCCCGGAAAAGCCAACCCCGGATCCGCTAACCTCGGAAAGGCCAACCTTGGAAAGGGCTGGGCGATCTCGAGGGCGCGGGCGGCGCGGAATACCAGATCATCGCGATATTGCGCCGCGGCGATCTGCACCGACAGCGGCAATCCGTCCTGGCCCAGCCCCATCGGCACGGTGATCGCCGGCTGACGCGTCAGATTGAAGGTGAAGGTCCACGGCGCCCAGTGCTTCCAAAGGCATTCGACCGGGTTTTGCGTCGGCGCGTCGGCCAGCATCGGGCCATTCGGCACAGTCGGGCACAGCACCAGATCGTAGCGCTGGTGCAGCCTCGCCATCGCATGGCCGGCGGTGGCACGAAGCGCGTCCGCACCTAAAAACTCCATTGCTGACATGCCGCCCTCGGCCGCCGCGACCTCCAGCAGGCCGGGATCGAGCAGATGCCGCTTATCCGCCGGAAAGGATGCCACCAGACGCGCGAGGGCCACGCCCCAGACGCGACCAAACACGTCGCTGGTATCGGGCAGGCCGGCATCGGCTGGTTCGACCATCGCACCGGCATCCGCGAACAGTGCAGCGGCCCGCTCCACCGCAGCACTCCCGGCCGCATCCACCGGCGCGTCGAAGCCGGGATTGGCAAGAACACCGACGCGCAATCCGTCCACCCCGGCCTCGATGCCGTCGCGCCAGTCCCGGTTGTCATCGGCAAGACAGAACGGGTCACGAAAATCGTGGCGCGCCATGGCCGAGAACATCAATGCGTTGTCGCGCACCGTGCGCGTCATGGGGCCGGCGCAGGCCACCGCGGCGAAGGCGCCGGCCGGCCATTGCGGGATCCGCCCGTAGGTCGGCTTCAGCCCCACCAGGCCGCACCAGGCGGCGGGAATGCGCACCGACCCGCCGGCATCGGTGCCGACATGCAGCGGCCCGAACCCCGCCGCACCGGCCGCCCCGGCGCCGGAGGACGAACCGCCCGGGGTGTAATCGGTATTCCACGGATTGCGGGTGATGCCGTGCAGCGGGTTGTCGCCGGGCGTTTTCCAGCCGAATTCCGTCGTCGTGGTCTTGCCGACGATCACCGCGCCGGCCGATTTCAGCCCGAGCACCGCGGGCGCGTCTTCCACCACCGGCGCCGGATCGGTCAGCAGCGAGCCGCGCCGGGTCGCAAACCCCGCCATGTCCAGCAAATCCTTCACCGTGCACGGCACCCCGTCCAGCATCCCGATCGGCCGTCCGGCGCGCCACCTCGCCTCCGACTCGCCAGCCGCGACGACGGCCTGCGGGTTCAGGACGGCGAACGCATTGAGCCGGGGATTGAGCCGCATCACCCGTTCGCTGACCGCCCGCAGTGCCTCGATCGGGCTGAGCGCGCGTCTGGCATACAGCGACAGCAATTCCTCGGCGGATAGCAAAGCGGGATCGGTGGTCATGCGCGGCAGCTCCGGGTCGGGTTCCGGCGGCAGAATGCGGGAGCGTTCCTGCGCTGGGAAGGGCGTTGCCACCCCCGCGTTCATGCGCATAGGATGCGCATAAATTTGGGAGCCTCGGGATGAACCACACCCCAAGCGGCGGGAAAAAACCGGTGAACTTGACTTTGCGCGCAGACCTGGTTATCGAGGCCCGTCAGCTGACGGCCAACCTGTCGGAGACGGTGGAAGGGCTGCTGAAGGCCTACATCGCGGCCGAACGGGCGAAACACGCCGCACAGCAACATGGCATTGAGGCGGCAATCGCCTGGGCGAACGACCTCCATAGCCGGCACGGCCTGCCCGGTGAGGATTTCTCACCCCTCTGACGGTCCGGTTTTCCCGTGGCTCAGTTCGATGTCCATGTTAACCCCGGTCGAAATCGGTCGGTGATGCCCTATGTCGTCAACGTCCAGTCTCGCCGATTGGATAGCGCCGGCACCCGGGTTGTTATTCCGCTTGTCCGCTCTGCGGAGCCACGCGATGCCGATCCGCGGCTGATCCCGCGGTTCCGGATCCTGTCGGAAACGCTGTCGCTCCATCCGCTGGCGATCTTCACTGCACCGGTTGCAGCGCTCGGACCGGTGATCGCATCGCTCGCGGATGACATCGATGCCGCTCGGATCATCGCCGCGATCGATGCGGTGATCACCCAGGCCTACGGTTAGAGCATGACAGCTTCAGGTAGGTGAATCTATCATGCTCTAGCTCTTTGTTTTGACGAGCAATTTTATCGCTCGGTTAAAGCAACCTCAAGCGATATTGCTCTACCCCTGCGCCACCGCCCCCGACCACGGGGAGGCGGCGTCGCTGATGCCCACGCGGGTGCCGTCGGCGGCCTGGGCGATCAGATTGGGGTTCGCGAAATTGATCGGCACCGCGCTGTGCTCGACAATTTCCAGCGGACCCTCGGCGGCCAGCGCCTCCAGCACCTGGGCGGGCAGCCGCCGATCGGCGGTCACGCCGTCGGGGCCGGAGACATCGATGCGCGGATAATGCGCCGCTGCCTCCGGCGACATGCCGAAATCCGCCGTAAACGTCATCAATTGAAAAACCGCCGCCATGATCCGCCGCCCGCCGGAGGCGCCGGCGGCGATCCAGGGCCGGTTCGCGTCCTTCAGGATGATCGGCAGCATATTGGTCAGCGGCCGCTTGCCCGGCGCGATCGCGTTTGGCGTGCCCGGCTGCGGATCGAACCACATCATGCCGTTATTCATCAGCACCCCCGATTGCGCCAGCACCATGCGGCTGCCCATCGAGGACAGCAGGGTCGTGGTCATCGACACCATGGTGCCCTCGGCGTCGCAGACGGTCAGATGGGTGGTGCAGCTTTCCGCCGCCTTCGGCTCGGCATCGCCCAGCCCGGCCAGCCGCTCCGCATAGGCCGCCTTCATCGCCCGCGCCAGCGCCACGAACCAGGCGGCCGACGGCGTCTTGCCATAGGGCGCCCCGGCCAT
>JAYTXR010000150.1:0-1972 GCA_043742865.1 Acetobacteraceae bacterium
TGACCGCCGGGAAGGCGCCGCTGCCCGCGCTGATCGGCGGCGACACGAAGCTGCATTTGGCGGCGGATTTGCACGGCGGCGACATCGCGCTGACGGAAGTCTCGCTGGCCGGTGCGGCGGCCATCGCCTCGGCCCAGGGCTCACTGAAGGGCAACGACCTCGACCTCGACTGGACCCTTGCCCTGCCGGAGCTTCGCGTTCTGGCGCCCGCGCTCGATGGCAAAGTGCAGGCCGCCGGCCATGTCCGTGGAAACCTGGCCGATCTCGCCATCCGCGCCGACATCACCGGAATCGCGGCGCCGTCCGGCCTCCAAGGCTTCCCGATCACCGCGCATCTGGAGGTGTTGCATCTGCCAGACGCGCCCGCCGCCACGATCGCCGGCGCCTGGCGCAGCGCGCGGGCGCAGGGCGATCTGACACTGCCGCCCGGCGCCGCAATGCCGCTCGGCCACCTGGACGTGACGATCGACCGCCTCGCCGACATGACCCCGCTGCTCGGCCGCCCGGTTTCCGGCGCCCTGACCGCCGCGCTGGACAGCACCGCGCAGCGCGCCAGCTTGATCTTGGAGGCCCGCAATGTCGGCCTGAGCGGCAGCGCCGGCGCTGGTATTATCAGGCTCGCCGCCACCATCGCCGACCCCGTCCATCCGGTCGCCGATATGAAACTATCGGCCGAGGCGTTGCGCCTGAACGCGATGCCAGCCCCGATACACCTGACCGCCGGCGCCCGGGTGGATATCGGCAACCGCCAGGCCGTGATCTCAACACTGGAGGCGGCGTGGAACAGCGAAAAATTGCGGCTGCTGAACCCGGTCCGGGTGGATTTCGCCGACACTGTCAGCCTGGACAGGCTGCGCCTCGGCCTGCGCCAGGCGGTGCTGGAAGCCTCCGGGCGGGTCAGCCCGACGCTCGACCTCACTGCCAGCCTGCGTGGCGTCACACCCGATCTGGCGGCGCTGTTCGTCCCCGGCCTGCAAGCCGATGGCAATTTGCGCGCTGATGCCAGGCTCGCCGGCCCCCCTGCCCGGCCCACCGGCACGGTCCACATCGAGGCCAACGGCCTGCGCGCGCGCGCAGGCGCGGCGCGCGGCCTGCCGCCAGCGCATATCGGCGCCACCGCAAACCTGACCGACGGCCGCGCCAATATCGACGCCAGGCTGACCGCCGGCAGCGCCGTATTGACCGTCAACGGGCTCGTCCCGCTCTCCGGCGGCCCGATCGATCTGCATGCCGAGGGTGCTGCCAATCTCGCTCTGCTGGACCCGCTGATTTCCGCCGCCGGACGCCGGGTTACCGGCCAGGCCACGGTGGCGGCCAATCTGCGCGGCACCGTGCAAAACCCCCGCATCGAGGGTGTGCTGAACGTTACCAACGGAATGGTTGAGGATTACAACAGCGGTCTACATCTGACTTCGATCGCCGCCACACTGCATGGCGACGGCTCCACGCTGCGGATCGATCGTTTCACCGCCCGGGCCGGCCCCGACCCGGGCCGGATCGACATCGCCGGCAGCATCGGCGTGCTCGCACCCGGCATGCCGGTCGATCTGACGCTGACTGCGCGCGCTGCCCGCCCGGTATCCAACGACGTGCTGAACGCCACGCTCGACGCCGACCTAGCCCTGCGCGGCCAGGCCGGCACGGAGCTCACGCTGTCCGGCACGATCAAGCTGTTGCGGGCCGATATCCGTATCCCCGAACGGCTGCCGGCCAGCGTCCCGGTGCTGCATGTGATCCGCCCCGGCGCCAGGCCGCCGCCCCCGCCAGCACCTGGCCCGGATATCCGACTGGGCCTGACCTTGGACGCACCGGGGCAAATCTTCGTGCGCGGCCGGGGTTTGGATGCGGAGCTCGGCGGGCGGGTCCGACTGACCGGCACGATCGCCAACCCAGCGCCGGACGGGCGGTTTCAGCTGGTCCGCGGCGATTTCAGCCTGGTCGGCCAGACGCTGGCGTTCAGCAAGGGGGAAAT
>JAYTXR010000151.1:0-1850 GCA_043742865.1 Acetobacteraceae bacterium
GCCAGCCGCTCGGCCATCAGCTTGGGCAGCAGCAAAGTGAACGCGTTGAACACCAGCCCGGAGACCGCGGCGATCATCAGCAGCACGATCACCGCCCGGCGCACCGCCGCCGGGGGGATGGCCGGGAAGGGCCGGGCGCCGCGGCGGATTTCGCCGGTGTGGAACTTCGTGCGGCTCCAGGCCAGGCCGAGACCGAGGCAGATCACCCCCGGCACGATGAAGGCCACCCGCCAGCCGCCCTGCACGGCCAGGAACGCGGTGACAACCGGCGCGGTGGCGACGCCGATATTGCCGAACACGCCGTTCAGCCCGATGGTTTTGCCCACTTTCTCCCCGGCGGCCTCGACCAGCATCGCGGTGCCGATCGGGTGGTAGATCGAGGCGAACACCCCGACCGACCCCAGCGCCAGCATCAGCGCCAGAGGGCTGTCCGACAGCCCGGCCGCCACCAGGGACGCCCCGGCACCCAGGAAGAAAGCCGTCATCAAGGTCTTCCGGCCGAATTTCTGCGCCAGCCAGCCCTGCGGCAGCGACAGCAGGCCGTACAGCACGAACCCGCCTGTGGCGAGTTGCAGGATCGGCCCGTAATCCGGCCCGAAGGTGCCGCCGCGCACCGCCATGGTCAGCACCGCGGTGGGCAGGATCAGAAGGCAGTAATGCGTGATCAGGTGGGCGGTGTTGATGAAGGCAATCTGGCGGGTGGCGGGGGTCATTCGGCGTTTCCTGCGCTAACCGCGGGAGTTTTGCCCTCATCTGCCGCGCGGAACCAAATGTTTTCGCCGTTTGACCCCCGCATTTGGCGCATACGCGGGTCGCGCGGCGCTAACCGGGCTTTGGTTTGGGCGGCAGCGCCAGGGCCAGCGACAATTCCTTCAGCCGTTCCGGTGGCACCGCCGCCGGCGCCCCCATCATCAGATCCTCGCCCTGCTGGTTCAGCGGAAACAGGATGACCTCGCGGATGTTCGGTTCATCGGCCAGCAGCATCACGATGCGGTCGATGCCCGGCGCCGAGCCGCCATGCGGCGGGGCGCCGTAGCGGAACGCGGCCAGCATGCCGCCGAACCTCGCCTCCACCTCCTCGGCCGTGTAGCCGGCGATTTCGAACGCGCGGATCATGATGTCGGGGCGATGGTTGCGGATCGCGCCCGAGGACAATTCGATGCCGTTGCAGATGATGTCGTACTGGAAGGCCTTGATGGTCAGGGGATCCTGTGTGTTCAGCGCCTCCATCCCGCCTTGCGGCATGCTGAACGGGTTGTGGCTGAAGTCGATTTTTTTCCGTTCCTCGTCGTATTCGTACATCGGGAAATCGGTGACCCAGCAGAAACGGAAATCTCCCGCCGCGATAAGGCCGAGCTCCTGGCCCAATCTGTTGCGCACCAGGCCGGAGAATTTCGGCGCCTCGTCTTTCTTGCCGGCGGCGAAGAACACCGCATCGCCGGGGTTCAGACCACAGGCGAGACGGATCGCCTCGGCCCGGTCGGATTCCAGATTGCGCGCGATCGGCCCCTTGGCGCCGTCCGCTTCATAGGTGATGTAGCCCAGCCCGCCGGAGCCCTCGGCGCGCGCCCATTCGTTCAGCTTGTCGAAGAAGCTGCGCGGATGGCCACCCGCACCTGGCGCGGGGATCGCCCGCACCACCCCGCCCGAGGCGGTGATGCGGGCGAACAGGCCGAAGCCGGAGCCGGCGAATTGTTCGGTGACATCGGTGATCCGCAACGGATTGCGCAAATCGGGCTTGTCGGAGCCGAATTCCAGCATCGACCGGTCATACGGGATGCGCATGAAGGGCGGCTTGGTGACGCCGCGGCCTTCGGCAAATTCCTCGAACACACCGGCGATCACCGGCT
>JAYTXR010000152.1:0-11102 GCA_043742865.1 Acetobacteraceae bacterium
GAGCCCCAGCCTTGCTAACCGCGGGTCAGTTCAGGAATATCTTGCCAGGATTCAGGATCCCCTTCGGGTCCAGCGCCGTCTTCAGCGACCGCATGACCGCCAGCGCCTCCACGCCGTGTTCCTGCTCCAGGAATTCGCGTTTGCCGATGCCCACGCCGTGTTCGCCGCTGCACGATCCACCCAGCGCCAAGGCGCGGGCGACGATTTTCTTGTCGAGTTCCCAGGCCCGCGCCAGTTCTTCCGGCTGTGGTGGGACCAGGATGACGGTGTGGAAATTGCCGTCCCCGACATGGCCGACGATCGGCGCGGTCAGGCCGGAGGCGGCGATGTCTTCCTGGGCGCCGAGGATCGCTTCGCTGAGCCGGGAGATCGGCACGATCGCGTCGGTGACGATGCCCTGGTATCCCGGCTTCAGCGCCAAGGCGGCCCAGTAGGCGTCGTGGCGCGCCTGCCACAGCTTGTTGCGGTCGGCCGGATCGGTGGCCCAGCGAAACCCCTGGCCGTTGCAGCCCACCGCCAATTCTTCCGCCTGCTCGGCCGCCTCTTTCACCGAGGCCGGGGTGCCATGGAACTCGAAGAACACCGACGGCATCGCCGACAGCCCCTCCAGCTTGGAATAGGCGATGCAGGCGGCGGTCTGCACATCGTCCAGCAGCTCCATCCGCGCGACCGGTATGGCGCATTGCAGGATGGCGATCACCGTTTCCACCGCGTCGGCCAGCGTCGGGAACTGGCAGGTGGCCGAGGAGATGGCTTCCGGGATCGGGTGCAGCCGCAGCTGGATTTCGGTGATCACGCCCAGCGTGCCCTCCGATCCCACGAACAGCCGGGTCAAATCGTAGCCGGTGGAGGATTTGCGCACCCGCCCGCCGGTCCGGATCACCCGGCCGTCGGCCAGGGCGACGGTCAGCCCCATGACGTTTTCCCGCATCGTGCCGTAGCGCACGGCGTTGGTGCCGGAGGCGCGCGTGGCGGCCATGCCGCCGATCGTGCAGACGGCGGTGCCGGGATCGACCGGGAAGAACAGCCCCTGGTCGCGCAGATGGACGTTCAGCTGCTCCTGCGTGACGCCGGCCTGCACCCGGCAATCCATGTCCGGCTGGCTGACCGACAGGACCGCGTTCATGCGCGACAGGTCGATGGTGATGCCGCCGCGCATCGGCGTCACATGGCCCTCCAGTGAAGTTCCGGCCCCGTACGGCACCACGGGAACGCCATGGGCGTGGCACAGCTTCAGCAATTGAGCCGCTTCATCGGAGGTTTCGATGAACGCAACGGCGTCGGGCAGCGCCGGCGGCTGGGTGTCCTGGCCGTGCGAGTGGTGTTCGCGCAACGCGCCATTGGTGGTGATCCGTTCGCCCAGAAAGGCCCGAGCGGTCTGGACGACTATGTCCACGGGGGCGGCTGCAAGGGTAAGCGACAAGGCGGTATCCTGACCTCGTTGGACGGGGAAACGCGAGCAGCGACGGTACCGCAACCGGCCGGGGGAAACCAGCCCGTTCGTTGACGGCGAAGGTGGCGCCGCCTAGCGTTGCCGGGAAATCCATCAGGGGGAACGCCGATCATGGCGACAAAGCTCAAGCAACGCATCACCAGCGGTAAAGCCTGCGTCAATGGCTGGCTGGCCATCCCGTCCGGTTTCGCTGCCGAGGTCATGGCCCAGTGCGGCTGGGACACCGTGACCGTGGATATGCAGCACGGCGTGCAGGACTACCAGTCCATGGTGCAATGCTTTCAGGCTATGCAGGCCCATCCGGTCACGCCGCTCGTGCGCGTGCCCTGGAACGAGCCGGGGATCATCGGCAAGGTGCTGGACGGTGGTGCCATGGGCGTGATCTGCCCGATGGTCAACAACGCCGCCGAGGCGAAAGCCTTGGCCGATGCCTGCCTGTATCCGCCGATGGGCAAACGCTCCAACGGCCCGATCCGGGCTGCGATGTACGGCGAGGCGAGCGCGTATCAATCCACCGCGAATGACGAGATCATGGTCATTCCGATGATCGAGACGCGCGAAGGTATCGACAACATCGACGAGATCCTGTCGGTGCCCGGTATTTCCGGTATTTATATCGGCCCGTCCGATATGGGCCTGTCGCTCGGCATGATCCCGACCCTGGACCGCGAGGAGCCGAATATCCTGGCGATCTACGAAAAGCTGCTGGCATCCTGCAAGAAGCACGGAAAATTCGCCGGGCTGCATAACGGCTCGGCCGCCTATGCGGCGCGGATGATCGGCATGGGTTTTCAACTCGTCACCATCGCCAATGACAGCGGTTTGATGGCCAAGGCCGCGAAGGAAGCGGTTGCCTCCGTCCGCAGCAGCAATCATCCGGGTGCCGCTGCCTGACCACGGATCCGCGTGTGGGATGCGGCCGCCGGTGCGCCAGCATCCGCGGCCGTTTTCATTTTTCCGGAGGCTTACCTGAGGCGTGGTCGCCGCCGAGCGCATTCCCGCCGGCCATAAGGCCGAGATCCGCCCGCATGCGGTTGGCGAGCCGAACCGCCGCTACGGCCAGATCATCGGCTTCGCCACCGCACCGATCAGGCCGGGCCGGCGGCGACGTTCACCCGCATGGCAGACGACATGGACGTGAACTGCGGCACGATCCTGGACAGCGACGAAAGCCTTGTAGCAATGCGGCCAGCGGATTTGCGAGCACATGCTGCGAACCGCTTCGGGGGAGACAAAATCGCAATCTTTCGACTTTGGCGCGGCGGAGTTCGCGCCGCGGGTGCTGGGCGCCACGATGTGAGGGTTGGCGGGTCAGGTGTCCTCGCGTTTGCTTGACTTGACGCAAGCCGCCCCCGTAGCGTGATCCCAGATAAGATCGATCGTCATAATCGATCCATTGGCGACATAACGCCGAGTTTTTTAGGGGGTTTTCGATGCCGCATTCGATGCTGCCGCCGTCGCGGCGCGACTTCCTGAAGGCTGCGGTAGCCGGCGGCGTGGGCGCCTCCCTTAGCCTGACCGATGCGCAGGCCGCGGCCAAGTCGCTGACCTTCATGCATGAGAACTCGTTCATCAAGACCTATGACGAGTATATGAACAAGACGTTGATCCCGGCCTATGAGCAGAAGACCGGGATCAAGGTCAAATACGATCTGGTCTCCGTCGGCGGCCTGCAGACCCGGGTCACCACCGCGTCCGAAACCGGCTCGGGGCCCGATCTCACCTGCCTCTATTTCAATTGGCCTTTCCTGTACGACGAGAAGCTACTCGATGTCTCCGACCTCGCCGAGGAAGCCGGCCGCGCCAATGGCGGCTGGTATCCGGGGGCGGCCGAAGCGGTGATCGTGCATGGCAAATGGAAGGCGCTGCCGTTCGGCAATGTCGGACAGTTGATGAACTGGCGGACCGACTGGTTCGGCGAGGTAGGCTTCAAGACCTTTCCCGATACCTGGGACGAATTGCTGGAGGCCGGCACGAAGTTGAAAAAGGCCGGCCATCCGTTCGGCTTCGAACTTGGCCACGGTTTTGGCGACAACCATGGCTGGCTGTATCCGCTGCTATGGTCCTATGGCGCGCGCGAGGTCGAACCCGACGGCAAGACGATCGCCATCGATTCTGCGGAGACCGCGAGAGCGATCGATTTCTGCCGCAAATTCTATGAGAATACGATGTTCGAGGACGTGCTGGGCTGGACCGACCCCAGCAACAACAAGGCCTGGCTCGGCCAGCAGATTTCCTGCACCAACAACGCGCTGAGCATTCTCTGGGTCGCCAAGCGGGACTTTCCGGAGATCGGCCGCGTCACCGACCACGCACTGAACCCGAAAGGCCCAACCGGGCAGCGCTATCATATTCTGCAGCCCTGGAGCCACGGGATCTTCAGCCACACCAAGGACCCCGAGGCAGCGCGCGACTTCCTGCGCTGGCTGATGCAGCCCAAGCAGCTCGGCGGATGGAGTGCCTCCGCCGATACCTATTACGCCCCGTACCTGAAGGCGTTCGACGATGCCCCGATGTGGCGCGAGGAGCCGCGCTATTTGCCGTTCCGGGAGTCGATCAAAACCTCCCATTTGCCGGGCTGGCCGGCGCCGATCAGCCGCGAGCAATCCGAAAGCGTGGCGAAATACGTGGTCGTCGATATGTTCGCGAAAGCCTGCGCCGGCGCCTCCACCAGGGACGTGATCGCCGCGGCCAAGATGCAGCTGAAGCAGATCTACAAGCAGACCTGATCCATGTCGCCGGCCACGCTGCCTCCCGCCCGGCAGGCAGCAAGTGGGGCCGACCGAGGGGCCGATGCGCTAAGCCGTTCGCGGTTTCGCGAATGGACCGAACGCGAGGCGGTGTTCAGCTGGCTGATGATCGGGCCGCCGGTGCTGTTCCTGTGCGCGATGGTCGGCTACCCGTTTCTGTACGGCGTGTATCTGAGCCTGCAGAGCCGGCCGGTCGCGCATGCGGGCGAATTTATCGGCCTCGCGAATTTCATCGCTGACTGGAACGATCCGGTTTTCTGGCGTGTCGCGCGCAACACCATCGTCTACACCTTCGTCGCCACCGCGCTGAAGGCGGTGGGCGGGCTTGGCCTGGCGTTGGTGATGAACCAGTCCTTCCCGATGAAGAACATCGTCCGCGCGGCACTGCTGCTGCCGTTCATCGTGCCGACGGTGTTATCGACCATCGCCTGGATGTGGATCCTGGATCCCACGTTCAGCGTCCTCAGCTGGTTCCTGATCTATTTCGGTATGCCGCCTCCCGGGCCTTCCTGGCTTGGCAACTCGGTGTTGGCGATGACTTCGTTGATCCTGATCAACACCTGGCGCGGTCTGCCGTTCTACGCCATCACGTTGCTCGCCGGCCTGCAGACCATCTCGCCGGAATTGCATGAGGCGGCGACGATCGACGGCGCCAATAGCTGGCACCGGTTCCGCTACATCACGCTGCCGCTGCTGCAGCCGGTGCTGTTCATCGTCACGATGTTCTCGATCATTTTCACGTTCTCCGACTTCCAGCTGGTCTATGTGCTGACCCGCGGCGGCCCGGCGAACGCGACGCATCTGTTCGCCACCTACGCGTTCGACATCGCCATGAGCGGGGGGCAGTTCGGTCTTGGCGCCTCGGTGGCATTGTCGATGCTGCCGCTGCTGGCGTTGATCATCGCGGCACTGGCGATTTACATGAGGAAGCGTTGATGGTGAAAGGCAAAGGCTGGGTCCGGCCGTTGTTTCAGCTCTGGTTGCCGCTGGTCGTATCGCTGATCTTCACGCTGTTCCCGTTCTACTGGATGGCGGTGACGGCGCTGAAGCCGAATGCGGAGCTGTACAATCCGAAGATCATGCCGCTGATCGTCCACAATCCGACGATGAAGCATTTCATCGACCTGCTGACGGAAACCGATTTCCTGACCTGGACCTACAACACGATGCTGGTGGCGGTGATTTCTACTGCCATCTCGTTGGTGTTCGGTATCATGCTGGCCTATCCGCTGGCGCGTATGCGGTTTCCGGGTGCGGCGCTGATCGCCTTCGCGGTGGCAGCCACCTATCTGGTGCCGCAGCCGCTGCTGTTCATCCCGATGGCCGACATCATCAACTCGCTGCATCTCGGCGACACGCTCAGTGCCGTCATCCTGACCTATCCGACGCTGCTGGTGCCGTTCTGCGCCTGGCTGCTGATGGGCTATTTCAAAACCGTGCCGAAGGATCTGGAGGAGGCGGCCCGGATCGACGGCGCCACGCGGGTCCAAACCATGTTGAAGATCATTCTACCGCTCTGCACGCCGGGCTTCATCTCCGCCGGTATCTTCGCTTTTACGCTGGCGCAGAACGAATTTCTCTATGCGCTGATCTTTCTGACCAGCTCGGACGTCCGCACCGTGCCGGTCGGCGCGATCTCCGAGCTGATCCGCGGCGACGTGTTCTACTGGGGCCAACTGATGGCCGCCGCCCTGCTGGGCTCCATCCCGGTGGCCATCATCTATTCGTTCTTCGTCGAGCACTACGTCTCGGGCCTGACTGCCGGTGCGGTGAAACAATAGGTGCGAACCGTTCGCACCGGCCTTCGCCCAGTGCTAGGATTGCCCATTGCTAGGATCGCCCAGCGCAACTCCCACGGATGCATCGGATCGATCGAATGAGCGACAAGCAACCCGACCCCACGCGCGATCCGCCGGCCGATCTCAGCCATGCCGGTGCGGTGGTAGACAAGGCGATCGAATACATGGTGAGCCAGAACATCGGCTCGCTCGCCATCGCCTCTGCCTTGCTGGGTGGCGCGCTGGGTCTGCTGTCACGCTCGATGACCGATGATGGGGTGGTGCAGATCCTGAATAATGCCGTCTTGTCCGTCCGCGACGGCGATATGCGGCGGATGGCGGAGCATTCGCCACAAGCGTGACCTAGGCGTGGTCGGCGGGTGCCCCCAACCACCCTCTTGCCCATACTGGCCGGTAAGAACAGTATTCCCCGAACCTAATCTGCGTCCCAGGGAGCAATCGCGATGGATCTGCGCTTCACGCCGGAGGAGACCGAATTCCGCGAGGAAGTCCGCGCCTTTATCCGCGACCACCTGCCGCCCGATATCCGTGAGCGGATGCGGCTTGGCTATCCCGCGGACAAGCAGGACATCGTCACCTGGCAGAAAATCCTGAACAAGAAGGGCTGGGCGGCGCTGGGCTGGCCGAAGGAGTTTGGCGGGCCGGGCTGGACCTCGATCCAGAAGATGATTTTCCTGGAGGAAAATCTGTCAGCGCCGGCGCCGGAATTATCGTCGTTCAACATCACCATGCTCGGGCCGGTGCTGGTGCAGTTCGGCACCGAGGCGCAGAGACAGCGTTTCCTGGCGCGCGCGGCGAATATCGACGATTGGTGGTGCCAGGGGTTCTCCGAACCCGGCGCCGGATCGGACCTCGCCTCGCTGCGCACCAAGGCCGAACGGGACGGAGGAAACTATCTCGTCAACGGCCAGAAAATCTGGACCTCCACCGCGCATAATGCCGATTGGTGCTTCTGCCTGGTGCGGACCAACCCAGCCGCGGCCAAGCGCCAGGAGGGGATTTCGTTCCTGCTGATCGATATGAAGACGCCGGGGATCGAAATACGGCCGATCATCTCCATCGACGGCTGCCACCATCTGAACGAGGTCTTTTTCACCGATGTGAAGGTGCCGGCCGAAAATCTGGTCGGCGAGGAAAACAAGGGCTGGAACATCGCGAAATTCCTGCTCGGCAACGAGCGCACCGGCATTGCCCGGCTCGGCAAATCCAAGGAGCGGGTGCGCTACGCCAAGGAAGTCGCCCGCGAGGTGCGGATGAACGGCAAACCGCTGATCGAAGATCACGCTTTTCGCACCCGCGTGGCGCAGATGGAGGTGGACATGAAGGCGCTGGAGATCACCCAGCTGCGGGTGGTTTCGGCCTATGACAAATCCAGGGATGGCAAGCCCGATCCGATTTCCTCGGTGCTGAAGATCAAGGGTACGGAACTGCTGCAGAACAGCTCGGAGCTGGTGATGGATGTTGGCGGGCCGCAGGCGATGCCGGTCTGGGAACAGGAATTATCGGCGCTGATCAACGAGCCGGCGATCGGACCGGACTGGGCGGCGCAGATGGCGCCGGCCTATCTGATGCTGCGGGCCGCCTCGATCTATGGCGGCACCAACGAGATCCAGAAGAACATCCTGAACAAAGCGGTATTGGGACTGTAATGGACTTTGATCTCACCGACGACCAGCGCCTGCTGTCCGACAGCGTCAACCGGCTGCTGGGCGACCAGTACAGCTTCGAAAAGCGGAAGGGTTATCTCAGGGCACAAGAGGGCTGGAGTACGGCGTTGTGGGCGCAATATGCCGAGCTCGGGCTGCTCGGGCTGCCGTTTGCAGAGGAGTACGGCGGATTTGGCGGCGGTGCGGTGGATGTTATGCTGCTGATGCAGGCTTTCGGGCGGCATCTGGTGCTGGAGCCGTATTTGTCCACCGTCGTGCTGGGCGGCACGGCGATCCGGCTGGCGGGAAGTGCGGCGCAGCGATCCGACATCCTGCCCGGCGTGACCGAGGGCAGCACCAAACTCGCCTTCGCGCATTACGAACGCCAGTCCCGCTATGATATTTCCGATGTTTTAACGACGGCCAAACCGAACGGTTCAGGCTATGTGCTGGACGGGGCGAAAAGCGTCGTGTTGCACGGCGATTCCGCGGACCGGCTGGTGGTCAGCGCGCGCACCTCCGGCGGGCGGGACGAGGCGGGCGGCATCTCGCTGTTCCTGGTGGACGGATCGGCGGACGGGCTGGCAAAACGCGGCTACACGCTGCGCGACGGGTCGCGCGCGGCGGAGCTTTCGCTTTCAGGCGTGCATGTGTCCAAGGCCGATGTGTTGGGTGAGTTGGACCACGCGCTGCCGGTGATCGAGCGGGTGGTAGAGGCGGGCATTGCCGCCATTTCGGCCGAGGTGATCGGCACGATGGAGACCATGCAGGCGATGACGCTGGACTATCTGAAGACGCGGGTGCAGTTCGGAAAGCCGATCGGCGAGAACCAGGCTTTGCAGCACCGCGCCGCCGAGATGCTGGTGGCGATGGAGCAGGGCCGTTCGATGGCGATGCTGGCGGCGATGATGGTGGACGAGCCGGACGCAGCGGAGCGGGCGCGCAACATCTCCATGGCCAAGGTCGGCGTGGGTCAGTCCGGCCGCTTCGTCAGCCAGAACGCGGTGCAGCTGCATGGCGGCATCGGCATGACCGAGGAATACGCGGTCGGGCATTTCTTCCGCCGGGTCATGGTGATCGAGCATCTGTTCGGCGATACCGCCTACCATCTGGACCGGCTGGCCGATCAGGTGAACTAGAGCAATACCGTTTTATGTTGCGTTAACCAAACGATAAAATCGCTCGTTAAAACAAACAGCTAGAGCAGGATAGCTTCGTTTATCTGAAGCGATCCTGATCTAAACCTGGGTCTGGGTTTGGGCTCGCGCAAGGATCGCTGCCGGTTCGGGCCGGCCGCCGGCCGAGACCTGGACGGTTACGGCCAGCCCGCAAAAATCGGCTTCGGCGCCGATGTATCCGCCGGTGATCGGCAACGCCTGCGGTGGCGTGCGGGCGACCGCAACGCGGATCAGATTATGCCCGGCGATCAGGCCGTTGGTCGGGTCGAACTCCACCCAGCCCGCACCCGGCAGGTAGATCGCGCACCAGGCATGGGTGGCGCCGCCGCCGAGTACCGCGTCGGCGCTGCCCGGCTTTTTATCATCGTATAGATAGCCACTGATAAACCGGGCGGCGAGACCGAAGGACCGGGATGCTTCCATCATCAGCAGCGCAAAATCGCGGCAGGTGCCGGCGCCGGTGCGAAGCGTGACAATGGGCGGATTTGTGCCCTCCGACTCACGCCCCTCGTAGCGAAAATCGGCCTTGATGGCCTGCGTCATGGCGGTCAGCATATCCAGAGTGTGGGTCGGACCGGCGGGACTGAGGAAACGCACGGCCCAGGCCTTCACGACCCCGTCGGGGTCCGGCGCATGCGGCAGGGTCAGCGACGCGAGGTCCGGCATTTCTTCTTTCGCGTAGCTGAACGGATAGGTTTCGGCCAGTGTGTCGGGCGACAGGTCGGTCCGGACCGGAAAATGCTCCAGCTCCAGCGTGGACACAATGCGCAGCAGTTGGGTTTTGACGTCGCCGAAATCGACGACGGCGACGGAATTGCCGAAC
The DNA here is from genome assembly GCA_043742865.1 of Acetobacteraceae bacterium. Lineage (GTDB taxonomy): Bacteria > Pseudomonadota > Alphaproteobacteria > Acetobacterales > Acetobacteraceae > PALSA-911. Next base: position 9,650 of record JAYTXR010000152.1, read on the forward strand.
ACATCATGTGCCCAGCGCATGCTGGCAGGCGGCGGGGTCAGGCCGAGCGTGGCATTGAGCAGGCGCAGATCGTGGCTGTCACGCGGGCGCAGCATCAGCCGGTGCGCGGTCAGGCGCACCGGCTGAGCGTATCGGTATTCGGTGGTGTGGACGACCTGAACTTTTTGCATCTTTGGCCCAAAGAGAAAGGTCCAGGGGCTTGGCCCCTGGCGGGTCCGGGCGTAGCTCGGCCTTGCTGTCGTTATCAGGCGCTACGGAATTTCCCCGGCGAAAACCGCCCCAGCACCCCTTCCAAGCGCCGGCGCAGCTTGCCGATCGCGCCCACGCCCGCCAGGCGTCGGTCCAGGAACGCCAGCGTTTCGCCATCCCCCTCGCTGGCATCGCGCAGCCAGAACAGCAGCGTGGAACTATAGACCGAAGCCAGGATGGCGCGTTTGGTGTACCAGCTGAAATCGGCGGACATATCCCCGGCTGCATGCCAGATCGAGTCCACAGTCCGCGCCGTGCAGCCGGCGGCAGCAACGGGGCGGCCGCGCAGCGCCAGTACCGCCAGCGCGCGGCGGATCGCTTCCTTGTGTGGGCGGTTCTGCTTCAGGCGCAGCGCGATGATGGCGCGGACCCGCTTGGGCAGCCGCAGTTCGCTCATGTCCATTTCCGCAGCCGCCGCCTCCATCTGCCGGTCCGCGAGGTCGCAGAAGCAGGCGACCATATCAACCGCGCCACCGGGAAAAAGCAGCTCGGCGTCATCCTCAGGTGCGTCGATATCGGCCAGGCCCCGGCGTAGTGCGCGTTTCGTCCAGCCGTCAAATGGGGCATGCGCCAGCATCGCGGCGATGGCGGTGTCGCGTTCGGGCAGGCGTTCGGGGGTTTGCATCATGTCTCGGGAGCTTCCGTTTCGGCCAATGGCTGGCGGGCCTGAGCCGCCCGCATCAGTTCCTCGTTAAACCCAAACAGCGAGAAATCCTGCATCCGCATCGGATAGAGAATGCCGTTCAAGTGATCATATTCATGTTGTACCACGCCGGCATGAAAACCAGACACCACGCGCTCGCTGGCATGGCCGTCGCAATCGACGCCACGGTAACGGATCAGTGGGGCGCGCGGCACCGCGGCGCGCAGGCCGGGAATGGACAGGCAGCCCTCCCAGCGCAGCACGCGCTCTTCGGTCAGAAATTCGACGTCCGGGTTGATCATCACGGTATTGCCCATCGGCGTGTCGCGGTCGTTACCGCTACCGCGGTCCGGCATGGCGCGGAACACGAACAGCCGCAACGGAACATGCACCTGCGGCGCTGCCAGGCCCGCGCCGGAGGCATCCTCCATGGTCTCGAACATATCCGCGACGAGTCGGCGGATTGCCGCAGCACCGGGGTCGGCCACCGGCGCGCAACGTTCCAGCAGCACGGGGTGTCCCATGCGGGCGATCTTCAATATGGCCATGCAGCCCTCCGGT
>JAYTXR010000153.1:0-21114 GCA_043742865.1 Acetobacteraceae bacterium
TAGTGTGGTCCATGGCGGGTGTGGCTCAGCGTGATCGCGTGGATGGATGGTCTCGACACCCAATCCCTAAACAAGATCAGAAACTTAGGCGACACCCGCTACAGAATCCCTGACATGCGATGAATAAGATGGGTTAGCGTGCTGTTCGCCTGGCTAAGGCCAACCAGAGCCTGGTCGAGGACGGAGCCAAAGGGCACAGACGCATCGTTTAGCCGGTCCTGAATGTGAGGCCAGCGCGCGACCGGAGGCACGAAAAATTCGTCGTAATAGTCGGGGTTCTCCCCGTAATTCGCCTCAGCATCAACCTCTGGCATTCCTGCATCGATTTTGGACTTGATGAGTTTGTCGCGCGCAGCGACGAACACATCAGAGCTCCTCTTCAGAAACAGCATTCCGAAGATGAAGTCCTTGTAAGTGGCAGCGTCCATCCCCTCGCGGCGAAGGATGTCAGCTGCGCCGTAGAGATGCCGCTCGAGCTTCGCTAGGGAGAGTTTGGCCATTGGCTAGTTTGCTCCCTCATTGCGCGACGCAGCCTTCTGTTGCTCTATCCAGTGGTCGATATCCTCACGCTTGAACCGCCACTGCCCGCGCACCTTGAAGGCCGGCAGCTGGCTCTTTTGAGACATGGTGTAGACGGTCTTCTCGGCGACCTTGAGCAATTGGGCCACCTCCGGCAGCGTCAGAATTTCGTCCGGCATAGACCGGCCCTCTCATCGCAAACGACGGCATAGGTTGCCAGATTTTGGCAAGATACGCCAGCATGGCCGGCATGTTCATATAGGAGTCGGTGTTTGCCGCGCCGGAACGCGGATTATCCGACTTTTGGCCGCCAATGCGATGCCAGCCATCAGCCTCTTTCGGCTGCCTATCCGATTCGTACGCCAGAGCCGCCCACAGCCCTACGCGCCCAACTCAGCCCTTCCAATGGCCAGAGACTATCGGTTTCCATCGGCATCAGACGCCAATCAAGGAGACACCGTCATGGCCGCGATGACCGAGCAATCCATCAAACGGACCATCCGCCGCAGCGCGCTGCGCCAGATCGTGCCGCTTGCCGACTCGACCATTTACGAGATGGAGCAGCGCGGCGAATTCCCTCGCCGCTTTGCCCTCACGACCCGATGCGTGGTGTGGGATCTCGAGGAAGTGGAAGCCTGGCTGGCCGAGCGCCGACGGGCCACGGAAAGCGCCTCGACGCGGCGCGCGCCTCACCCGGACGTCCGCAAGCGCCGAAGCCGCCCCGTCAAAGCGCCGGGTCAGGAACCAGGATTGGCATCGACGGCGGAATGAGAACCGGCAGATGTTTTCGTCCCGCCACCCAGGCGTCGATGATATCCGCCCACTCCTGCATCATGTGCCGCCGTTGAGGTTCATATTCCGCTTTGTTGTAGACGCCGCGAGACGACCGGCCGTCTTCATGCGCTAGGCACTTTTCGATCCAGTCACTGTTGAAGCCGATCTCGTTCAAAAGCGTGGAGCCGGTCCTCCGCAGGTCGCCAACGGTAAAGGGCTCCAAGGGCAACCCCTCGGCTTTCGCACGCTCCACAACAGCATACGTGATCCGATTGAACGTCGCGCGCGACATCGGGGCGTTGGCGTCATAGCGAGACGGCAGCAGGTAGCGGGAATTCCCTGCGCAGGTTTTCAGCGCAATCATGATGTCGAGGCATTGCCTAGACAGATAGACATTGTGGGCCTTCGACCTTTTCATCCGTTCTTTGGGGATGCTCCAGACGGCATTTTCGAAGTCCACTTCGCCCCAGGTTGCGTCCTGCAACTCGCTCTTGCGCACCATCGTAAGCAGGAACAGGCGCATCCCAAGTCGGATCGTCGGAAGTGTGGCTACATGTTCAAGCTGCTTGAGCATGATGCGTATCTCCGTTGGAGACAGCGATCGGTCCTTGGCCACAAAGGTTGCGATCGACGCCGGGCCGACTTCGTCGGCCGGGTTGGAGACCTTCTCCCCATGCAAAATCGCAAAGCCGTAAATCTGCTTGATGATGTCGCGGACATGGATGGCCGTCGCCGGCGCCCCACGTTCCACGATCTTCGCGCAAAGTGCTCGCAGATCACCGGGCATGATCTCGTGCAGGAGCCGATTTTTGCAGGTTGGGACCAGCTCCCGCTCGAAAATGGCGCGGCGCATCGCGCGGGTGCTGTCGGCCATCGTTGCGGTGGAAAGCCACCTTTCCCCGAATTCACCGAAGCTCTTCGCCTCTTTGATCCGCCGCTTCGCACGCTGCTTTTCGTGGGCGGGGGAATTGCCTTCCAGGACCGAGCGGCGCGCATCGATCGTCATCTCACGGGCGCGAGCCAGAGATAACTCGGCAGGGCCGTACTGGCCGAAAGTGACGGTCTCGCGCCTGCCATTAAGCCGATAGTCGAGCCTGAAGGTGACCGTTCCTGACGGCGCGACCATGACATACATGCCGTCGCGATCAGCCACCTTGTACGGTTTTTCCTTAGGTTTCAGGTTCTTAAGGGCCACATCCATCAGCATAGCTCTCACCTCTGAGGAAAATACCGTCAGACCTTTTTCGACAGCACGTTTTGTATTTTCCCCATCTTTATCAATGTCTTATAAGGAAAAAAATACCGTCAATCGACCTTAACAAGTTGACGGTATAGCGATATTTGGATGTGAGCAAGAGGTGATGACGCCGTCAGAAATGCCGTCAAATCCACACACTGCCAACCGAATGACGGCGATTGATACCGACAGCTATATTTATATTTTCCAGTAGGTTATGTCGATTTTTTGATCGTTGGCGGATGTCGCTGAAAGGCCCTAAATCACTCCCACTCGATCGTTCCAGGCGGCTTGCTGGTGATGTCGTAGGTCACGCGGTTGATGCCGCGCACTTCGTTGACGATGCGGTTGGAGACACGGCTTAGAAAACCCATGTCGAACGGATAGACATCGGCGGTCATGCCGTCGGTGCTGGTGACCGCACGCAGCGCGCAGGCGAAGTCGTAGGTGCGCCCGTCGCCCATCACGCCGACGGTGCGCACCGGCAGCAATACCGCGAATGCCTGCCAGATGGCGTCGTACAGGCCGGCGTTGCAGATTTCCTCCAGATAGATCGCATCCACCCGGCGCAGCAGATCGGCCTTTTCGCGGGTGATCGGGCCGGGGATGCGGATGGCGAGGCCGGGGCCGGGGAACGGGTGGCGGCCGACGATGATTTCCGGGATGTCCAGCTCGCGGCCGAGCACGCGGACCTCGTCCTTGAACAGCTCGCGCAGCGGCTCGACCAGTTGCATGCGCATGCGGTCGGGCAGGCCGCCGACATTGTGATGCGATTTGATCGTCACGCTGGGGCCGCCGGAAAAACTGATGCTCTCGATCACGTCCGGATACAGCGTGCCCTGGGCCAGGAAATCCGCCCCGCCGATTTTTTTGGCCTCCTGCTCGAACACCTCGATGAACAGCCGGCCAATCGTTTTGCGCTTTTGCTCCGGGTCGGTGACGCCGTCGAGCGCGCCGAGGAACAGGTCGGCGGCGTCGCGGTGGACCAGGCGGATGTTGAAGCGGTCGCGGAATGTTGCCGCCACGTCGTCGGCCTCGCCGTGGCGCAGCAGGCCGTTATCGACAAAGATGCAGGTCAGCTGGTCGCCGATCGCCTGGTGGATCAGCACCGCGGCGACCGAGCTATCCACGCCGCCGGACAGGCCGCAGATCACCCGTCCGGTGCCGACCTGAGCGCGGATGCGGGCGATCTGCGCGTCGCGGAAGCCGGCCATGGACCAGCCGCCGGACAGGCCGGCGACGTGGTGGGTGAAGTTGCGCAGCAGCTGCGCGCCATGCGGGGTGTGGATCACCTCGGGGTGGAACATCAGCCCGTAGAATTTGCGGGAATCGTCGGCGAACACCGCGAACGGCGCGCCCTCGCTCGCCGCCACGGCGCGAAAACCCGGCGGCAGGCGGGTTACCCGGTCGCCATGGCTCATCCATACCTGTTCGCGCGCGCCCTTGGGCCAGACGCCGTGGAACAGTGCACAGTCTTCGGTGACATCGACGAAGGCGCGGCCGAATTCGCGGTGATCGGCACCCAGCACCTCGCCGCCGAGCTGGGCGCACATCACCATCTGGCCGTAGCAAATTCCCAGCACCGGCACGTTCAGTTCGAACACCATCTGCGGCGCGCGCGGAGATTCGCCCTCGTGCACGCTGGCCGGGCCGCCGGACAGGATGATGCCGCGCGGCCGGAATTCGCGGATGCGCCCGGGGTCGGCGTTGAACGGCCAGATTTCGCAATAAACGCCGCTCTCGCGCAGCCGTCGGGCAATCAGCTGGGTCACCTGACTGCCAAAATCCAGGATCAGGATGCGCTCGGCGGCCAGCGTGTTGGCCGGCTTTGGCAGAACAGGGTCGGGATCGGCCATTACATTCACCCCTCCGGTCATGGACATTCACCCCTCCGGTTATGCGGAAGGCTTCAGCACTTTTGGCCCGGACAGGCAAGCGCGGCGGAGAATTGGCGCGTGCCATTTGGCGCCGATCTGGGATATTACCGTCACCGATCCAGCTCCAGGAAAGGCTCCGCCATGAAATTCGCGCCCGCCATTCGGCTCGGCAATGTGCTGCTCGGCACCGTTCTGCTCGCCCTCGCCCCGCTATCCGCCCTGGCGCAGGACGGCCCGACGATGAAGCGCATCGCCGAGACCCAAACCCTGACCATCGGCCATCGCGATGCCTCGGTGCCGCTGTCCTATGTCGGTCCGGACGGCCGCGCGCAGGGCTACTCCATCGATATCTGCCTAAAAATCGCCGAGGCCGCGAAAGAGGAGCTGAAGCTCGACAAATTGGAGGTCAAATTCGTCCCGCTATCGCCGCAGACCCGCATTCCGTTGCTGACCGCGGGCACGGTCGACATCATCTGCGAAAGCTCCACCCACACCATCGGCCGGTCGCGCCAGGTCGCGTTCCTGTCCACCACGTTCCTGACCGGGTCAAAGCTGCTGGTGCGCCGCGATAGCGGCATCAAGAGCCTGGACGATATGAACGGGAAGGCATTGGTCGCGGTGCTGGGTACCACCAACGAGAAGGCCGCACAGGTCGAGATCGAAAAGAAAGGCATCAAGCTCCACGGCGGCGAGATCACCAAGGTCAAGGACCATTCCCAGGCGATGCTGAACCTGGAGCAGGGCCGCGCGGACGCCTATGTCTCCGATGACGTGGTGTTGTTCGGGCTGGCAAGTGCGGCGAAGAAGCCGGCGGAGTGGGAAGTGGTCGGGCCGTATTTCTCGTTCGATCCGTATGGGATGATGATCGCGCGCAACAACGACGATTTCCGCCTGCTCGGAGACAAGACCATCGCCCAGCTGGCACGGACCGGCGAGCTGCAGAAGATCTATGAAAAATGGTTCGTGCCTGGACCGACCAACATCAACTACCCGATGTCGGACCGGCTGAAGTCCGATTTCGATCTGGTCGCTTTTCCGGAGTGATCGCTGCGGTTCTGTCGCATGGGCGGATATAACTGGAACTGGCCGATCCTGCTAAAGGAGCCTTACTTCGGCTGGATCGTCTCCGGGTTCGGATATACCTGCCTGATCGCGGTTCTGGCCTGGGCGATCGCGTTTCCGTTAGGCTCGGCGATCGGTATCGCGCGGAGCGTGGACAACCGGTTCGCGCGTGCCGCCGGCACACTCTATGTGGATGTTTTCCGTAATATCCCGCTGCTGGTACAGATGTTCCTGTGGTATTTCGTGGTGCCGGAATTGCTGCCGCAGGATCTCGGCCGCTGGGTGAAGCGGGACATGCCGTATCCGCAGCTTGTCACGGCGATCTTCTGCCTGGGTCTGTACACCGCATCGCGGGTTGCCGAGCAAATGCGGTCGGGGCTGCAAGCGATCCCGCGCGGGCAGCACGATGCCGGCAGGGCGATGGGGCTGACGGGTTTTCAGGTCTATCGCTACGTGCTGATCCCGGTTGCCTACCGCATCGTCCTGCCGCCGCTGACCAGCGAGTTTCTGGGGGTGTTCAAGAACTCCTCCCTGGCGCTGACCATCGGGGTGCTGGAACTGACATCGCAGGCGCGTCAGATCGAGGAATACACCTTCGCCTCGTTTGAGGCTTTTTCGGTTGCGACCGCCCTGTACTGTGCCGTGACCCTGCTGGTCATCCTGCTGATGCGGGGGATCGAGGCGCGGACGCGCATTCCCGGCACGATCACGGCGAGCGATGCTCGCCCAGCACGATCCGGGTAGCGATGCTCGGTAATTTCGATTTCTCGGTCATCTGGCGCAGCTCCGGCTTTCTCTGGGGCGGCATTGTGCTGACCTTGCAGCTCACCGCGCTGGCGGTCTCCGGCGGCCTGCTGCTGGGCACGGGGATCGCGCTGCTGCGGCTGTCGCCGGTCCGGCCGATTTCCTGGCTGGCGGCGCTCTATGTCAATTTCCTGCGCTCGATGCCGCTGATCCTGGTGATCTTCTGGTTTTACACGTTGGTGCCAAAACTGATCGGCGCCTCGATCAGCGGCTTTACCTCGGTGCTGATCGCGTTCGTGATGTTCGAGGCGGCGTATTATTCCGAGATCATCCGCGCCGGCATCTCCAGCGTCCGGCGCGGGCAGTTGTCGGCGGCGATGGCGCTGGGGCTGACCTGGTTGCAGTCGATGCGCTACGTGGTTCTGCCGCAGGCGATCCGCAACATGATCCCGGTGCTGCTGACGCAGTCGATCATCATGCTGCAGGACACATCCTTGGTTTATGTCGTCGGGCTGCGCGATTTCCTGACCACGGCCGATGTGGTGGCCAGCCGCGACAACCGGCCGATCGAGCTGTACAGCATGGTGGCGGTGGTTTTTCTGGTGGTGTGCCTCGGTCTGTCGCGGCTGGTGGGGCTTCTGCGCCGGAAATATGCTTTGTGATTGAAACCAGATGATCGACCCGATGATCGAATTGAACAATGTCGGCAAATGGTATGGCGATTTCCACGTGCTGGATGGCTGCACGATGTCAATTGCCAAGGGCGAGGTGGTGGTGATCTGCGGCCCGTCAGGTTCCGGCAAGAGCACGCTGATCAAATGTATCAACGGGCTGGAGCCGTTCCAGCAGGGTTCCATCCATGTCGACGGTATATCGGTAGGGGCAAGGGAAACCAATTTGCCGAAACTGCGCTCCCGGATCGGCATGGTGTTTCAGAACTTCGAGCTGTTCGCGCATCTGTCGGCGGCGGCGAACATCGTGCTGGCGCAGCAGAAGGTGCTGGGGCGCGACCGCGCGGCGGCTGCACGCAAGGCCGAGGAGCTGTTGGCGCGCATGGGTCTGGCGGATCACGGGCAAAAATATCCGGCCCAGCTATCGGGCGGCCAGCAGCAGCGCGTGGCGATCGCGCGCGCGCTGGCGATGGACCCGATCGCCATGCTGTTCGACGAACCGACCAGCGCGCTTGATCCCGAAATGATCTCCGAGGTGCTGGACGTGATGGTGGCGCTGGCCGAGGACGGCATGACCATGGCGGTGGTGACGCATGAGATGGGGTTCGCGCGAAAAGTCGCCGACCGCGTGGTGTTCATGGACGAGGGCGCGATCGTCGAGGACGCGCCAAAGGAAGCCTTCTTCGGCACCCCGCGCAGCGAGCGGGCACAGAGTTTTCTATCTAAAATACTGCAACACTGAGCCCAATCGACCGTGAGCATAGGAAAGGCCAGGGCTCTGCCCTGGACCCGCCAAAGGGCAGTCGCCCTTTGGAAACCCGATACTTATCAAGAATATGAGGTCCAGGGGCTCGGCCCCTGGCGGGTTTGGGCGAAGCTGGCCAAGGTTCCAACTGGCCCGCTTGGGACAGTTGGAATGCCAGCGGAGGGAGAGCCCAAGCCTCTTTTTCGCAAGGTCAGTGGTTAGGACGGTTTACGCCGCGATACGGCAATGCCGGCAAACCCGGCCGCCAAAAGCAGCAGCGTGGAGGGTTCGGGGGCGGGGGTGGCAACCGTCACGCTGCTGAACGTGCCGATATCGCCGCAGGCGGGACAGTCGCTGCGCACCGAGGCGAAGGCGCTGAGATTGCCGCCAGCGGCGGAAATCACGTCGGCGATGCCGAAGCCGGATACGAATGTGCCGGATGCGCTGATCGAACCGGAACCGATGACGTCAAATTGCCAGGTCGTCGCGGTCAGCGTCAGGTCCATCGTTAACGGGCCGGTGCCACCGATCGGTCCATTTGCGACATAGCGGAACACTCCGGAGCTATCGACCACGTCGAAAACCGTACGGTCGTTGCGGGCTTCCAGCCAGATTTCCGGACCACAGCCGGCGCAGGTGTAGATGCCCGGCTGCGCCCAGCCGATCATGACGCCGGCGGCGCCGATCGAGGGGCGGCTGTTGACCTGCCAGGTCAACGTTGTGCCCGTCGGGTTGAATGTGTCGAGGCTGTAGATGTTCTGGTCCGCACCGTTGCCGCCACCGACGGAGGCCAGGCCGCCGGACGCGGAGGCCGAGCCGGCGCCTACCGCGAAGCCGTTGCCAACCGCGCCGGGAGTGGCGAGGGTGGGGCCGGCGAAATTGTCCTGCAGCAGGATCGCCGCCTGTGCCGTGGCCGGCGTGGCGGCGGCAATCAGCCCCGCCAATCCGATGGCGGCAAGACGACATGGGATGGAGCGCATCGGGAAATTTCTGGGCATCAGTTCGGCTCCGCTTTCTAAAACTAGGTCCGACGCGACAAACACCCGCATCCCGCGTTAGAGTAATATAAAGCGAAGAACTGTCAAGACAATCAATCTCAAGAAACACGCGGCGAAGCCTGCGCTTTGCCTGCCGCGTCCGGGCCGCGTCCGGTTGGTTTCCCTCTGCGATCCGGTATAACCGATCGCTGGATGAAGAAGGGATCGTTGTCATGGAACCCGATCTGCTCGCCTATTCCCCGCTGCCGCACCGCCCGCCCTTGCGCTGGCCAAATGGGGCGCGGGTGGCGCTGTGGGTGGTGCCGAATATCGAGCATTACGAATATCTGCCGAAATTCACCCGCACCCGCGAACCCTGGCCGCGTTCCCCCTGGCCGGACGTGCTCGGCTATTCGCAGCGCGATTACGGCAACCGGGTCGGGCTGTGGCGGCTGTTCGACACCACCGACGCGCTGGGCATTCCCTGCACCGTCAGTCTGTCGATGGCGGTGATCGAGCATTTTCCGGCGATCCTGGAGGCGATGGAAAAGCGCGGCTGGGAGCTGATGTCGCATGGCATCTACAACACCCGCTATCATCTCGATCTCACGCCCGACGAGGAACTGGCGCAGATGCTGGAATCGCGGGAAATTCACCGCCGGCTGACCGGGCGGGAACAGCGCGGCTGGTTCAGCCCGGCGATCATGAACACCGCCAATACCTTCGACCTCGCGGCCGAGGCCGGCTTTACCTACACCGCCGACCTGTATCACGACGACCAGCCGTTTCCGCTGAAGGTGAAGACCAAATCCCTGCTGTCGATGCCCTATTCGGTCGATATGAATGACGTGATCCTGCATCGTCGCGGCGAGGAGGTGGATGAATTTGCTACCCAGATCCGCGATCATTTCGACACCGTCTATGCCGAGGGCGCCGAGCAGGGCCGGGTGATGTGCATCGCGCTGCATCCGTTCTGGATCGGCCAGCCGCACCGCATCCGGGCGTTCCAGCGGGCGATGGAATACATCCTGTCGCATCCCGATATCTGGGTGACCACCGGCGAGAAGATCGCCGCCTGGTATAACCAGACCCATCTGCCGGCAGTGCTGGCGCATTTGGCCGCGCGGGAGGCCGCCAATGGCTGACGCGCCGCCCATGAACGAAGTGCGCCTGCCGGGGATGGACCATGCGCATTACCCGTTCCGCAGCCTGGCGGACGCGCCGAGTTTTGCCTGGCCGGATGGCGCGCGGCTGGCCTTCACGGTCACGCTGATGCTGGAGCACTGGGAACTGAACCCGCCGGAGGATGCGAGCGGCGATCCGCGCATCGTCTCCCCGCTTGGCGGGTTCCGGCCGGATTGGCTGACCTGGAGCCAGCGTCAATACGGCGCGCGCGTGGGGATTTTCCGCGTGCTGGAAATGCTGGACCGTTTCGCGATCACGCCCAGCGTGGCGTTGGGGGCGGGGGCGGCGGCGCAGTATCCGGAACTGGTCGATGAATGTTCCCGCCGCGGGGCGTGTTTCCTGGCGCATGGCACGCACGCCACCAGGCGCCTCACCAGCCGCCTGACCGAGGCCGAGCAGCTTGCGTTCATCGCCACCAGCCGCGCCGCGGTGCACGCCGCCACCGGCACCGATCCACAGGGCTGGGCCGGGCAGGATTTCAACGGCTCCGAGCGCACCAATGCGCTGCTGAGCGAGGCGGGCTTCGCCTACAGCATGGATTGGGCCAATGATGACCGGCCGTATCGGCTCGGCCCCTATGGCGCGCGGTATCTGCTGGCGCTGCCGCCGCAGCCGGAATGGAACGACCTCGAATGTATGTGGCTGCGCCGGGTGCGTCCGGCCGTCTGGGCGGATGGCTGTGCCGAGGCGTTCGATTTTCTGCACGCGGAGGGCGGTGCGGTGTTCAATCTGACCCTGCACCCGCATGTGATCGGACAGGCGCACCGGATACGCTATCTGGGCGACGCGCTGTCGCGGATGCTGGGCAAGACCAAGGTTTGGCGCGCGACGACCGACCAGGTAGCAAGCCACGCGCTGGCGCAGCTATGATCGCGCGCCCGGGCCAGGAGAGTTGAATGCCATCGCCGATCTGGCTGCCGCCAATGCCGCTGGCCAAGATGCCGGGTTGGCTGGATGAGTTCAAATCCTTCATTATGCGCGGCAGTGTGGTGGATCTCGCGGTCGGCGTGATCATCGGCGCCGCCTTCACCGGTGTGGTCGGCAGCCTGGTGAAGGACATCTTCAACCCCATCATCGGCATCGTGATCGGCGGGATCGATTTTTCCAACATTTTCGTGGCTTTGGACGGCAAGCACTATCCCTCGCTGGAGGCCGCGAAGGCGGCCGGTGCGGCGACGCTGAATTTCGGGCTGTTCATCAACGCCATCGTCCAGTTCGTGATCGTGGCGTTCGTGATCTTCTGGGTGGTCCGGGCGCTGAACCGGCTGGCCCGCACGACCCCGCCGCCGCCCACGCCGCCGATGCCCAGCGAAGAATATTTGCGGGAAATACGCGATTTGCTGAAGAGCCGGACCGGACCCGCCGCCTGATGTCGGGCCGATTCGCCGCACCGCTGCTGGCCGTGGCCCTGCTCGGGCTGGCGGCCTGTGGGAGCGGCCCGCGGGGCGTGGAGGGGACGGCGCAATCCTGTGCGCTGGACCGGCAGGCATCGTTCCCGGTCGAGAGCCGGGTGAACCTGCTATTCGTATCGGTGCTGATCGACGGCAAGCCGGCTCGGTTGGTCCTGGACACCGGGGCCGACCGCTCGATGGTCACCGAGACGGCGGCAACGCGGCTGAAGCTGGACCGCGATCCGCACCGGATCAGCCGCCTGGAGGGGGTTGGCGGCGGTACCACCAACTGGGAGGCGAAGACCGATACCATCGTCTTCGGCACCGGCAAGGTGCGGAATTTCGACCTGACGGTCGGACGTTTCGCCCAGGACATAATCGACGGCGTTACCGTGGACGGCCTGCTTGGGGTCGATATTCTGTCGGCGTTCGATGTCGAGATTGATCCGGCGCAAGGCCAGGTGACGCTGTATCGTGCCAGGCCCTGCGCCGATGTGCTGCCGCCGTGGAGCGATCGTTTCGTGACGGTTTCCTCGACCGGCCCGCTGCGCGGGCGGATATTGGTGCCAATCACCCTGGACGGCGTCAACGATCTGGCGGTGCTCGACACCGGGGCGCAGATCAGTTCGGTCAGCGAGCGCCTGGCGCTCAGCACCGGGCTCACGCAGCAGGAACTCGACCGCGACCCGCAGGGGCGGTCCAACGGCGCGTCGGCCAACGCGGTGATCACCCGCGCCCACCGGTTCCGTTCGCTGCAAATCGGCGATATCCTGATCAGCTCGCCGGTAATGGCGGTGCTGCAACTGCCGCCAAGCCGGGCAGGGGCGCTGCTGGGTGCCAACTATCTGCGCGGCCGGCGGCTGTGGCTGTCCTTCGCTTCCCGCCGCTTCTTCCTGGCGGAGACGAGCCGGACAGCCCAGCCGTAGCCCGTAATCCGTCAGGCGCGCCGGCGCCGCGCCACGCAGAGGCCCAGCAGACCGACCGCCAGCACCGATATCGTCATCGGCTCGGGCACCGCGACGGACTGGATTTCCAGCGATTGGAAGTTATTCGTGCTGCTCGCGCCGACGAACGAATTCAGCAACTGATCCGGGATGGCGGGCAACGATGGCGCCAGAGCCTCCAATGCGCTGATTTTTGCCCCAATGAGGCATCGGAGCCGGCATAATGGGTGCCATATTCGACATCCCGGATGGCTGCCTGAACCGCGGCCGACAGCAGGTTGGACGGCGAACTGGCCATCTGCTGATTGCCATAGCCGACCAGCGCGCCGATTTCTTGCTCCTGCAAATTCGTCAGCGAATGCGAAGCCGCTGCCGTGGCGGCGATGTGGTCGTCGGTCAGCACGCCAAGCGTGAAGTCGATGGAGATGCCGCCAATATTGATGTGATGCGGAAAATCGACGCACCAGGCCGCCACGGTGTAGAGGCCGGCGGAATTATAGATGCTGCCGGCATTCAGGGTCAGAATTTGCTGGCCGGCTAGCGAACTGACATTCGCCAGTGTCCCGCCCGCCAGATCGACGGTCAGAGAATACGGCAGCGCCATGTTGGACGCGTAGACGTGGCCGGCGAAAGCCGGCATCGGCGCCAAGGCCGCATGACCAAGGGCGGAGGCGGCGAGCCAATGCGGACGAAAACGATAAGGATAAGGCATCTATTGATCCAAAATTCCAAGATGAATATCTTTTAATGTACTAATTTATCCCACGCAAAGGAAATCGTCTTTAAGTTGATATGTTTGGAATAAAGTGAGATCCTGCCGCGCGGCTGTCCGGGACGCCGAAAAATCGACGGAAATGCCTCGGTTACGCCCGCCCGCGCGGCGTAGTACGGGTGTCATGTCACTCGCCGGACAGGTCGCGCCTGCGGCGGTCGAGTTCGTCGCTGTAGCGGCGCAGCGCGTAATGTTCGGTCAGCATGCCGATCACCCGCTTGCTCTCCGGGTCGTCGACCACCGCCAGGGCGTCGCTTTCGGCCTGTTCGAACAGCTCGATGGCCTTCTTCACGCTCATCTGCGCCAGCAGCACGGTATCGGTGTAGTGCAGCACGTCGCCGACCCGCTTGGCGCCCTCGCTGTCCACATGCGCCTCGGCCACCAGCACGATACCGGCATAGGCATCGGTGTCGTCGACCACGATCAGGCGTTGTTCCGACCCCAGCGGGAAATCGCGGCGAAACGCGACCAGCGTGGTGTCGGCGCGCACGGTGCGCACTTCCCGGCGCATCATCCGTCCCACCGTCAGGCTGCGCATCCAGCCGATATCGACCGCGCTGCGGATCACCTCGCCGCGCAAATGGAAGCGCCAGGTGGCGAACGAATAGCCGAAGGCGCGCCGCACGGTCAGCGAGGAGACCAGGCAAGCCGCCAGCACCGCGACGGTCAGCGGCAGGCTGCCGGTGGTCTCCAGCGCCAAAAACCCCATCGTCAGCGGACCGCCGACGATGGCCACCGCCATCGCGCTCATCGCGATCAATCCACCCACCACCGGCGGGATGGCGTGCGCGACGGTTACCACCGCCAGCAACCCGGTAAACAGCTTGCCGAGCATCGCGCCCAGCAGCAGCGAGGCAAAAAACAGCCCGCCGCGAAACCCGGAGCCGATGGAGATCGCCGAGGCCAGCGCCTTCAGCACGAACAGCAGCGCGATATGCTTCAGGGTATAGGGCGCGTCGATGCCGACCGCGAGCGCGGCATGGCCCGAGGACAGGATCTGCGGCGTGATCAACGCCATGCCGCCGACCGCCAGCCCGCCGATCGCCGGACGTAGCCAGACCGGCACTTCGGAACGGCGGAACAATTGCTCGGTCAGGGTGACGCCGCGCATGATGGCGATGCCGACCAACGCGCACAGCACCCCCAAAGTCAGGATGGCGATGTAATCCACCGCCTCGATCCGGGTCGGCACCTGCAGCTCCAATCCGCCGTAATCGCCGGGCATGTGCAGCGCCTGCACCACTGCCGAGCCGAGGATCGCGGCGACCGCGACCGGGGCCAGGGTGCCCAGCGTGTAGGTGCCGATCACCAGCTCGAACGCATAGAACGCCCCGGTCAGCGGCGCGTTGAACGCCCCGGCGATGGCGCCGGCAGCACCACATCCCACCAGCAGCCGCAGATCGTTGCGCCGGACCCGGAACATCCGCCCGAAGCGCGATGCCAGCGCCGAGCCGATCTGGGTATAGCCCGCCTCCAGCCCCACCGAGGCGCCGACGCCGTTCGACAGCACGGTCTGTGCCACCACGATCAGGCTGTCGTTCACCGACATCCGCCCGCCATGCAGCGCATTAGCCTCGATCGGGTCGACCACCTGGCTTGACCACAGCCGGGTCACTGCCAGGCCGAGCAGGCCCACCGCCAGGCCGCCAAGCGTCGGCACCGCCACGGCCCGGATCGGGTCGATCGACACCATGCCGGACAGGCGTTGGCCGGCGTTCAGTTCGAACAGATATTGGTGCAGCAGCTGGGCCACGTAGGTCATCACCGAGACCAGCAATCCGGACGTGCAGCCGACGACAGCCGCCAGCGCCACCAGCCACATCTCGTCGGAGCGGACCAGCGCGCGCAGGGTATGGGGTGCATGCATCACCATGTCGCCGAACTGCCGGCGTTGGCGGCCCATGGCTGGCGCCGCGCCGGTAAGATTTCCCGCGGGCAGATTTCCAGCGGAAGGACTTGCCGTTCGCAGCGTTTCAGACGCGGATGCGCCTCCGGGCAGCGGATCTACCGTGCCCTCGATTGCGGTTGCGCCAGAAGGTGGCGGCATGCGCGACGTCCAGATCTTGCCGACGGTCGGCCCTGAGTGGTTCCCCAGCGGATCCGGACCGGCCGCCGACAATGGCCCGGTGATCCCAGGACCATTCTTGGCGCCGCAGCGCGGTTCGATCAACCGCCGTTCGACCTAAGATCGGCTAAATTTGCGCCAAAAACAGATTGTTCCGGCGTCTATGGCCAATTTGTCATTCCCGGGGCGCCGTTTCACCCCACGCTGCCCCGCTTATGCCGATAGCCCGCGTTCCGTCCGAGTCGCCGCCAGATCGTCGGCGACGAAGGCGCGCACCAGCTCGACCAGGCTCTCATGCGCCGCGAAGCCGAGCGCCGGCGCCCGGATCGGGGAGAACCCGGACGGCCAGCCGGCGACGATATCGGCGATGGCCCGGTCCTCGACCCGGCGCACCAGCGCGGAGGCGCCGGGGCGAACCTGGTCCAGCGCGGCCAGCATCTGCGCGACCGTGACCGACAATCCGGGCGGGGTCAGGCTGCGATCCAGGCCAAGCTTGGTGCTGTCCATCGCGCCGGCGTGCAGCAGCCATTCGGTGGCTCGACGCGGGCTGCAGATCCACACGGCGAAATCGTCGGGCACCGGCAACTCGGTTTCCAGCCCCAGCAGCGGCTCGCGCAGGATGGCGGAGAAGAAGCCGCTCGCCGCCCGGTTCGGCCGCCCGGGACGTACCACCACCGTGGGCAACCGGATCGTGACGGCGTCGATAAAGCCCCGCCGGCAGGCATCGGCCAGGATCAGCTCGGCCGCGGCCTTCTGCGCGCCGTAGCTGTTGGCCGGAACCTGGCGCGCATCGTCGCCCAGCATCGCCCCCTGGCCGCCGGAGAAGCTGGCGACGCTGCTGGTGAACACCAGTCGGGGTGGTTTTGCCAGCGCACGGCAGGCGTCGATCACCGCGTCGGTGCCGCGCAGATTGACCCGCCGCCCCAGATCGTAATCCGCTTCGGCCTGCGCGCTGACCACGGCGGCGAGGTGAAAGACGACATCGGTGCCGGCCGGAATGGCTTCGGGCGGCAGATCGACCACATCGCCGCGGAGGCAGGTGACCGGGAATGAAGCCGCCGGCGCCGTCGGCACGCCGATGTCGAACAGCGTCAGGCCGGTGATTTTCTGCTCGCCGAGTTTGCCTTCGCCGGCCAGCCGTGCGGCGATTCTGCGGCCGAGGAAGCCGCCGCCGCCCAAAATGGATATTTTCATTGACGCTTCCTCCGATGTTGCCGGCAGAACCAGACCCTGCAGGACTAGACAAGGTTGCACGCCCACGCAACGCGGCTCACGGTCCGGAGATGCTCGCGCCCCATCCGTTCCGCCTGTTTGCCAACCTCAATGCCGGCACGCCCGGCATGGTGGTGCTGCCCACCGCCGGCTTCCGCCGGGCCAGGGGGGAGATCACCAGCTGGCCCGGCTACGCGCCGACGCCGTTGCGGGACCTGCCGGAGATCGCCCGCGCTGCCGGGGTTGGCGGGGTGCGGATGAAGGACGAGGCGTCGCGTTTTGGGCTGGGCAGCTTCAAGGCTCTGGGCGGGGCCTATGCGGTGCTCAATCTGCTGCGCGACGGGCTGGCCCGGCGCGGATTGGCGGAAGCGGCCAGTTCCGACGATCTGCTGGCCGGAAAATGGCGGGCGGCGACCGCCGGGATTACCGTGACCTCGGCCACCGACGGCAATCATGGCCGCTCGGTCGCCTGGGGCGCCCGGCTGTTTGGCGCCCGCGCGGTCATCTTCGTGCCTGAGGCCGTCAGCCAGAACCGGATCGAGGCAATCGCCGCCTATGGCGCGGCGATCCGCATTGTGCCTGGAACCTATGACGATGCGGTGCGCGAGGCCGGCCGCGTTGCCCGGGCGGAGGGTTGGTTGCTGGTCTCCGACACCTCCTGGCCTGGCTATACCGAGGTGCCGCGCGACATCCTGCAGGGTTACCGGCTGATGGCCGATGAGGCGCTGGACCAGTGGGATGTGCCCCAGCCGGCCCACCAGCCGACGCATGTGTTCATCCAGGGCGGTGTCGGCGGCGCCGCGGCGGCGGTGTCAGTGCATATGCGGCTGCGCGTATCGCCCGCCCCGGCGCTGATCGTCGTCGAGCCGGAACACGCCGCGTGTCTTTTGGCCAGCGCCGAGGCCGGCGCCCTGACCGCGGTTCCCGGCAATCTGGATACCGTGCTGGCAGGGCTGGCCTGCGGCGAGCCGAGCCTGCTGGCCTGGCAGGAACTGGAACGCGGCGCCGCCGCGTTCATGGCGATCCCCGACGCGGCGGCGATCGACTGCCTCAAAATACTGGCGGAACAGGGGATCGTCGCCGGCGAATCGGGCGTCGCCGGCCTGGCGGGGTTGCTGTTGGCGGCGGCGGATCCGGTGGCGCGCGAGACCCTGGGGCTAACCGCCGATAGTCGCGTGCTGCTGTTCAGCACCGAGGGCGCGACCGATCCGGGGCTGTATGCAACGCTGGTCGGTGTTGCGCCTTCCGATATCGGCCCGGTTGTGGTCGTTCCGCCCAATGGATGAAATGAATGCAGCCTTCACGGGTTTGGCACTATTATGGTTGTATGTTGGATTTATAGGGTTCTGTGCCGGCACAGGGTGCCGGTACAGGGTGCGGGAGTAGTTGCCATGAAGCTCAGACGCCTGGTTTTCTCGGCAATCATCGGTATGGCGGCAGTTTATGTCGCCTATCCCTATGTGACGCTGTATCGGCTCGCCAGCGCGGTTTCCAATGGCGATTCCGATCTGCTGGCCACCCTGGTTTCCTGGGATTCGGTTCGTGACGGGGTGAAGGAAGACATCTGCGACGCCGTGACCGACATGCCGGCGGCGGAAGCCGCCAACGGGGGTACGTTGCCGCCGTTCGGGTATTCTTTCGTGCGCGGCGTCGCGGGGAGTGTCGTGGATGCCAACATATCCCCGGAGGCACTGGTCTCCGCCGCCCGTTCACCGCGGATCGTGAAGGCCGATGACAATGGCGAGATGCACCTGACCTGGGCGTTCTTCCACTCGCCGCGGGAGTTCATCGTGGTCGTCGGGATGCCCGGCCCAGCCGGCCCCGACAACGATTTGCGCGTGCAGATGGAATTCCGCCATGGCGGCTGGATGGTCACCCGCGCCTGGCTACCGGCATCCCTGCTGCTGGCCGCCAACAGCCGGACCTGAACGGGGTCAGCGGGTCAGACTAATACGGATATTGCCGAAATCGTCCAGCGTCACTGTGGCGCCCGGCGGCACGAGACAGGTGGCATCATATTCCTGGAGGATCAGCGGCCCGGCCCTGCCGGGGCCGGCCAGACCCGCACGGTCCACGACCGGCGTGTCGATCCATCCCTGGCCAGCGAACCACGCGCGGCGGCTGGCGGGCACCTTGGCTCTGGCCGGGGGAATGGAAGCGGGCAGGCGCGGACGCTCCGCCCTGCCCCGCGCGATCAGCGACAGGCCCATCAGTTCCACCGCTTCCTCGGGCGGCGCGCGAAAGCCGTAGGTGCGTTCGTGCTCGGCGGCGAACCGCCGCGGCAGCGCCGACAGCAGCGTGGCGGCATCGGTCATCGCCAACGGCACCGGGATCTCGGTGGACTGGCCGACATAGCGCGCGGAACCCGACAGCAGGAAAATGCGCCGATCCGCGCCAAATCCGTCCTCTGCCAGCCGTTCCGCGCCGGTTTTGGCCAACCCGTCCAGCAACTCCCGCACCCGCGCGATGTCCGCCACTCCGGGGTTCGCGGAAACACGCAGACGCAGGCTGCGACTGAGATGATGCTCGGTATCGCCGACCAGAAGGCCGAAGGCGCTGAACAGGCCGGGCATCGGCGGGATCAGTATTCGAGCAATTCCCAGTTCCGCGGCGATGGCGGCGGCAAACATCGGCCCGTTTCCGCCGAATGCCAGCAGGGTGAACCGCCGCGGATCGCGCCCGCGTTCCACCGACACGGCGCGGATGGCGCGCATCATCGTCGCCGCGGCCAGCAGCAGCATTCCGTTCGCCGCGGCTTCCACCGAGCAGCCCATCGGTTCGGCCAGGTTCCGTGCCACGGCGTCGCGGGCCGCCGCTGCATCCAGCCTCAAAGCCCCGCCCGCCAGCCCGGCCGGATCGAGATAGCCGAGCACCAGATTGCAATCGGTGATCGTCGGGTGCCTGCCGCCGCGGCCGTAGCAGGCCGGGCCGGGATCGGCGCCGGCACTTTCCGGCCCCACTTTCGGCGCGCCCGCCGCATCGAGACGGCAGATCGAGCCGCCGCCGGCGCCGACTTCCGCCAGGTCGATCGCCGGTAGTTTCAACAGATAACCGGCGCCGACCAGCAGGCGCGAACCGGTCATCACGCCGCCGCCGACCTCCAACGCCTCGCTGCGCAGCACCTCGCCATTCTCCACCAGCCCGGCTTTCGCCGTCGTGCCGCCCATGTCGAAGGTGATGATCCGGTCCTCGCCCAGCCATGCGGCCAGCGCGGCACCGCCGACCACGCCGGCGGCGGGGCCGCTTTCGACGATATGCGCCGGCTGGGAAGCGGCGAAGCCGGAAGAGGCCAGGCCGCCATTGGACTGCATCAGTTTCAACGGCACCGAAATCCCCATCGCCGCCAGCCGTGCGGCCAGCGCCGTCAGGTAGGTCCGTACCACCGGCTGGATATAGGCGTTCACAACGGTGGTGGATGTGCGCGGGTATTCCTTTATTTCAGGAAGGATTTCCGAGCTTTTGGAGATCGCGATGGTTGGAAATGCGGCGGCGACGGCCTCGGCGACGGCGTTCTCATGCGCTGGATTGGCGTAGGAATGCAGCAGGCAGATCGCCAGCGACTGGATTTTTTCCGCCCGCAGGAACTGGATCGCCGCTTGCAGGCTCGCGGTATCCAATGGCGTGGATATGGTTCCGTCTGGGCGCATCCTCTCGATCACCGTCAGCCGCAGCCGACGTTCGACAAGGGCTGCCGGCTTGGTCCAGCGCAAATCGTATAATCGTGGCATGCGCAGGTCGCGGATTTCAAGCACGTCGCGAAAACCGGCCGTGGTGATCAGCGCGGTTCGCGCGCCGCGCCGCTCCAGCAGGGTGTTGGAGCCGATCGTGGTGCCGTGCAGCACCTCGGACACAACGCCGCCGGCCTCAGCCAGCAAATCGGCGAGCCCAGCCGCGATGCCCTCGCCGTAGTCGTGCGGAGTGGAGGCGGTCTTGCGGGTCAGCACGCGCCCATCCGCGGCGATGGCGACCAGATCGGTGAAGGTGCCGCCGATGTCGATACCTAGACGCAGGCTCATTGCGCTGCTTGCGCCGGCAAAAACGCCACGTCCGGCAATTTGGGGCGGGTCTCGCGCAGTCGGGTTCGCAACGAAATCGAGGCCGCTTCGTCGATCGCCGGCGGATCGCCATGCGCCACCACACCGTAATCGCGTGCCGCGCCGTTGATCGTTACCAATCCGTCGTACAAATCCTTGGCCACGGCGGCGAAATCGCGGTCCAGCGCATTGCCCCAGCCACCCGCGCCGGGCAGTTCGTGGCGGAAAATTTGGCCATGGCGAAAAGTCATGGTCAGCTTGGCGTGCAGCGTCGCCTCGGTCGGCAGGCCGGGATCCAGCACATTGCGCCCGGCCGCACCGGGGCCGCCGCCTTGCAGGCCGTAGGGGCGGTGGGTCTGGCGGTCCGCGCGGACCTGTAAAATGCCCTCGTCGGCCAGCATCCGCCAGGTCCGCCGCAGCGCCACGCCGCCGCGATATTTTCCCGCCCCGGCGGTATCCGGCACCATTTCGTAATCCAGCACTTCCAACGGATTCTCCGCCTCGATCACTTCGATGGAAAAGCTCGCCATGTTGGCGAACATCGAGGTGTTGGCGTCCAGCCCGTCGGCCCAGGGGCGCGCACCCCAGGCGCCGGACAGGAAATCCACGTAGATGAACGGGGTTCGCTGCGCGTCGTAGCCGCCGATGGTGATGCCGGTGTTGCCGCCCTCGGACGCCGCGAACACCCGATCCGGATACAGCAGCGCCAGCGCGCCGAACGCGCAATCGGCGGCACGAAATCCGGTCAGCCCGCGCGCCGCGCAGGCCGCCGGCAGTTCGCCGTGCAGGATGGTGCCCTTCGGCGCGATGACGGAGATGGCGCGGAACACGCCGTCATTGTTCGGCATGTTGATCGACAGCACCGATTTTGCCGCGGTGAACGAAGCGGCGGCGGTGTAGCTCCA